>NZ_JAJGVH010000009.1:0-215 GCF_020785355.1 Limosilactobacillus reuteri | reverse complement strand
TCACTCATCGAGACGGAATTACTTAAGCTCTCACTCATTGAGACTGAGTTACTGAGGCTTTCACTCATGGAAACGGAGTTACTTAAACTTTCGCTCATCGATACCGAGTTGCTTAAGCTTTCGCTCATTGAGACCGAGTTACTCATGCTTTCACTCATGGAAACGGAGTTACTTAAACTTTCGCTCATCGATACAGAATTACTTAAGCTTTCGCT
>NZ_JAJGVH010000084.1:25793-90030 GCF_020785355.1 Limosilactobacillus reuteri | reverse complement strand
TACAACAATGGCCTCTAACGTCCGGCAAAACCGAACGTTAGAGGCCTATTGTTGCTTGCGGGGGCTCGAAAACGAAGTCACAAGTGACTTCTGTCTCGCTCCCTTAGCCGTTTTTTTTATTCTTGAACCAGGATCTCAACATCCCACGAATCAAGCATCGTTTCAGGTGAATCCCCAGTCAAAAGGTCTCGATAACCCTTTTGAAATTCTACTGGTAATGGTTGTTTACCCTTTCCCATATTAAGGACAAAGTAAATATCCTGACCTGCTGAATTTTGGCGTTTTGTTACCTCCAGTTCTGTTGGCTCTTTGACTAACGCGGAAAGGTGCACATCATCAACAACATGCATAATGATCTTACGGAGACTAGCATGGTCAAGGCGACTACCGACATACCATGCTTTTCCCTTTGAATAGGTATTCTCGGTTACCGCGGGAGTCCCAGCATAAAATTCACTAGCGTATTTAGCCAGGACATGGGCTCCATTAAGCCGAATTAAATCTGCTATTAAATGTCCCGTTAATTCATCCCCGGTCGTCATTGTTAATTTAACATCTTTATTAGGGAGGATTGCATCACTTTCTTCAACCCACAGCCCCATTACCTCTTTTAATGGTCCAGGATAACCGCCCGGATAAATACCATCGGATTCATTTACCATTCCGGACATAAAACTAGTAATAAAATTACCCCCGTTTGCAACATAATCCGTAATCTTCTTACCTAAGCCATCCTTAACCATGTAAAGAACGGGGGCGACTATAAGATCATACTGACTAAAATCATCATCAACCGAAATTACATCAGTTGGAATATTCAGTTCATAAAATTGCCGGTAATAATCAAGAATAATTGGTACATATTTTAGGTCCTGGGTAATACCATCGACATACTCAAAGGACCAGAAATTACTCCAGTCAAAGATAAGAGCCACCCGCGCGTTAGTCTGAGAATTCTTAATAACCGGGCCCACTTTTCTTAAATCATGACCTAATTTTGCCACTTCCTTAAATGCCCGGGTATCAGTCCGGTTGGCATGATTAATCACGGCACCATGAAACTTTTCTGATCCCCCCAGCGCCTGCTTCAACTGGAAAAATTGAACGGTATCTGCACCATGCGCAACTGCCTGTAATTCAGTGGCCGCCATCTGTCCCGGACGCTTTAATGGGCTATATGGTTGCCAGTTAACTTGTGATGGCGTGGATTCCATCAACATAAACGGCTGGTGCTTTAAGGAACGCATCAAATCATATAAGAATGCTGGTTGATAAATCGGCGCATCATAAGCCGGATAACTATCGTATGATATGATGTCTTGCGCACTCGCCCACCGCTGATAATCAATCATTTTATTGGGCAGACTATGAAAGTTAGTAGTGACTAAGGTTGTTGGATCATATTTTTCAATGATTCGCTTTTCCATCTTAAATAAATCAAACATTTGGGTCGATTGAAAACGTAAATAATCAATTGAAAGTCCGGCGACAATTGTTTCCGATCCTTCTTGGCCCCATGCATCACCAAGTTCATTGGGCACAACAATCTCATCCCAGTCATGAATTGTATGACTCCACACATTCATATTCCATGCATGATTAAGGTTATCCAAGGTTTGATAGCGCGCCTTCAACCATTGCCGAAATTCTGTTTGGCATTCTTCACAATAACAATTTCCACCATATTCATTATTAACATGCCAAGCAACAATATGCGGATTATCGCCATATCTTTTAGCAAGCTGTTCAACAAGATTTTTAGCTAAGCGCCGATAATTTTTACTGCTTGGGCAAAAGTTATGCCGGGCACCAAATACATGGCGGCGTCCTTGGTAGTCGACCCGCGCAACATCTGGGTATTTCTTGAACATCCAAGCGGGCATCGCGGCGGTTGAAGTGGCAAGAACGATATCAAAATCAGCAGCCGTTAATTCTTTGATAATCTTATCAAGCTTAGTAAAATCGTATTTTCCTTCCTGCGGTTCAAGCAAAGCCCATGAAAAAACATTGATCGTGGCGGTATTTATATCTGCCTGCTTAAATACTTTAATATCTTCAGCCCACGTTTCTTCTGGCCATTGCTCGGGATTATAGTCGCCACCATATAAGAAACGAGGCAATTTTTTCTTCATCATTCGCTCACCCTATTTAAATTCTACTGTTACTACCTTATCACCATGTTTAACAATCTTACCGGGAGTAAAACCAGCCTTTGCTTCAATATTATGCGGTTGCGCAAAGAAAGTAATTACCCAGTCTTCATACCCGCTTTGTTTAATCAATTCACGATCAAAATCAAAGAGTAGCTGACCCTTTTTAACGATTTGACCGTCATTATAATGGGCATTGAAGCCTTCACCACGCATATTTACGGTCCCGACACCAATATGAACAATCATTTCTAACCCCTTGTCAGAAGTAATACCAAACGCATGACGGGTGCCAAACGTAAAGTTAATCTTCCCGTCAAATGGGGCGTACAATTTATCGCTAGTTGGCCTAATCGCAAAGCCCTTTCCGGGGAACGGTTGACCATCACGATCGACGACTTCTTTCATTGCAACTAATTCGCCATCTGTTGGGGCATAAATCGTTTCTTCTTTAAGACCAGTCGATGATGTCGACTCTTCACTTGTCAGTTCTCCTTGTGCTAATTTATCCTTTAACTCTTCAACTACTTCCGCATGAACTTTTTCACTCAATTTCACCTTAAAAAGGAAGACAAAAATTGACAAAACAGCTAATGCCAGTGGGATATAAAAGGCCATACTATCAAAAGTCCGAATATCATGACCTGTCATGTCAGCAGCAGTTGCGCTCCCTGTCATTCCAGCCGCGATTGCGATATAACCGACAAGTCCATTTGAGATTGCCCCTGTTAATTTATCAATCATTGGTCGCACAGCAAGAACAACCGCTTCATTTCGTTGACCAGACTTTAATTGGCCATATTCAATTGCATCCGTTAATGTTAAGACTGTTACCAATTGGGCAAAATTAATGTTAAACAAGACCAATCCAAAGTCCATCATTAAAACATTAGAGCGGGCAAAAATAAAGATTAAATATGCTAAACTCATGCAGACCTGGCCACCAATGAATAGCCATTTTCGTGGAATAAATTTATTCAAAATAGGATAAAGGGGACTAGTACAGAAACCAATAATCGTAGCGATGACCCCAACAATCCAGAATTCACCAGGTTTACCAATAACAAACTTGTAAAGGTAAAAAAGGACACCATTAGTTACAACATAGGCACATGAATAAAGTAAATATGCCAAACTTGGCCATAAGATTTGGTCATTGTGAAAAATTGCTGAAAAAACTTCCCGAATAGTTGTCTTATCTTGAGCAGACTTACGAATCACATTGTAATTTTCTTTCGTCCCAACACAAACAACCAAAGCACAGATAACAGCTAATGCCGAAATGATGGCAGCAAAGGCAAACCAACCAGCTGGCCCCTGCCGATGATGACCTGTAGCTAAATAAGTAAAGGTCGTTACAATCGGTACCACGATAATCGTTAATCCGTTCCAGCCAAGCGTTCCCGCAAAAGCACCGAGAGCGGTATAAACACCCCGCTCTTCAGAATCTTCACTTAAAGCGGGCACCATTCCCCAATACGAAACGTCAGAAAATGAGTAGAAAATATCAAACGTAACGAAAATAATAACAAATAGAATGGCAAAAAGAACCCAATTATATTTTGCTAAGCCAAAGATTCCGGTAAACAGGATTAACAGCAAAATCGCGCTAACGATATTTCCTATTAAAATCCATGGCTTAAATTTTCCCCACCGGGTCTTCGTATTATCAACAATATTTCCTAATAGCGGATCAATTAATAATTCCAAAATCCGGACAGAAACAATCAAACCAGTAATCAACCCAATTAGTTTATTAGCAACCGTTTTGCTTAGTCCCGCGAACATTCCGCTTGTTACAAAGATAATAAAGTAAGTACTCATTACCCCATAAAATGCGGAGTGCCCTAAGTTACCAAAGCAAAACGAAGCACGAGAAATAAGCTGCTTCCCCGTGAGCTTATGGCTATGTGTCATATTTACAACCTCCAAACTACAGCTTTTTGCAATCGCTTACAAATACATTATAATTCTTTAGTTAGTTTTAGTAAATATTTATTTAAAAAGTAAATTCATTACTAAAGAAGAAATAAAAAATAGCTAATCCGTGAATCGCTGATACGAATACTGATTAGCTACTTATTTTCTTTAGGAAAGCTTTTACGAAAAACAATATCGGTATTTACTGTCAGATGAACGTGCGGACGCTGGGGATGAGTTATTAAATCTTGGAGAAGGTTAATTGCCATCCGGCTAAGCGTCTCTTGGTTGATATTGTAGGACGTTAACGGCGGTGAAACATACTTAGCAACTTCACTGTTATTGATGCTAATCACGATAGTATCACGTGGCACAATTACCCCCGCTTCATTAAAAGCTTGAAGAACACCAACACTTAGCGTATCAGAGGCAATAATAAAGGCTTCCGGTAAATTATCACCGCTTTGTTCAAGAACCCGTTTACCAAGTTGATAACCGTTTTTTACATTAAATGGTCCGTCCACATATAATGGCGCTTCTTTTATCCCTTGCATCCCTGTAAATTCACGAAAGGCGATTTCACGGGCATCAGCTTGTTGGACGTTATTGAGATTAAGGCCTTTTCCGCCAATGAAGCCGATTCGTTCATAACCTGCTTTGGTGAGGCGATGAAGAGCATCTTGAATCGTTAATTCAAGGTTAGGCTGGACAGAATCAAATAATTGCGGCATCGGATTAATATCGACAAAAACGCCATGCGGTAAGTATTGATGGAGTTCGATAAGCTGGTCTTGCGTTACCCGGTCCGCACCCACGCCAATAAATCCTTGGAACGAATCAGCCGCCGCAATTAAATCTTTGATATTACTAAAGATTTCAACTTGCGCCCCCGCTTCATCGACTTCTTTAATAATTGCATTGCGCAAAAACGCAAAATATTCATCTTGCAGTTGTTCTTTACCACTTACCCGATACAATAAAGCAAGATTAGGACGGATTGGTTGCTGCTGAGAATTTTTCTTGTGGTTGTTCCAATAGCCAAGCTCATTAGCCACCGTCATGATCTTATTGCGGGTACTTGGACTGATCGATAAATTTTGGTCATTATTCAAAAGGCGCGATACCGTTGCTGGTGAATATCCTGATTTTTCCGCAATTTCTTTAATTGTCGCCATCATTTTCACCTCTTTTAGTAATGGGTTTAGTAAATATTATACACTAGTTTGAAGATAGAGATGATAATTCAATCTAATAATCTTATTCTTAATTATTTTCCCTTGTTTATTTCCCTTAAAATGATCATAATTAAGAGGACGAGATTTATTGATGAGGAGATTTACATTATGAATAAAGTTTCTAAGGGCCTTGTACTTGCTCTTGCTGGTATTACTGTTGGAACTAGTACTGGACTTAGCACTACCCTTTTTCAATCGACCAGTGTTGCCTATGCTGCTGAGATGACAAAGGAAAAGAATGATTTAGCTAATCGTTATATCGCTGATTATTTAGGTAATTGTCAACAATATGAACAGAATGACAAAACATTCAAAGGATTTTCTTCAATCAAGGATATTACCTATTCGCGGGACAACAAGATTAAAATTGATGTTAATAATGATATCTATCAATTATCTAAAGCCCGTCGTTCACTTTTGATTCAAGATTTGCAAAATGGTGTGTATGGCACATTAGCAGATAACGACCTTAAGAAGTTATCTGAAAAAGACATTCAAAAGGGCTGTCCAACTACTGTTTACTTGAATGGAAAAGTAATTGGTCACACTGCTAAAAATGATAATCACCACATTATTTGGAATAAATAACAAAATAAGAGATTTGGGACAAAGTTAGTGCTCCAAATCTCTTATTTTCAGTTAAAGATCAATTTCTAGAATAATTGGCGTATGATCGCGACGTTCTCCACTATCGATCATCCCCGCTTCTGTAATCTTATCAGCGAGCCGGTCACTGACTAACCAGTAATCAATCCGCCAGCCAGAGTTATTTTGTTTACTAGTAATTACCCGTTGTGCCCACCAGGAATAAACTCCCTTTTCGTCGGGATGAAGGTGCCGGAAACTATCAGTAAAGCCAGCTGCTAATAGTTTTGAGAAATGCGTACGTTCTTCATCAGTAAAGCCAGCAGAATGATGGTTGGTTGCTGGATGAGCTAAATCAATCTCTTCATGAGCCACATTAAAATCACCACTAGCAATTACCGGTTTTTGCTGATCAAGTTCATGCAAGTAGTCCCGGTAACAATCATCCCACGTTTGCCGCTCATCTAACCGTTTAAGCCCGTTGCCAGAATTTGGCGTATATACTTCCGTAACATAGAAGTCCGGAAATTCAAGGGTAATGATTCTTCCTTCATCATCCATTGGTTCTGGCGCATTAATTTTAGGATAAGTTACTTTCGGCTCATATTGGGCTAAATAGAGGTACATGGTCCCAGCATACCCTTTCCGTGCTGGTTCAACGGAACTTCGCCATGCCACTTCATAATTGGGGAATAATTCTTGTAAAACCGTCAAATGCTTCTTAGTTGGCCCATTCTTTGACAGCTTAGTCTCTTGAATGGCGATGACATCTGGCTTCATCGCTGCAATCTTTTTTAATACTTCCCGCGTTTCCCCTGCCCGTACGGAAGTTCCAGTTAGTGCTGCATTAATTGAATCAATGTTCCACGAAATAAATTTCACAGCTATTTCTCCTTTTTATTTCTTGATTTAAGGTCGCTTTCTTTGATGAATACCCCATCGGCAGTTGTCTTACCCGTTCGCTTTGCAATCTCTTGATAAGCTGCGGTAAGCGCTTGTTGATGGTCAACGCCCACTAATTTACAAAAGATTAGCAGTGCAATCTGTAAGTCACCGATGCTGTCGATAAGCTTGGTCCGATTTTCCTTATTATACGCACTAGAAAGTTCGCCAAGCTCTTCTGCCATCTTCATAAATTCGACACGTGGATCTGCGTGGTCAATCCCGCGTTCATGCGCCCACTCACCAATTTTTTGAAACAGCTCCTCGTAATTCATCACATGTCACCTCATCAAGTGATAATTCTAGTCTTAACTATAAAATAAAAGAACTAGCTACGCAATAAGAAAATTTCACGCAAGCCTTCTTAACAGTATTTATCAATCACCGCTGTTATAATTATTGCTAGAGAAGGGAAGTGAAACAAATGGACTTAACCAAGTATCGAATCGACCCTGCTAAGTTTGCTTTAGCTTGTGTGCAAAGTTCACCGGACCTTACTACTCAAGACAAATTAAGGGTTTACAAGGAAGCATACGAAGAAGCGCTTACTTTCTATCACCAAATTCAAACAGCCGTTATTAATAAAGGTCGTTCAAAAGAAGATCGCAGCCTTAAGGAAATGGGAGACTTTTTCGATTTAAAGAACTAAATCAATCACCGAACTCACTACCTATCAAAATCTCCCATCCCAATTGATGAAAAATGTTTTTTAAAATTAATTTACTTTGACTACTCACTGCAATCATGATTGTGGTGAGTTTTTTAATTTAAAACAAAAATAAAGGTGCCCTATTTGGACACCTTCAGTACCGGTCTTGGGACGCTTAAGGCGCTCTTTATTCATCAACTTAGTATCAGTTACGGATTAAGTAACGAACTGAATCCACTTTGCATGCCGGTAATTCTCATTCTGATATGTATATTATAGTATAAATAAATTATGGTACAATAGCTATTGCGTGTTGGGAGTAACGATCAAAACTTACGCACAAAAGGGGTTCTCCTATGAAGTTTGTACTTCTCATTCTGATCGTACCGAACGGGCTCGTTAAGCAACTGCTACATTTTGTAAAGGTTGCAATCAAAAAGGCTCTCAAACGCCTAATTGAGAAACTACTTGGTTATCCAAACGGTAAAAGCTGTAATTATTAGGGAGTAATTTTATGAGGAAAATAGGTCTTATTTGTATTACTGTTGTTGCTGGCCTATCGCTAGCAGGTTGTAGTCACTCTGCATCACAGAAAAATAATAAGCAAAACACTGAATCATCCAGCGTGAAAAAACATCATACTCACGACGAAGATCAAGATGATGATTTTTCATTAAATCTTGTAAGTTCAGATAATCAAGATACTGATTCGAATGATTTAGACATTAATGTTCCATCAGCTAACACTTCAACTAGCTCAGCGTCAAATATCCAAGTACCCCACTTTAATTCTAACGGTAGTGGTTCCTCTACTTCTGGTGGTGATCCAAAAGTTCAAGCTGAAACCGGTAGAATTCAACATGATTGGAACGTTAAACAAGGTATCGAAAATCCTGATGGCAGTGAAACACAAAACTTCCAAAATTGGGTAGCTAAGCGTGACCAAGCAGAAGCAAATGGACAAAGTATGCCCGACTATAATCAAAATCAACGATATTAAATGGGGGGAAGATTAATGAATACTGAAAGCAATAAGAAAGAACCACAATTTTGGAAAGGTGATCCTTCTGGTGGTTTTGCGACCGGATTAGTCGCTGATTCATCATTGGGCTAACCAATATTTGTTCATTCAATATTCCTTGGTTGGGAAGAATTTGTTTCATAGCGATTTGGCTCGTCATGCGGACACAACCCCGATTTAAGGACACATGTACACCAGAAGAAATCGCTAAGGATAAAGAAGAACGGGATCAAAAGTTTGAGGAAATAAGAGAACAAGCTAAAGCAAGAGAAGCTGAACGTCAAGCAACTAAAGAACAAAAACGTGAAGCAAAAATACAAAAGAATGAGCTGAAACTTCAAAAGAATCAACTTAAGATTCAAAAATATCAACTTAAAAATCGCAATAAAATAAAATGCCCCAAGTGTAGAAGTACAAACGTACAACCACTCGGGGTGCATAAAAAAAGTTTTTCGGTTGGAAAAGCCGTCGCTGGGACAGTTGTTACTGGTGGACTTAAAGTCGGTACCTTGGCCGGTTTTGCTGGCAAAGGATCAAAGAAAACAGATTTTGTATGTATGAACTGTGGGAAAACAATTTAAAAAATAACCTTGGGGATTTGATTTTATGAAAAATAAAGGATTAGGAACGATAATAGGTTTTGCTTTCGTTCTATTTATAATTATTTGGCTATTTAAAATATTAATGTTTCTAGGAATTATCGCTTCTATTGTAGCCATTATTTATTTTGGAGTTAAAGTTTATCAAGAAAATGACAACAGAAAGCACCTATTCTTAACAAGAATACTGCCATCATTAATTGCTCTTATAATCTTTAGTAGTCTATATGGTGCAGCTAATAATACAACTAAAGAAATATCACACTCTGCTAGTTCTGCTAAAGTATCGTCTAGTAGTAGCAAGAAAGATGAAGGCAGCAGTAACAAAGATGAATCAGCAGACGATGAAAGCAATATTAACTCATCAGATGATTATGATGACTCATCTACCGAGAATAATGATGATTCTGACACTAGTAATGAAGCTAGTTCAACCGCTACAAGCAACGATAGTAATGATACCGATTTTAATACAGTCAAAGGTGATATGGAAACTGACCAGCAGGGTACGATCGTTGGTAATTCACGCACGATGGTTTACCATACTCCAGACCAACAAGGCTACCGTATGAACTCAGCTAATGCAGTTTACTTTAATACAGAAGCCGAAGCACAAGCTGCTGGTTATCGTAAATCTGCAAGGTAAATAAAAGCTCTCTTCAAAGAAAGGATGAAATTTATTGCAAATAGATAAAGAATACGTTGATCAAATCGATGCCTCCCTCAATCCTCAACTAGGTATGAGTAAACCTATATCTATTTTAGCTTCAAATAATAAAAATTATTTTTTGAAAAGACAATATGTTATAGACCAAAACGGAGTTTCCCATAATGAAAATGCAGTTTTTATGCAAGAGCTCTTTGTTAGTCAAATAGCAAATTCTTTACAAATTCCTATCCCTAGTTGTGCTATTCTAAATTTAGAAAAGGAATTTCTTGAAGCAAATGAAGACTTAAGATTTCAATATCACCTTAAACCGGGTCTTTACTTTGGAAGTGAAATTTTAAATAATACCGAAAGCAATCTTGTCCCTCATTATATAGAAGCCATGCAACACGGTAAACCACAAATTATTCGCTCATGGAACTCTTTCTTTAGAAATGTTGAAAATCCCGAAGCATATGCCTCAATAATCGCGCTTGATTTATTAACTGCTAATTGTGATCGCTTTGGTAATGAAGGTAACATTATTATTACTAATCACCATAATAATAGGAAAGTATTTGCTTTAGATTTTGGACATTGCTTTTTATCTCCTTACTGGAATAAAGATAAAGTAAGATTTATGCAATCAATTCCGGATAAAGATCAGGATCCAAATAATTATATTGATTACTTTTTATGTAAGTTACTTCAGTCTACTAATAAGCCTCTTAATCCTTTAGGTACCATTTTTTCTGGAATGCAAAATAATATATTCTTTGAATCAGGTAATCCTTTTGCAAAAATAATATCTAAAATTGAATCTCTTAAATCAGAAGATTTAAGAATGTTTATAAATCAAATCCCCTCAGTTTGGGTTTCAGGAGATACTCTTCAACTAGATACTTACGTTAATTTTATAGAAAAAAGTAAATATCTAGTTAGGTATTTACTAGAAAGACTTTATGAATTAGGTGCATTTAATAATTCACTAGGAGGTAAATTAGAATGGCCAATCAGCGGCATAAATTATGGTATTCAATAATATCGTACATTCCCAATCTTATTACCTATGAAAGAGTAAATATCGGGATAATTATAGGAAATCCCAAAACTAATGAAATTACTTACAGTTTTCTTCCCGAGAAAAGTAAAAAATTTCGTTATTTCTTTTGGAATAATATTGATCGAAAAATTTACAAAAACTCAGTAGAATATCTTGAATTTCTATTAAAAAAAATCCAAGTAAATCCTACCATATTCCAAGTAGCACATTATGAAGCTGATGGAGACTGGAATAATTTTCTTGGAGGAAAGATTTCAGAAAATATTGTTTTTTCAAAAATTCATTTTGCCATCACCGATAATGATATTAATATTTTCAATAATCTAATTTCCACATATATAGGAGACGATTTTTTTCCAAAGCAAGATAGTAATATTATTACTTTAAAAAAGTATGTCTTTGAAACATTTGAATCTAAAAAATTAATTAATACTAAACTGAAATCTAATCTTAAAATAAAACCTTCTGCCGAACTACCGTTAAAATTCGAAATGGATTACACATACCTTACGCAAAATAATCAGGTATCTTTTATTCAAATTGGTCCTAAACAATCGCAAATTAATGAATGGTATAAAAATAATGTAACATTACTAAGCAAAAATTCTGACAACTTCAGTCTTAATATGATAATTAAGGAAAATGATTATGAAAAACCGAATCAAACATTTAAACCATTTCTACTTGATCTTGAATCAGATAAAAGAGTTAACCCAACCATAATTACGAATAAGGACTCACTATCAGAACTTGTAAAGAATGTTGATAAAGCTATTCCTATTAGTGAATGGAATACAGAAGATAAAAGTTATATTGCTTAACTTAAACCGGTCGAAATCGACCGGTTTAAAAAACACTACAAAAGAACGTATGTACGGAAAGGGCCACTCGCCATGAACAAAAATGAACTACTTGAATATATCAATAATACCTCTACTGCAATTACTATTTTTAAGGATAAGGTGCGAACAGAGCAAGAATCGAAAAATAAAAAGCGCCAACCTGCTAAACGCTGGAACGAAGCTAAGATTGAACGCACTGTGGATAAATTCACTGATGATTTTATTGGGAATGTTTACGATAAGCTATATAAAGGGATGAAGGCCAACAGAAACACCTCTAGTCAAAAATGGATTGCTTTTATTGAAACCAACGAAATCCTCGATGATTTAGAAGAATCTGTAAGTATGATGGAGATTGAAGGTAAATAATTATGTGGATGCAAGAACGCAATGGAAAGTTCCGCTTCTTTGAGCAATATAAAGATCCTCTAACTAATAAAACTAAAATCATCAGTATTAAAAGATCATAAAAAGAGTACTGCTAAGCAAGCTCAAATTATTCTAGATAATCGCATATCCAAAGCTTTATCAAAAGTCGGTATCGGAAAAACAATTCATGGAATTACACTCAAACAGTTACTTGATGAATATACTGAATATGAAAAGCCACGAATTAGGAGATCAACGTATTATAGCCATCAAACAATGGTTAATACCTTACTAGATATTTTTGGTAACGATGCCTTGGTTGAAAAATTTACTCCACTTATCATTACTGAAAAACTAGAAAGTCTAATGTATGGGGATAGAGAGTTGTCTAGTGGCTATGTATCACGATATAAGTACTATCTACACAAGTTATTTGATTATGCCGTAAAACACTCATATGCAAAAGATAACCCAGTTGATAACGTTAAAATTGATTATAAAGCCCCTGCTAATGGTCAACAAATTAAAGATAAGTTTCTTGAAGCTGACGAACTTAAAGCCGTACTCAAGTATCTATATAACAATACTAGGATCTACGGAGAACTTTGCGAATGGTTATATCTCACCGGGCTACGTTTTGGCGAAGCAGCCGCTTTAAGTTTTGATGATGTTTACCAAAAGGACAACCATTGGTTTGTAGATATAACCGGTACATTAGAGTATAAACGAATTAAAATCAAAGAACAAAAAAAGAGCGACACACCTAAAACATCATCCTCAGTCCGTAGCGTTGTACTACCAAAGAAAGCCGTTCAAATTTATCTTGATTTGAAGAAAAAATCTAATGGCAAAGGTTTTATCTTCGCAACTGAAAATGGTACACCGATTCAAACGGCATCAGTAAATACTGTTTTAAGATCAGCAAAAAAGAAACTTAAACTTAATAAACCATTAAGTACTCATGTATTTAGGCATACTCATATTTCAAAAATGGCTGAGTTAGGAATTCCGCTATATGTAATCCAACAAAGAGTTGGTCACTCCAGTAGTAAGATTACCTCCCAGATATATCTTCATGTGACACAAAAAGCAATTGAAAAGGAAGCGTCAAAACTTGATGAACTATAAAAAACTACCAAAAACCTACCATTTGCTTTGAAAAATTATTTTTACTCTTTCTTTTTTCTTAAAAATAATTTTAAAACAAAAAAAGAACCCTTGATACACAAGGGTTCTGCACTACTAGTTGTCGCGACGACGTTCAGCGATACGAGTAGCCTTACCAGTACGTTCACGTAAGTAGTAAAGCTTAGCACGACGTACACGACCGTAACGAAGAACATCAATCTTGTCAACACGTGGTGAGTGAACTGGGAAAGTACGTTCAACACCTACACCGTTACTGATCTTACGTACAGTGTAAGTAGCACTGATACCAGCACCGTGGCGCTTGATAACAACACCTTCGAACATCTGGATACGTTCACGTGAACCTTCAACGATACGAGCGTGAACACGAACAGTATCACCGGCACGGAATTCTGGAATATCATCCCGTAATTGACTAGCAGTAATCTTTTCGATTAACTTATTTTGACGCATAATATATTTCTTTCCTTTCGCCGACATTCATGTCCTGTATGACGGGCAGCGGAATACCGTTATTCACAGCTAAACAGCCAATAACTACTATACATTGTTTTCGGCTGTCTTTCAAGGGTAAATTAGTGGGTTTCTTTATTAATGATTGAATGACGAATTCCATAGATAAAGTAAATTAACAAGCCGATCACGAACCAACCAACCATTAAAATTTTTGCATCAGTATTTAGGCCCCAGAAGATCACAGCTGAAAAGATCGCCGAAATCGCTGGAAGTACTGGATATAATGGCATCTTAAACTGAGCTTCGGGCAAATCTACCCCTTCCCGCGGACGTAAGGCATAAATTCCCAGAGAAACAAAGATAAATGCGACCAGGGTTCCCGCAGAAACAAGGGTTG
Organism: Limosilactobacillus reuteri; assembly: GCF_020785355.1. Classification (GTDB taxonomy): domain Bacteria; phylum Bacillota; class Bacilli; order Lactobacillales; family Lactobacillaceae; genus Limosilactobacillus; species Limosilactobacillus reuteri_I. Next base: position 76,007 of record NZ_JAJGVH010000084.1, on the reverse strand, counting down.
CCAAGAACGTAAATGGGAAAACAGAACCTAAGATCATGGCCAAGAAAGTAATCATCCATAATGCGTGATTAGGGACGTGCTTACCATCGATTTGTCCGAGTGATTTTGGTAGTAACCCGTCCCGTCCAAAGGCATAGATTAGTCGAGAGGAAGCTAAAAGAATTGCGATTAACGCAGAGAAAATACCAACAATCGCTACAACGGAAAGCAAGTTCGCCGTAATATAGTGTCCAGACTGTCTTAAAGCCCAGGCTGCTGGTTCTGCATTATTTGCATAACGGCTATATTTAAACATCCCCACTAATACGAGCGAAACCGCAATAAAGAAGCCTGTTCCTAGCAATAACGTCCCGATCAATCCTCGTGGCATTGTCTTTTGCGGATTAATCGTTTCAGCTGTATTAGCCGCAATCGCATCAAAGCCGACATAAGCAATAAAGATTTGCGCAGTCCCAGCTAAGATTCCCTGCCAGCCCCCAAAAGTGGTGCCTGGTTGATGAGCGGGGAGAAATGGGACATAGTTTTGGGGATGGATTGCAGTTGCCCCTACAACGATAAACATTAAAATTACTAGTAGTTTTACACTAACAATAATATTTTCAATCCGGCTAACCTGATGGACGCCGCGGGAAATTAAAATTCCAACAATTAGAATTGCAAAGGCGGCCAGAATATCAATATAAGACCCTGTATGTGGATCAAAACCACCAGTTAAGGCGTGTGGTAATTTAATCCCAAAACTCCCAAGAAATCCTTGCATATAAGCTGACCATCCAGACGCAACAAAAGCGACTGAAATAAAATACTCAGCTAAAAGCGCCCAGCCAGCAATCCAGCCAAAGAATTCACCAAACAAAACATTGATCCAGGAAAAAGCGGAACCAGCAAAAGGAAGGACTGAGGACGTTTCTGCATAGGCTAATGCCGATAATCCTGCGCCAATTGCGGCTACAATGAAGGCCAATGGAACCGCGGGACCAGTATGCTCAGCTGCCACAATCCCTGGCAAAGTAAAGATAGCCGTTCCCACGACCATCCCAGTTCCTAGTCCAATTAAGTCTCTTGTTCGCAAACTAGGGGTTAGTTGCGCATCCTTTTCTTCATAAACACGGGGGTTTTGCTTAAGAAATAATCGTTTAATTAATTTTTTCATTCACGTCACCTTAGTCTGGAACAGTTGGATCTTCATCCAGCTTAATATCTTCTAACATTAATTGCTGTTCCCGACTGAGCTTAGCGGTTTTTAAAAGGTCTGGTCGCCGGTGAAGAGTCCGCCGTAGCGATTCACGCATCCGCCATTCTTTAATTTTCTGGTGATTACCACTCGTAAGAACTTCCGGCACCTTCATCCCCCGAAAATCTGCCGGACGTGTATATTGAGGATATTCTAGCAAACCGTTACTAAATGAATCTCCCATTGGTGAAGACATGTTGCCGAGGACACCAGGAACAAAGCGGACGGTCGCATCAATCATCACCATCGCCGCTAATTCCCCGCCTGTTAACACATAGTCACCAAGAGATGCTTCATCGGTGACTAAATTACGGATTCGTTCATCATAACCTTCATAATGCCCGCAGATAAATGTTAAGTGATCTTCTTGGGCTAACTCTTTGGCGTAGGCTTGATCAAACTTTCGACCAGCGGGATCCATTAAAATAACCCGTCCCTTTGAATACTGATCTTTCGTTTGTTCATGAATTGCATCCATTGCGTCAAAAATCGGTTGCGCTTGAAGGAGCATCCCCGCTCCACCACCAAATGGAGCATCGTCAACATGATTATGCTTATCGGTAGTATATTGACGAAAATCGGTCACATTAATGTCGATAAATCCATTATCTTGTGCCTTACCGATAATGGATTCCCCCATTGTTGCTTGAAACATATTGGGGAATAAGCTTAAAATATCAATCCTCATTATTCAAGTCCTTCCATTAATTCGACTGTTACAAGATTCTTATCAAGATCAACGTTTTTAACAACATCATCAATCACCGGTAATAACAAATCTCGTTTTTCTGGGCGTTCAACAACCCACACATCATTCGCACCAGGAGACAGAATTTCCTTAATTTTCCCCAAGTGACGGCCATCTGTTGTTTCAACGTCTAATCCAATAATCTGGTGGTAGTAATATTGACCATCGTCTAAGGGTTGTTGATCATCAGCACTGACCATTAATTCATGGTCACGGAATTGTTCAACATCATTGATATTATCGTAGCCAACAAACTTAACAAGAACAAAGCCCTTATGTTGCCGTGTACTTTCAATCGTCAATGGTAAAGGCTCGCCTGATTGTTGTAGGTACAAGGTATTTCCCTTGGCAAATCGTTCATCAATAAAATCAGTAGTTGCTAATACGCGCACTTCTCCGCGAACACCATGAGTATTTACAATTTTACCAACATTATAATATTCCATAAATTCCTCCTGAAAAGACAAAAACTCCCACAGATTAGTGTGGGAGTTTTAAATTTAGTGACGATGGTCATTAATTAATAACCGGACTCGCTTAGAGTTAGCCCGTCGAGATTGAGTACCCTCGACTATTGTTCGCAATGCTGCGGCAACGTGTCCCTGTCGACCAATTAGACGGCCAACATCATTGGGAGCAACATCAATTATATAACGATGGTAACGTCCATCATCTTTTTGGGTAATTGACAATGCCTGTGGCTGCTTCAATAGCGGAATAACTAAACTACGAATTAACGACTCAATATCTGTCTCAGCCATGACTGATTATCACTACTTCTTAGCGTACTTTGCTTCGTGGTACTTCTTCATAACGCCAGCTGCTTGAAGCATGTTACGAACAGTATCTGAAGGTTGAGCACCCTTTTGTAACCATTCCATAACAGCGTCTTCATCAAACTTGACTTCCTTAGGAGTAGTCAATGGGTTGTAAGTACCTACTGAAGTAATAAAACGACCATCACGTGGGGCACGTGAGTCAGCTACAACGATCCGGTAGAATGGACGCTTCTTTGAACCCATGCGCTTTAAACGAATTTTAACAGACATTCTTTGCACCTCCCTGATTTCTTTTAACAGATAATAATATACCAGTGTTCAAATAGAATGTAAAGTATTTTTTCTTGACAGGCTTAAATTTTTTGAAATTATTTTTTCTTTCGTAATTTACGAAGCTTTTTAATGCGTTTTTGCTTGTCTTTTTTCATTTTTCGCGCCATACGGTTCATTGCCATTTGTCCCATCTTGCCACCTGGCATTTGTCCGCCAAACATATTTTGCATTCCATTGAAGTTACCGTTTGTAACCTGCTTCATCATCTTACGCATTTGATTAAATTGCTTAATCATTCGGTTAACTTCAACAATTGGGCGTCCCGCACCAGCTGCTAAACGACGACGACGACTAGGATTCATTAGATCAGGATTTTCACGTTCTTCTGGCGTCATTGAAAGAACAATGGCCCGGATATGAGCAAATTGCTTAGGATCCAAATTAAGATTCTTCAAGGCAGGGTTATTAGCCATCCCCGGCATCATCTTAATAATGTTTTCCAACGGCCCCATCTTGGTAACCTGATCCATTTGCGCCAAGAAATCATTATAGTCAAATGTGTTCTCACGCATTTTATCCATTGTTTCTTGGGCTTGTTCTTCATCAAAATTCTTTTGGGCCTTTTCAATCAGGGTCATCATGTCCCCCATACCCAAAATCCGTGAAGCCATCCGGTCAGGGTGGAAGACATCAAGATCCTCCATCTTTTCCCCTTCACCGACAAACTTAATTGGTTTACCTGTGACTGCCCGGATTGACATGGCAGCCCCACCACGAGTATCACCATCTAACTTGGTTAAGATAACCCCGGTGATATCAAGTTTATCATCGAATCCTTGAGCCGTATTAACCGCGTTTTGACCAGTCATCGAATCAATAACAAGCAAAATTTCATTTGGATTTACTAGCTCTTTAATATTCGCAAGCTCATCCATTAATTGTTCATCAATCTGAAGCCGACCAGCAGTATCAATAATGACATAATCATTATGATTTTTCTTGGCTACTTCCATCCCTTCGCGAACAATTTCCACTGGATCAACGTCTATCCCCTTTTCAAAAACAGGAACATCAATCTGGTCGGCTACTTGTTGTAACTGAGTAATAGCGGCGGGACGGTAAACGTCGGCCGCAATAAACATTGGCCGCGCGTGATTTTCATTCTTTAATCGTAAAGCCAATTTACCGGCAGTGGTCGTCTTACCTGCCCCTTGAAGACCAACCATCATGATAACAGTTGGAATGTGCGGTGCTTTGTTAAGCGGAACCGCTTCTTCCCCCATCAGCTTCGTTAATTCATCATTAACAATTTTAACGATTTGTTGGGCTGGATTTAATCCTTTTAATACTTCCGCCCCAGCTGCTTTTTCCCGAACGGTCTTTACAAAGTCTTTTACAACTTTAAAGTTAACATCAGCTTCTAAAAGGGCGAGCCGAATCTCACGCATCGTTTCCCGAAGATCAGCTTCTGTAACTTTGGGTTTGCGTCGTAATTTTTCCATCGCCTTTTGCAGACGATCTGTTAAACCTTCAAATGCCATTTTATTCTTCCTCCAAGCTTTCCAGATGATTTACTAAGTGATTGAGCGTTGCATCATCTGGATAGTTTTCTCGGACGTATCGTTGAATTCGATCCGCCTGTTGATTACGAACTTGAAATTCAGCATACAAATGCAATTTGGCCTCGTAATCTTCTAATATGCTTTCTGTGCGCTTTATATTATCATATACGGCTTGACGACTAACATGGAAATTCTCGGCAATTTCGCCCAATGAGTAGTCATCCCCGTAATAAAGCTCTAAATAATCATTTTGTTTTTTGGTTAATAAGGGTTGGTAAAACTCAAATAATGAATTTATCCGATAATTCTTTTCAATTTCCATATCGTCATACCTGCCTAGTCAACTTCGACTAACCCTTTGAACAGGCCATAAACAAAGTCGCCAGCATCAAACTTCTGGAGGTCGTCTACCTTTTCACCAAGCCCCACATACTTAACCGGTAAGTGGAGTTCATTACGGATAGCAAGAACAATTCCCCCACGAGCAGTTCCGTCTAGTTTTGTTAAAACAATCCCTGTTACATCGGTACTTTCCTTAAATAGTTTAGCCTGATTAAGAGCGTTTTGACCAGTTGTTGCATCCAAGACTAACAATACTTCATGAGGAGCATCTGGAATTTCACGAGTAAGAATGCGCTTCATCTTAGCTAACTCATTCATCAAGTTAACCTTGTTTTGGAGACGACCAGCAGTATCAACGAATAAGATATCATAGTTTTCATTTTTTGCCCGTTTTACTGCATCAAAGACAACGGCCGCTGGATCACCGTTTTCTGGTCCGGTAACGATGTCAACACCGTCACGTTTTGCCCACACATCTAGTTGTTCAATTGCCCCGGCCCGGAATGTATCAGCAGCCGCTAAAAGAACTTTCTTACCTTGTTTCTTAAAGAGGGCGGCCATCTTACCAATCGTTGTTGTCTTTCCGGCACCGTTAACACCAACAAACATAATAACAGTTGGGCCTTCCTTTGCCATGGTTAAGTCAGGATTTTCATCTTGACCAGCTTCATCGTAAAGTTCGACCATTTTTTCAATAATGACGTTGGAAACATCCTGCTTGCTCTTAGCGTTTTGCAGTTTTACTTCTTCTCGTAATTCATCACTGAGCTTCATTGCCATATCATAACCGACATCAGATTCAATCAGCATATCTTCAAGATCATCAAAGAAGTCTTCATCAACATGCCGGAAATTAGCCAAGAACTTATTTAACCGTGCCCCGAAGCCTGTCCGGGACTTCTCAAGCCCACGATCGTATTTCTTAACCGTTTCAGTTTCTTGATCCTCTTCTGGTTCAGTAGAAGGTTGTTGCTCCTGCTCCTCATCACCATCATTTTCTTCAGAATCACCAGTCTCATTTGAGTCTTCAGCAGTTGAGGAATCTTCTGCCACTTCTTCTTTAGTTGGCATTACTGATTCTTCAACCGCTTTTTCTTCTTCTGCAACGGGTTCGGTCGGTTCAACGGCTGTTTCAGTTTCAGCAGAATTAGAAGATGGTTCTTCTGCAGAAATAGTTTCTTCCGGAGTACTAGACGACGGTACTTCTTCTTCAGAAACACTTGAGGCTGCTACCTCTTCTGAGTGACTTTTCTCGCTAGTCTCTTCTTCTTTTTCTTCTTTAACCCCATTATGAAGCGTTTCGTGAGTTCCATCCGGGTTAATCTTTTCTTCATAGCTATCGGCAGGAGGAATATTTACCGGTTCCGGATGAGTTGGGGCAGAAGCCGGCGCCGCACTCGTCGCATCGGCTGATTCATCTTCATGCGCGGTTTCAGATTGAACAACTGCGCTTGAACTATCAGGCGTTTTTTCCTCTTCTTTTTTCTTATGACGGCGGAAAATATCAAATAATCCCATACTTGAAGCCTCCTAAATTTAGTTAATTATCACTCTCTTGTAAAGTATCAACAACGTCCACTGATACCATCTTTGAAACTCCTGATTCTTGCATTGTAACCCCGTACAATACATCGGCGTCCATCATCGTTCCCTTACGGTGGGTAATGACGATAAATTGTGGACCTTCAGTACCAAATTTGCTGAGGTAGTGCGCAAACCGTTGTACATTGACCTCATCCAAGGCTGCCTCTGGTTCATCAAGAATTGCAAATGGAACTGGGCGGACTTTTAAAATAGCGAATAGTAAGGTAATCGCCGTTAATGCTCGTTCCCCACCTGATAACAATGAAAGATGTTGGTTTTTCTTTCCTGGTGGCTGGGCCATAATATCGACCCCGGTTGTTAATAAGTCATGGGGATCGGTTAAGACAAGTTTAGCATGACCACCAGAGAAAATTTGTTGGAACGTCTCATCAAACTTTTGTGAAACCTGATTAAAGGTCGTAATAAAACGTTTCTTTACCTGAGCATCCATCTCACCCATCGTCTGATTAAGCTGAGCTCGAGAGGCGAGCAAGTCGTCTTGTTGACCCTTTAAGAAATCGTACCGTTCACGAACACGCTCATATTCTTCAATCGCTCCCACATTAACTTGACCAAGATCATCCAATCCCCGCTTTAATAGCTTCAACCGGGTCGTCAAGGTCTCTTCGTCCAATTCACTCATCTGCTGGCGAGCTTCATCAATGGTCATAGAATATTGCTCAGATAATCGATTAAGAGCTTGGTCAACCATTGACTCATACTTCACGCGCTCTTCATTTAAGGTATTACGATCATCAAGGGCTGCCCGCTGAAGTTCTTGCAGACGATTATAATGTGCTTCGGCTTGTGACAGCTTTTGCTCAAGTTCTTCAAGAGCAACTGAATTATCTTCCAGTTGCACCTTAGCTTTTGCCTGCTCTTCTTTAGCATCTTTTAAGGCTGTCTGTGTCGATTTTTCACTTGTTGATTGACTAGCTGATTGCGTTGTTAACTCAGCGATTGCAATCGTGACCTTTTCTAAACTCTCCTCAACTTCTCGCCGTTGCCGGTTATACTCTTGACTTTGGCGTTGATATTGTTGAAGTCGTTCTTCAGCCACTGCAATTTTTTGTTGCATTTGTGCTAATTGTCGTGCCTGAGTCGACTCATCATTCTGTAATTCATCGATCTGGGTAAGAATTTGCTTAATCTTTGCAACAACTTGCGTCAATTTCTGGTTTACTTTATCAGCTTGTTCATTATTTTGTTGAACTTGTGATTCGTAATCCTGATGTTGAGTGTCTTGCTGTTTATTTTGGGTTTCTAAAATCTGTACCCGATTAGTAAGCGTCTCATGCTTACTTGAGATCAACTGGCAACTACTTTCTTGCTCATGAAACTTATCTTGTAAAGTCTGAACTTGTTGCTGATAATCAGCTACTACTTGTTCGTTCGCTTTTTGCGCTTGTTGTAGTTTAGCAATTTCTTGCTCTAAGCTCGCTGCAAGCTGTTCCTGATTTTTCAGTTCCTCTTCTAGTTGTTTAGCCATTTGCTTTTGACTTAAAAGTCCTGTTCGTTGACTACGGGTGGCTCCCCCAGTCATCGCTCCACTAGCATTGATCAACTGACCATCAAGAGTTACCACCCGTATCATATGACGACCTGCACGAGCAATCTCAGTGGCATGATCAAGGTTGTCAGCAATAACCGTTGTTCCTAGTAAGTGGTCAGCAATAATCTGAAACTTTTGATCAAACCTAATAAGCTCTGTTGCTCGGCCCAAAAAGCCAGGGAGGCCAGTTAGTTGCGGCCAAATACTTAATGGTCGCCGGTGGCTAAGCGTATCAAGCGGCAAAATAGTTACCCGGCCAGCGCGAGTCTTAATCAAGAAGTTAATAATTGCTTTGGCAGTAGCTTGCCGATCAACAACTAATTGCTGAAGCTGACTTCCTAATACTGTTTCAACCGCTTGCGTGTACTTGGCAGGAACATCAAATAATTCGCTGACTGCTCCCGCCAATCCAGGAAATTGCTGCCGTTGCCGAAGAACCTCTTGAACGCCCCGGTAATAGCCGCTATATTCATCGGCCATTGACTGGTAAGCGTTAATTCGCGATTTAAGTGACCGCACATCTCCTAATGCTGCATACCAATCACGTTGCTTTGTTTGGTACCCGTAATTAAGTTTTTCACGGTGATCTTGAGCTGCTTTTAGTTTTTCACTGACATTCTGCAGACTTTCTTTAGTAATAGCCACTGCTTGTTGGTAGCGGTCGAATTCTTGATTAATTTCTGCAAGCTGGTTCTTAGTAGCGTCAAGTTCCTCGACATTTTGTCGTTGAAGACTCATCGCCTGTTCATGATTACGTGACAAGAAAGATTGCTGATTGTGAATCGTTGTTCTTTCCTGCATCAAGCTAACTTGTTGGTTACGTAAATCCTCTACTTGCTGTTTTAGGATCGCGATCCGCTCACTGCTACTCATCTTTCTGGCTGCTTCGAACTCAGCTTGCTGACTATTAATCAGCGCTTTTTGTTCAGCCAATCGCTCGTCATTTGCCTGTTGGCTTGCCTTAACCTCTTTTAAGCGTGCATTAAGTTCAGCCTGTTGGGCAGTTAACCGTCGCTGCTCATTTTCACGTTGCTCGCGGCGAACACTGGAAACCGACTGCTGATTCTCGTACTTAGCAATTGCCTCCGTTTGATTTAAGATGATTGCTTGAAGCCGATCCTTAGTTGCGTTTAGTTGTTGGCGCTTTTGTTTCAAATTATCAAGCTGCTGCCGATCATGGCCTGCTTGTCCTTGATAGTCCTTCACCATCGCTTCTGCTTGTTCGAGCTTGGCACCTAATTTGGTTAACTTATCATAGTACTCATCATAATGACGAACTGTTTGTGTCCGATCAAGCACATCAAATTGCTTCTTTTGTTCCAAGTAATCTTGGGCAATTGCACTTTGTTCTTCTAAAGGTTCAATCTGCTTTTCTAACTCACTAATAATGTCATTTACCCGGTTAAGGTTTTCCATCGTCGTAGTAAGTCGCTTTTCAGCTGTTTCTTTGTTCTTCTTATACTTAGCAACGCCAGCAACGGTTTCAATAATTCCCCGCCGATCAATTGGTTTACCGTTAAAGATCTCTTCAATCCGTCCCTGGGAAATAATAGAAAAGGATTCTCGACCTAAACCAGAATCAATAAACAAGTCTGTAATGTCCTTTAAGCGAACGTTTTGGTCGTTAATTAAGTACTCACTATCACCATTGCGGTATATTTTACGAGTAATGGTAAGTTCAGTAAATTCACTAGCTAAGTAATGATCACTATTATCTAGCGTAATCGAAACAAGGGCCCGGTTTAAAGGTTTACGATCTGATGACCCATTAAAGATAACGTCAGCCATCCGATCTCCCCGCAAATGATGAGCCGACTGTTCGCCCATTACCCATTGGATAGCTTCGATAATATTACTCTTTCCACTACCATTCGGGCCAACAATCCCTGTCATCCCGGGCTCAAATTTAATTGTTGTTTTTTGGGCAAAGGACTTAAAGCCGTCCAAAGTTAAAGACAATAATTGCATCAGTTATTCCTACTTACTATTTATTTTTATTTCTCATATTATCAAGTGCCTGTTGCGCTGCTTGCATTTCAGCATGCTTCTTTGATGAGCCCTTTCCTTCACCGATAACGTCACCGTTAGCCGTAACGTTTACTTTAAATTCAGGGTCGTTTTCTGTTCCGCTTTCCTCTACCAAATGATATTCAATGGCAATATCACCATCACGTTGGAGGAATTCTTGGAGACTAGTCTTGGCATCAACAGCATGATCAAACCAGCCCATATCAAGTTTAGGAAAGATAACTCGTTGGACAAATTTTTCAACTGCTGGCCGACCTTGATCTAAATAGAGGGCGCCAATAAATGATTCAAAAATATCACATAGCAAGCCTGGACGTTCTCTTGCGCCGGCCATTTCCTCACCATGACCCAAGCGAATGTATTGATCAAAGTGACATTCCTTGGCAAATTTAGAAAAACTATCCTCACATACCATCGCTGCTCTTAAGCGGGTAAGTTTTCCCTGTGGCAATTCAGGGAAACGTTTATAAATATATTCTGAAACGATCAGTTCCAACACAGCATCGCCAAGAAATTCAATCCGTTCGTAATATTTTAATCCTTGGTTAGGATGTTCATTTACATACGAAGCTTGAGTAAAAGCTTCTGCTAATAAAGCAGGATTATCAAAATGAATATTAAATTCCTTGGCCAGGTAGTCTTGTAATTCTTCGATCATAAAAAATTCCTTTCGTTTTTGACTTAAATTATAAAAAATGTCTAAGGCCTATTATACTAAACAACCCGCTATTCCGCAGGTAATTTTAATAATATTCAAAAAAATTAAAGGCTGTGAAAAAACTTTCGCCTTTTCTCAGCCCCTTACTTTTCTACCTTAATAATTAAACAGTTCGATTAGTTGGCAGTGTGTTCTGCAATGTAATCAACAACTTCACCGATTGTACTTAACTTTTCAGCATCTTCATCATTAATTTCTTCACCAAACGTATCCTCTAATTCGAGAACAAATTCAACAAAATCAATTGAATCAGCATCCAAATCTGTCTTTAAGTTCAAATCATCAGTAATCTTAGCCCGATCAACATCAAAATGGTCAGCAACAATCTCTGAAACCTTATTAAAGATTTCTGTTTTCTTATTATCAGCCATTATTATTAACCTCTCTTTACTAGTTCGCTACTTATTCTATTCGTTTTTCTGAGAATTGTCTAGATTTTCGGTGTTATCGAAAAATTCAACCGTTTTTTCAATTACACCTGTTTTGAGCATTGTTCTAATTTGACTAATTGTATTTTTCACGGCTAAAGCATCAGCAGATCCATGAGTTTTAACAACTGGTGCCTTCAGTCCTAATAAAACCGCCCCACCATAAGTTGAAGCACTCATTTTTTGCCCTATTTGATGGAAAACTGGCTTTAGCATGAGGTAACCTAGCTTAGCACGAAGACCACCATGTAAAATTCCATCTTTAATCAATGTCATCATCATCTTGGCAGTTCCTTCAGTCGCTTTCAAGGCTGCATTTGCCGTCCACCCATCACTTACAACAACATCTGCCTTGCCAAACAGGAGGTCGCCAGATTCAATATTGCCGACAAAATTTAAATCATCTTTGCTATCGAGGATTTTCCATACTTCTTTATGTAATTTGTCACCCTTATCTTCTTCTGCCCCATTGTTTAATAGCGCAATCCGAGGGTTCGCAACTCCCAATACATTTTCGGCATAAAATTTACCAAGGTAGGCATATTGTTCCAAATTTTTCTCTTTACTTTCCGCATTTGCACCAGTATCGAGGTAGACAAAATTGTGCCGACTAGCACCTGGCTTGGCAATTGGCAAAATACTAGTAAGTCCTGGACGGTCAATCCCTTTAATGCGGCCAACAATGAAGAGGCCAGCCGCCAAAATTGCCCCAGTGTTTCCCGCAGAAAAGAAGGCATCAGCTTTGCCTTCTTTAACTGCTGTTGCTGCGCGAACAATTGACGAATCTTTTTTTCGCCGAATCGCCCGGACTGGTTCTTCACCCATTGAAATTTCTTCACTGGTAGCAACAATATTAAGCCGCTCATTATTTTTTATTAAGGGTTTAACCTTGTCTGGATTTCCATAAAGGTCAAATTCTAAGTCGGGGTATAGGTCTCGGGCCTCTTCTACCCCTTCAATGATTACTTGGGGAGCATTATCTCCACCCATTGCATCAACAGCAATTTTCATAAAATTTCCTCCTCATATTAGTCAAAGTGCGTCTCCAGTTCATGACGCTTTAAATATAAAACAAGTGGCTGATTTTCATCGACCTGATCCCAATTGGGCATGCCTAATAGGTTACCAGCATCAGCACGGGCAATTTGCAGCATTTTCAAATCAGCAACCGGATCACCCACTTTAAATTCTGGCATCCCCGATTGCTTTTTTCCTAGAACATCTCCAGATCCCCGTAGTTTCAAGTCTTGCTCAGCTATCTTAAATCCATCATCGGTAGCAACCATCGTTTTCATCCGGGCTTTTCCTTCATCAGTTTTCGGATCGGCAATTAAGAGACAATAGCTTTGCCGGCTGCCTCGACCAACCCGACCACGTAATTGGTGAAGCTGTGCAAGCCCAAAACGATCAGCATCATATATAACCATTACCGTTGCATTAGGATTATCAACACCAACTTCAATAACCGTGGTTGCGACTAAAACTTGAAGCTCACCAGATTTAAACTGGCGCATCGCTTCATCTTTCTCTTCCGTTCCCATTCGTCCATGGAGTAAGCCCACTTTATAAGCTGGCTCAAGATCGGCCGACAGCTGATTATAAAGATCAGTCGCGTTTTGTACATCTAGAGCCGCTGATTCCTCAATCAAAGGACTCACAACATACGCCTGTGCTCCTTGCTTTAATTGTTCACGCAAAAAATGGATTGCTGCGGCATGTTGGTTAGACTGTAGCCACTTTGTTTGAATTGGTTTTCGACCAGCCGGTAATTGGTCAATTATCGAAACATCCATTTCACCATAATTAGTAATCGCTAGTGTCCGTGGGATAGGGGTCGCTGTCATGGCTAATACATCAGGATGTTCGCCTTTTTCACGAAGTTGCTGACGCTGGTTAACCCCAAAACGGTGCTGTTCATCAGTAATTACCAGACCAAGATTAGCATACTCGACTCCATCTTGAATTAGCGCATGGGTTCCGACAATGAGGTTGACATCCCCCCGCTTCATCGCCGTCAATAGTTCCCGATGTTGCTTAGCAGTCAATGAACCAGTCAGAAGAGCAACCTGGACATGGGTTCCTTCAAAAATTTTCGCTAATTTCTCAGCATGTTGTCCTGCCAGAATTTCTGTCGGCGCCATTAAAGCTGCTTGATAACCGGCAGTAATAGCTGCATAAATGGCAATAGCAGCAACAATTGTCTTTCCAGAACCAACATCTCCCTGTAACAATCGATTCATCTGGTATGGTTGACGCATATCACGGCAAATTTCATTAACAACCCGTTTTTGGGCATCAGTTAATTCAAATGGGAGTTCGCCAATAAATTCTTTTAACTCGTCATTATGGTATAAAATCCGTTCGCCATCTTCTTGACGGTGGGCACGGCGAATCGCTTGCAGCCGTAACTGAAACAGGAAAAACTCTTCGTAAGCTGCTGTTCGGCGGGCGGCTTTTGCTGTTGCCTGAGTTTGTGGAAAGTGAATTTCCTTAATCATTTGTCGCCGATCCATTAACCGGTATCGTTGACGAATCGTTTCTGGCAAATACGTTGGAATGATATTGGCATATTCCTCGTAAGCTTGACGAATAAAACTTTGGAGGACGTTTTGCCGGATATGCTTATTCACCGCATAGACCGCACCAAACTCATTTCGATCATCAGCTTTTTCCTTAAGAAGCTTGTTTCCTGTTACTTGACGGCGAGGTGCATCCCATTTCCCCATTACAGTTACTTGCTGATTTAGTTCGATTTGCTTTTTTATATAGGGCTGATTAAAAAAAGTTGCGATCACCACTTCATTACCTACCTGCATTCGAAAGGTAAGCCGGTTGCGCCGATAACCATAGCGGACCAAGAGTGGTTCTGACACCACTACTCCTTGAAGAGTAATTTTCTGTTTATCCTTGGCGCTTTCAATGTCTGTAGGCGTGAAATCGTTATAGCGAGTGGGATAATACGTCAACAAATCTTCAATAGTATCTATTCCCAGAGTAGCTAGATCTGCTACCCGCTTAGGACCAACTCCTTTTAAATTGGCGACGGAATCCGTTAAACTCCGCAAATCTTTCACCTCTTTTTTAACACAACCAGTAACCAAAATAGGAGTGGGAATAAAAGTAGTCCTTTATTAACCCACCCCTATAGGAATTAATTTAATGTGCCGCTATTCAACCGAAATCAGGTATGGATAAACTGGCTGACCACCATCGTAAATCTGAATATCTAATTCATCATCTACTTCTTCAACTGCTGCTTTAATCTCTTCAGCAGTTTTTTGATCACCACCAGCTCCATATAAAATCGTTACAATTTCACTATCCTCGTCAAGCATGGCTTTAACCATCTTAATAGCGGCTTCTTTCAGATCCAGATCAGTAGTGACGATTTTACCATCAACAATTCCCATGTAGTCATCTTTCTTGATTTCACGGCCATCAATTGTTGTATCACGAACAGCATTAGTAACCGCTCCACTGGCAACCGTATTTGTATTGGCTTCCATATTCGCTTGATTTTCGTCTAAAGATGCTTCTGGGTTGTACTCAAGCAACGCACTCATCGCTTGGGCAATCGTCTTACTGTGGACAATTTTTGTTGGAATATCAGCGACTTCAGCAGCTTGATCAGCAGTCATAAAGATGTTGCCGTTATTTGGCAGAACAATAGCTTGCTTGGCACCACTATTATTAATGGCATCGAGAATATCTTGAGTGCTTGGGTTCATTGTTTGACCACCTGTAATGATATGGGTAACACCCAAGCTCTTTAATAATTTCGCTATTCCTTCTCCTGATGCGACGGCAATAACAGCTGTCTGGAGGTCCTTTTTAGCTTCTGCAACTGCTTTTGCCTTCTCAATTGGCGACTCACTGTCAGCGTCTTCTTCATCTTTTTCCATGATTTCTTCTTGTTGCCAAACCATGTTATGAATTTCAATTGTCTGTAAATCACCGAATTGTTGACCCCAAGATAAAACTTTACCGGGATGCTCGGTATGAACATGGACCCGCACAACTTGATCATCGTTTAGAACAAGTAAACTATCGCCTAAGTCAGCTAAGTAGTTATAGAAAGTATCATAGTCAAACTTTTGAGTCACTTGTTTACCCTTACCAAGTCGTACCAACATTTGAGTACAGTAAGTATACTTGATATCTTCAGGATTAAGCTTTCCTTGAACGCTTTGGTGATCCATGGCGTGAACCATCTCATCAATTTCAGCATTGTCAGGTTTATAGTCATCACTTTTATCTACGCGGCCACTCAAGGCTTCGTCAAAGGCTTGAAGTACAAAGACGAGTCCTTGCCCACCAGAATCTACCACGCCAACTTCTTTCAGGACTGGCAATAAATCCGGCGTCTTTTTAAGCGCTTCTTCACCTGCTTCATAAATAGTATGCATAATCTCAACAAGATCATCAGTCTCTTTAATCTTATTGAGGCCTGCTTGAGCTGATTCACGAACAACGGTTAAAATGGTACCTTCTGTTGGCTTCATCACAGCCTTATAAGCTGTCTTTGCACCATTAGCATAAGCATTAACAAAGTCAGCAGTAGATAAAACATCCATGCCTTCTGTTGCCTTTGCAAAGCCACGGAAAATCTGCGATAAAATAACCCCAGAATTTCCGCGTGCTCCCATCAAAAGGCCCTTTGCTAACGCTGCACTCAGGTCGCCAACCTTCTTACTGGTTTCGTTGCGTTCGTACTTGGCACCGCTTGCCATTGAAGAAGTCATGTTTGTCCCGGTGTCTCCATCTGGAACTGGAAAAACATTTAATGAATTAATAAATTCAGCGTTCTTACCAAGTTTATCGGCGGCCGCCTGGACCATTTTACCGAATTCAAGGTTTGTAATTTTTGTTACAGCCAATTCGAAATTCCTCCCCAATGCTCGCTTAATCTTCTAGTGTCCGTACACCTTGGACACATACATTAACTGAATTTGCCGTAATACCGAGCATTGTTTCAAGATTATACTTTACCTTTGCTTGGACACTTTTTGATACTTCTGAGATCTTTGTGCCATAGCCTACAATAATATTTACGTCAACAGCTACACCATTATCTTGCTGCCGAACAACAACGCCGCGCGCAAAATTTTCACGACGAAGAATTTGGTTAACCCCATCACGGAGGGGGTTTCGGCTTGCCATTCCAACAACACCGTAGTTATCAGTAGCAGCCCCACCAACAACTGATGAAATCACATCATTATCAATGTCAATTGTACCTGACTTAGTTTTGATTTTTACTGCCATCGTCATGGCCTCCTTATAAAATTACCAATTGATTTTAGAATCCAATGATACTAAAATTCACAATTAAATCAATACCATCATACCATAGCATATTTCACTAAAAAAGTAACTGATGGATATTTTTATAATCGATCAATGGGGTTAATCAATTAGCGTAAAAAATAAGCCGCCCAAACTGGACGGCATCATTTTAATTAAACCCGAGTCACTTTACCTGACTTCAGTGTACGTGCTGAAACGTATACCTTCTTAGGCTTACCATTAACTAAAATGGTTACCTTTTGCAAGTTAGGCTTCCAGCTACGCCGACTTGAGTTAAGGGCGTGAGAACGCTTGTTACCAAATTGCGTCCGTTTACCGTTGATAAAATCTTTAGCCATTGGTGATACCCTCCTCTTTGCTTCATAATTTTTTCGTTTACGCAAAACTGCGATGTAACTCACCTAATTAATCTACCATAGGCATCGCAACAATGCAATAGTTTTCTTTCAAGTAATTTTCCTTGACAGGGTATTTTTCTTCCAAAAGCTTATTTTAATTGGTCACTACACTGAATTACAGAAACAATTCCACTTTCAAATGAAAAATGATTTTCTTTAGCAGTAAATTCATTGCTTGTCCACGAAAACGGGATTTGACTGCTCCAGTTTTGTAGTGGATATTTTTCGTCTTTCAATGTAAGGCCCCGAACAGGAGTAAGATTTACAAAAGCCAGGTACTTTTTATGTGGTAGACGAGAAATAGTGTAATTTCCTGGCAAGTAATAAGTAACAACATTTTGACAATCAATAATCTTAATCCGCGTTAAATATGGTTTAAATTCACTCTGCAGCGGAAGAAAGAGATTAGCTAATAAATGGTCTAAGCGTCCTCCCGTTGCACCAAAAATCTCAATTTCATCAGCCTGTTCTTGGATTGCAAATTTCACGCCCAATTGCGTATCGGTATAATCTTTTTCAGGAGGATAAGTTTCTATACGAGTAATTTTACCTTCCAAACCTTGCAATTCATCCCCGGTAACGGAATCAAAGTCACCAATTGCTAAAACCGGTTTAATTCCCCATCTTAATAATCTTAAAGCACCCCGGTCAACCCCAATCCATTTTTCATCTTTACGTTGCAAAATCGACTCGATTGGGACCATTTCAAGCGGACCGCCAACTAGTACATTTACTCTCATTTTTCACTCCTAAAAAAATAGATCTTCAATATTCAGATAAACCCGAACTAGAAGATCCATTTTATTTTTCTTAATGTGACTAATTACTTAGTAGCATCTTCAAGCGCCTTGATTCGTTCAGAAGGATCTTCAGCGTTAAAGACATATGAACCAGCAACTGCTACCGTAGCACCAGCTTTGTAGCAATCGACAACTGTCTTGTCGTTAACTCCACCGTCTACTTCAATATCGAAATTGTAGCCCTTTTCTTCCTTAATTGCGTTTAAT
The DNA here is from genome assembly GCF_020785355.1 of Limosilactobacillus reuteri. Lineage (GTDB taxonomy): Bacteria > Bacillota > Bacilli > Lactobacillales > Lactobacillaceae > Limosilactobacillus > Limosilactobacillus reuteri_I. The sequence goes on along the minus strand of NZ_JAJGVH010000084.1, from coordinate 58,047 downwards.
TGGGCAATCTTGTCAACTGTTTCTGGCAAGAACTTTTGACCACCAAAACCAGGGTTAACCGTCATTACTAAGACTTGATCAACCATGTGTAATACCGGTTCAATCATCGTAACTGGTGTACCCGGGTTAATAACAACTTCGGCTTTTACTCCACCGTTTTTGATAATTTGAAGAGCACGGTGAATGTGTTGAGTAGCTTCTACTTGAACACCAATAATATCAGCGCCAGCATCAATGAACATTGGCAAAATATGTTCTGGACTTTCAACCATCAAGTGCACATCCAATACCATGTTTGTAATTGGACGAATGGCCTTAACAAAGCCTGGTCCATAAGAAATACTTGGAACAAAGGTGCCATCCATAACATCAATGTGTAAGTATGGTGCACCGGCCTTTTCTACCTTTTCAATGTCCTTTTGTAAATTTACATAATCTGCACTTAAAATTGATGGTGCAACTTTAATCATCCTGATTCCCTCATTTCTTATAATTTGGTTTTTGATTAGCAATCAATTCATGGAACTGAAGATAATCATCATACCGACTCTTCATGATTATACCATTGTTTACCGCTTCCTTCACAGCACATTGTGGTTCTTTTATGTGAAGGCATCCCCGAAACTTACAATTTCCTGAAATTTTAGCCATTTCAGGAAATAAATGTGGCAAATCATTCACCGTCATATCAAATGTCTCATACGACGAAAAACCAGGGGTATCGGCTATCAGAGCCCCGTTAACATCTAGTAAGCTTACTTTTCGTGTTGTATGCCGTCCCCGTTGAAGTGCTTGGGAAATTTCGCCAGTCGCTAATTTTAATTGGGGAGCCAAATGGTTAAGCAAAGTTGACTTCCCTGCTCCTGTTTGCCCCATCATCGTTACAATATTTCCCTTTAATTCTTCCATCAAACTTGCTAATTGATCGGAATCGAAAGGCTCACGGGCCGCATAAACTTGGTAGCCGATTTTACGATAGCCCTCGATCGTTGGCAAAAGTTGTTGGTATTCATCATCTGTCAGTAAGTCAGTCTTTGAAAAATAAATTAAAGGGGTAACATCTTGTGCTTCTAAAGCAATCAATTGCCGGTCTAAAAGGTTAGCGGAAAATGCTGGTTCTTTAGCTGAGGTTACGACAACTGCCATATCAACATTAGCAACAGGTGGCCGAACCAACTGATTGCGGCGGGGCAAGATTTTTAATAAATACCCTTCCTGTTGATTTTCAGCACTGAACTCGACATGATCGCCAACTACTGGCTTAATCTTTCGTTGACGGAAATTTCCACGTGCCCTTGTCCGATAGATCTTTTCATCTGCAATCACATCATAAAAGCCACTTAATGACTGTTGGATTATTCCTGTTTTCAAACTGCACCTCCATTATCCAGTAATATTTGTTGCACTCATAATCGTTCGTCCATTGCGAACAACACGGTATGCACCTGTTTGTCCTTGTTTAAGGGTAAATGGCACATTAATTGTTGTTTCCTGATTAATTGTAATATCTTGATACTCCATCGTTAAATTATGGTTGGCATCTCTGATATATACCTGTACACGGTTTTCACGCTGGCCACCATTTCCATCGAATGGAATGTTAATCTGAATATTCGTCGTCTTTGTTTGATTACCAGAATTAGCAATGGAAACCGTTAACGTATCACCATGATTTAATGTCGATCCGGCTCGCGGCGTCTGATTAATCACATGGTTAGTCGCGATTGTTTTTGATTTTTTCTCTTGAGTTGTCAATTGCAAATTATTTTTATTTGCAAACTGTTGCACAGCACTAATATCTTGATTCTTAAAGTTTGGAATCTTGATTGGTTCTTTACCTGCACTTACCCGAAAAATAATTGTATTAGAAGCAGGCTTAACAATCGTACCTTTTTTGTGGTTTTGTTTGATAATCTGTCCCTTATCAATATCATCCGAATACACTGGTTCTTGATGAACTTGGAATCCCTTGCGACGAAGGTTAGCGGCTACTGAAGAATAGTCTTCACCGACATAATCAGCCATTTGCAATTGCTTAACTCCTGTACTAACCGTTAGATTAATCGGGGTGCTGACACGGGTCTTATGGCTGACATCTGGATTGGTTGAAACAATTCGATTTTTATCAACCGCCTGGCTATTTACCCGAGTAATCTTACCAATCCGTAAGTTTTGCTGGTGCAATCGTTGTTCTGCCTTTAGCACTGTCATTCCTTCTACATCGGGGATGATTACTTGACGGATCAAGAACCACCAGCTACAGACTGCAATCAGCACAATCATGCCAAGCGTTCCACTAACAATCCCATATTTTTTCCACTTTTGCGGTTTAGTTGATGAATCAACGGTTGGTGAATCAGTTGACTTCTTTGGTTGGTAATCATCAGCTTTTAGGTGTTTAATATCTAACACCTTAGTTTCTCCATTATCATCTTGTTGGATCTTTAACCGCGGCTCATTAGCTCTTTGGGGATCAAGGACGGTTTTCAAATCAGCCGCCATTTCATTAACTGAACTATACCGCTCAGCTGGTTCCTTTGCTGTCGCTTTAATGATTACGTTTTCGAGTGCTTGAGGAATTTTTTTATTTTGTTCACGAACAGAAGGAATTTCTTCACGGAAATGCTTCAAGGCAATTGAGACAGCCGTTTCTCCTTCAAACGGAACCTTTCCTGTTAGAAGTTCAAACAAGATAATTCCTAGTGAATAGATATCTGATTGTTTAGTAGCAATGCTTCCTCGCGCTTGTTCTGGGGATAGATAGTGAACTGACCCCATCAAGGTATTAGTCTGCGTTAATGAGTCTTGCGATACAGCAACCGCAATTCCAAAATCAGTAATTTTAACGTTTTTATTTTCATCAATTAAGATATTTTGTGGTTTTAAGTCCCGGTGGATAATCCCATGAGCATGGGCGGTCGCAACTGCTGAAAGCACCTGTTCCATAATATCAATAACTTGTGGAAGTGGAATCGGATAGTGCTTTTTTATATATGCTTTAAGGTCTGTCCCCTTTACATATTGCATTACCATGTATTGCAAGCCATGATCCTCACCAACGTCATAAATTCCAACAATATGAGGATCATTTAACTGCGTTGCGGCCATTGCCTCCCGGTGAAATCGCCGTTTAGTACTTGGATCGTCCCGTAAGTCAAGACGCAATAGTTTAACAGAAACGTCCCGATCAAGAACCATATCATGTGCCAAGTAGACATTAGCCATTCCACCTTCACCCAGTGACCGAATTATCCGATATCGGTGACCAATTTCATATCCAGGATTCATTTCCTATCCCTCCTGGTTACTATTAATCCCAATTAAAACGGTAATATTATCTGGTCCGCCGGCATCATTTGCCATTTTTATAAGTTGAGCACATTTCTTTTCAAGCGGTATCGGCAATTCAAGCACCTTGATAATCTGCTCCTTAGAAACAGTCTTAAACAAGCCATCAGAACACATTAACAGTTGATCACCTTCGTTTAATTCAAAGCGGTTTACATCAACTTGTGCATCAGGAGAGATTCCAATTGCCCGTGTAATTATATTGCTCTGGGGGAGCTTTAGTGCTTCATCTTCTGATATATCTCCCGTTTTTACGAGTTCATTAACCAATGAATGATCTACTGTAATCTGCGTTAATAGGTTTTGATGAAGGATATATCCTCGACTATCACCAATGTTAGCAACCACAACCGCATCCTTAAATGTAATAGCGGCGACCATTGTTGTTCCCATCCCCTGCAAGCGAAGATTACGTTTGGATTGCGCTAAGATTTTATTATTGATTAATTGGGTTTCACGAGCAAACCAGCGGATCCCTTCCATCGAAGTCTGCGGGGGCCGTTTTTTAAACTGACTCCCCAAAGTCGCAACTGTTTGCTCTGCAGCGATATCTCCGCTACGATTGCCACCAATTCCATCAGCAATAACCATTAATTGATTGCCTAGCTTGTTAGTAAACACAGCAACTCGGTCTTGATTTTGCTTTCGTTGATGGCCGATATCTGTTTGATAAGCAGCTTTCATTAATTTATTATATTCCCTTCTTAAGGCTACTGATGAAGAAGCCATCAGAATCAAAGTCACTCGGTAATATAGTTAAGGTTGGTGAGTGACGAGTATCCTTAACTTTTCGTGCAGTTGTTGTTTTTACTAACTCAAACTCCGGATGTTCAGCTAGAAACGCTTGAACAGTATCATCATTTTCTTGTCGTAAAATTGTGCACGTGCTGTATGTGATTATACCGCCTTTTTTAACTTTTGCGGCAACCGCATTTAAAATTGCTAACTGAATCTTATGTAATTGCTTGCTATCATTTAGCGTCTTTGTATAACGAATTTCTGGCTTCCGGCGTAAAAGTCCGATCCCACTACAAGGTGCGTCAACTAAAATCTTATCGAAACTTTCATCATCAAAAAGTTGATCAACCTCCCGTGCATCAAGGGCATGAGCGGTAACTCGCTTTTCAACCCCTAGTCGACGAGCATTTTTTTCGATCAATCTAACCTTGTGTTGGTGAATATCAAGCGCATCAACGTGACCATCTTCATCAGCGAGAGTTTCTGCTATTTGAACAGTCTTCCCACCAGGAGCTGCACAAGCGTCCAGGACTTTATCCCCCGGCTCAATATGCATGCTTTCCACGGCTAACATGGCACTTTCATCTTGAATAGTGATTTCGCCATTTTTGAAGAGATCGGAACTGATAATTTCACCTTTAGTAATTACTAAGGCATTTTGGGCAACTTGACTTTCTTGATATTCAATTCCAGCAGCATCCAAAGCTTGCTTGACGGTTGGAAGGTCAGTTTTGGCGGTGTTAACCCGAATTACTTGATGAGCTGGCTCATTAATTGATTGGAGTATTTTTTCAGTATCTTCTTCGCCATATTCCCTAGTCAGCTCATTGACTAGCCACCGTGGCACACTGTTTTCAATACTTAACCGCAAATCACGTTCATTAATTTGTCGCAGGTCAGGTAATCCCTTCCGCAAAATGGCATGTAAAACACCAGTGACAAACTTTCGAATACCTGGATTTCCTCGGCGTTTAGCTATTTCAATACTTTCGTCAGTTACCGCCCAATCTGGGACTCGTTCTAAATAATGGTACTGGTAAAGTGCAGACAAGAGAAGCGTCTTTACCCAAGGATCAAGTCGTTTTCCCTGGACAAACCCATTTAGCCAATATTCGAGGGTAAGTTTATGCTGCAAAACACCATAAATGATATTGGTTGCCAACCGGCGATCTTTATCTGCCAACGGGTACTTTTTTAATAACTGGTCAACCTGCAAGTTTGAGTATGCACCATTTTCGACAACCCCTTCAAGCGCCACTAAAGCTAATTCACGCGCATTTTGCGGTTGAAATTTAGTCTTCACTTACAACTTGGCCTCCCTCTGTAATATCTTTATGTCCATTAAGGTAGGATGTAATGTCCATCGCCTTTTTCCCTGCTGGCTTTAACTTATTAATCTGGTATGTCGTTCCATCTCCAGCAGCAATTACTAATTGATGTTTCGTGACCCGCACTACTTTTCCTGGTTCAAGGTCTGTTTTTTCTTCTAATGGGGTCACATCGTAAATTTTTGTACGTAATCCATCAATAACCATGTTACCAAGAGGCGCCGGCCGTAATCCCCGCACCTTCGCATCAATTAAACGTGCTGGAAGTCGGAAATCAATCTGTTCTTGTTCACTAGTAATATTGGGTGAAAAGACTACTTTATCTGGATCTTGAGCGACCGGATTAACATCCCCGCTAATAAGTTTAGGCAGCGTTTCTAACAGCAAGTCTCTTCCTAGCAAACTAAGCTTCTTAAACATAGTGCCACTATCATCAGTGTCTTCAATCGGAATAGACCTTTGTGAAATAATATCTCCCGCATCCATCTTTTTAACCATGTACATAATGGAGACCCCGGTTTCTTTATCACCATTAATAATGGAATATTGAATTGGGGCCCCTCCACGATATTTTGGCAGTAATGAACCGTGAACATTGATTGCCGCAATTTTAGCAGCCGCCAATAACTTTGTTGGAAGGAATTGCCCATAAGCAGCAGTAATCATTAAGTCAGGCTGTAAACTAATAATTTTCTCCATTTCAGGACTTTTGCTGAGTTTAGCTGGCTGTAAGACTTCGATATTATATTGTTCAGCTAATTCTTTAACTGGCGATTGATGAAGAGTACGTTTCCGGCCGATATGGTGGTCTGGCTGGGTAAGAACTGCTTGAACATCGTATCCTGGATTATCAATTAAACTTTGTAAAATCGGAACAGCAAACTCCGGTGTTCCCATAAAAACGACTGATGTTGACATTAATAACATCCTTTCTTTTACATAAAATACTGTGGATCTGGATCGATACTTACTTGGACATCCTTAAAACCGCGACTTTGCGTATCCTGAAGAATATCAAACAATAGCTGATGCAAGTAAGGATCCTTCTTATATTTGATGACAATTTGGTAATAGTAACGACGCTTCATTCGGGCAATCGCTCGCGGGGTGGGGCCAAGAATAACTGTCGAAGATAATAATCCCTGCTTTAGGCGGCCATAGATATCTGCCATTGCCCGGGCTGCTTTGGCTTCTTCAGGATGACTAGCCATCAAACGAACGGTGTAATAGTATGGCGGATAACTGGCTTGTCTTCGCAGCATCATTTCCTGCTTAAAGAATTTTTCGTAATCGTGCGTTTTGGCATCTTGAATAGCGTAATGATCAGGGTTATATGTCTGGATAATAACTTTCCCCTGCTTATTTGCCCGACCAGCCCGACCACTAACTTGACTTAGCAAATCAAAAGTCCGTTCACTAGCACGAAAATCTGGTAAGCCCAGACCAGTATCAGCATTTAAGACCCCTACTAAGGTAACATTAGGGAAATCAAGCCCCTTTGCAATCATCTGGGTTCCTAATAAGATATCCGCTTGGTGTTGACCGAACTGTCGCAATAATTTTGCATGCATTCCCTTCCGCCGGGTGGTATCAACATCCATGCGAATAATCCGGGCCTGGGGTAATAATTGATGCAATTCTTGTTCAACTTTCTCTGTTCCGGTCCCATAATAGCGAATCTGATGACTATGGCAATTTGGGCATTCACGGGGGATTGGTTCTTCATGACCACAATAGTGACATTTCATTGTCCGCGTATCCATATGGAGCGTCAAAGAAATATCACAATTAGGACATTTTAAAACATTTCCACAATCACGACACATCATAAAGGATGAAAATCCCCGTCGATTTAGCATTAAAATACTTTGCTCGTTCTTTTGCAGGCGGTCATTTAATTCGGTTAATAGTTTTTGAGAAAAGTTACTCTCCCCGTACTTTTTAATTTCATCTCGCATATCAACCACTTCGATCGGTGGCAGTTCCTGTTTATTTACCCGGTGCGGAAGACGCAACAAGTGATAAACATTTTTTACTGCTCGCGCACGACTCTCCAGACTAGGAGTAGCCGAGCCGAGAACTACAGGTGCTTGATTATATTTCCCCCGCCATTTAGCTACTTCACGCGCTTGATAACGGGGTGATTCATCTTGTTTATAACTAGATTCATGCTCTTCATCAAGAATGATTAGCCCTAAATTAGTCAACGGAGCAAAGACTGCTGAACGGGCGCCCACAACTACTTGCGCTTCTCCTCGCTCAATCCGTCGCCATTCATCATACCGTTCCCCGTTCGATAAACTACTATGTAAAACAGCAACCTTGGAACCAAATCGTCGCCGCACACGGTTAACAATCTGGGGAGTTAATGAAATCTCAGGTACAAGCATTAATGCTGTCTTTCCCTGTTGAAGAGCATTAGCAATCGATTGCAAGTATACTTCTGTCTTGCCACTCCCCGTAACTCCTTGTAAGAGAAAAACTTTAGGGTCATGATTGTCGATTGCTTGATTAATCTGGTTAACGGCATTTTGTTGATCGCCGTTGAGCTGCAGGGGGGCTGCTAAATGAGCATCATCAGGAGTGCCCTGCATAGCTAAGGGTTGTCGATATATTTCAACTGGTGTTTTTTCTAGCCATCCCTTCTGTTGTCCCTGATTGAAAGTGGCTGCTTTTAAACCAGTTTTATGTTCAGCATCCTTTTGCTTAACAACTTGACTGCCAATTGATTGTAAATATGAAAGAAGGCGGTTTTGAGCATGAGCATTGGCATGAAGGGATGCGCGCTCATCTTCCAGTTGTTCAAAATTAAGTAAAGAGCGAATACCAGTCACCGTTTTAGCTTTGGCCCGATCCTCCACTTGGTATTCAATCGTTATCTTTCCTTCCTTTTGCAGTTTGAACAATTCACTTAAGATTGCCGGTTTATCTTGTACCTCCGTCATCGCTATTTCGTCTCGACCATGAAAAATGTCAAAGGCAACATGCTCGTCTACTTCATCTACAATTCGAATAATTCTGGTAGTCTTAGCCTTCAATAAGTTAGGCAACATCGTATATAAGCAAGAAATCCAAAAAGAATAAGTAGTATCAGCCAACCATTTGCTAAGATTCATTAATTCAGGATTAATTACCGGTTGAAGATCCATTATCGCCTGAATCGGTTTAAGTTCTCCCTCATATTGGGATGCATGGTCAAGGGCAACAACGAATCCTTGAATAGTCCGTTTTCCCTTTCCAAAAGGCACAATCACTCTTACCCCGACCTGGATTTGTTTTTCAAGCTTTGGCGGAATCTGATAAGTATATGGTTGATTTGTTTGCATTGTTGGAACATCAACAACTACCTGTGCCAACTCTGGCATTTAATCACCTGACTTTAATTTTGCACTAACTAGCTCAATAATCTCGTTTGCAATTTTAGCTTTAGATTGCCGGGCTAATTTAATTGGCGTTTGATCTTTTTGTAAGATGGTCACTTGATTCTGGTCACTGCCAAATGCCCCTGTCTCCCCTGCCACGCTGTTTGCAATAATCATATCCGCATTTTTGCTAGCAAGTTTACGGTTAGCATTTTCTAAGAGATCATTTGTCTCCGCTGCAAACCCAACAACGTATTGACCGGTTTGCTTCATCTTCGCAATATTCTTTAAAATATCAATCGTTTCAGTGAGCGTAATGGTAAGATGCGGGTCACCATCTTTTTTCTTAATCTTATGACCAACTGTTTCAACTGGTCGATAATCAGCAACCGCGGCCGCCATGATTAAAATGTCTGCTTGCGAAAATCGTTCTTTTAAACTGGTATATAAATCTTCAGTTGCGGTTACGCGCACAACTTCAATCGCTGGTGTTTGTGGAAGCGGGACGGTAACTTGACCGGCAATCAAGGTTACCTTAGCTCCTGCTTGAACCGCGGCGTTGGCAAGTGCAATCCCCATTTTACCAGAGGACCGGTTACCAATAAAACGAACAGGATCAATATTTTCACGGGTTCCGCCCGCAGTAACAATCACGTGCTTGCCCTTTAAAGCTTGACTGCTTGTTAAAAAGTCCTCTATATATTGGCAGATTGCTGCTGGTTCTGGTAAACGCCCGCGGCCAGCATATCCTTCAGCTAATCTTCCGCTAACTGGCGGCATAATATTGACCCCGTCTTGTTTAAGTTGAGTAATGTTTCGTTGAGTTGCGGGAGCCAACCACATATGGCTATTCATTGCCGGAACTACAATTTTAGGGGCACTAGTTGCTAATAAGGTGGTAGAAACAGCATCATCAGCCAGTCCCGTTGCCATTTTAGCGATGATATTTGCTGATGCTGGTACCACCACAGCTAGTTCTGACCAATCAGCTAGCTCAATATGAGGAATAGGTGTTGAATGCTCATCCCATAGGTCAGTAAGAACTGGTGCTTTCGTCAAGGCAAAAGGAGTAGCAGGAGTGACTAACTTAGTAGCGGCGTCAGTCATTCCTACGCGAACCTCATGTCCCATTTTTTGCAGGCCACGCACTACTTCGATCCCTTTGTACGCAGCGATACTGCCTGTAAGATACACTGCAATTCGTGTCATTATGTCACCTCAACTTATTTTTTCTTAATTGATTATAGCATTTTTAGAAGCAAAAAAGGGGCCAGTGACAATCCTGCCCTAGTCCCTTACTTTTGTTTATCCAGCTTATTTTAATCCTGTAAGTCTTCAGTATGATCAGGATCGATCGTAACTTTTCCAGCCAAAATCTCTTCAAGGGCCTTCCCAACTGACTTGCTTGAATCATAATGTTCAAGCAATGGGGCAGCTCCTGCATCTAATTCGTTGGCACGCTTACTAGCAAGCATAACTAATGAATAACGAGAATCAATATGTTTTAATAATTCATCAACTGATGGAAAAAGGATCATTTTTCGGCATCTCCTAACATTTCAAGATAACGTGGCATTACACGGGTAACACGAAGCCGTTCAGTACGAATAATGTCTTTAATCTTCTCAACTGCATTTGGTACTTCGTCATTAACTACTGCATAATCATAGTTTTGCATCATTTGAATTTCGCCAAATGCTTTATGAATTCGTTTATTAATGACTTCCATACTATCAGTTCCCCGGTGAATCAATCGTTGTTTTAATTCATCCAAATCAGGAGGGGTTAAGAAAATAAACACGCCATCTGGGCACTTAGACCGTACTTGCATTGCTCCGTTAACTTCAATCTCAAGGAAAACATCTTTCCCTGAATCCAAGGTCTCATTAACATATTTTAATGGGGTACCGTAATAGTTGTCAACATACTTAGCATATTCCAACATCCCACCAGTTTGAATTTGGTGTTCAAACTCTTCTTTGCTTACAAAGAAATAATCAACACCATTAACTTCTCCAGGACGTGGTTTTCGAGTTGTCATCGAAATTGAATATTGAAAATCATTATCATTTGAATCAAAGATAGCTTTTCGAACAGTTCCCTTCCCAACCCCGGAAGGACCTGAAAGAACAATTAACATTCCACGATTTGCCATTATAACGCTCCTATTTATTTAATCGTATTAATACTATAATGCACTAGATTAGTACTGAAATCAAGCACCTGAATAACAAAAAATTATTGAGCTTTTTGCTTGCATTTCTGAATGTATGTTCGTATACTATAATCAAACGAATGTTCGGAGGCGCGATTATGCAAATTGAACAAAAGTCTATTTTTAAATTTACGCCACAAATTATTAGTAAGAAGCTTCGCCATATTTTTGAAGAAACACCTGCTGACGATCAGCAAGCAGGGTTACTTACTCCCCAACCTGCTAAACAACGACAATTATTTTTAAAACGAGCTATCAAAGATAAGATTAAAGCAACATTTCAGCTAATGCCGATCAACAATGATGGCTATCCCGTAAACGTTACCGGTAATATCGCCCAATTAGCTAATAGCAATCGATACCTTATTACGAATCAAAATGTGAGTTACGTTGTTAACTTTGATCAAATTAGATACATTGCGAATTTATAATATTGGATTTAAAGAGAGACTGGGAATTAACTCAGTCTCTTTATTGTTTTAAAGATATTTATACAGTAGCGCAGTAGCTGCCTGGATTCCGATCGTTGATAAATCAACATCCGGGTCCGGCCCCCCACGAGGATAGCTTCGCGTCGTAGCTATCCTTGCGGGGGTGAGAAGACGAAGTCGCAAGCGACTTCTTTCCCACTTCTCTCTCCCTTTTATTTTGCCATATTAAGCAATTCTTGCGCATGCTCTTTTGTCAATTGGGTAATCTTTTCACCCGATAGCATTCGCGCAAGTTCTTCAACCCGATCGTTTTCTTTCAATGGCGTAACTCGAGTAGTTGTCCGGTCATCATGGACAGATTTCTTAATAAGGAAATGGTGTTGCGCAACCGCTGCTACCTGTGGCAGGTGCGTGATACATAAGACCTGCGAATGCTGAGCAATCAAGCGAATCTTATCAGCAATTGCTTGGGCAACCCGTCCGCTCACCCCAGTATCAACCTCATCAAAAATGATACTAGTAACGCCTTCCTTTTGCGCAAAGATTGTCTTTAGGGCCAACATTACCCGTGATAATTCACCACCAGAAGCAATCTTTGCTAATGGTCCCATCGATTCTCCTGGATTAGTCCGGATATAAAATTCAACCTGGTCAATTCCCGTCGGTGTAAACTGTTCCCGACTTTGATTGGCAAAGTGAACTTCAAATTCTGCTTTTTCCATATAAAGCTCTTTAAGCTGCTGGTGAACTTTTTTACCGAGTTCATGAGCAGCTTTTTGTCTTACCTGGCTCAATTTACGACCGGTCTCGCGAATCCTATCTTCAGCTTCTGCTAACCGTTGCTCTAGATCACTGCTAGAATCAGCCGCGGCTTCCATCGAATCGAGCTCTTTTTTGATCTTATCATAATACTTCAAAACGTCTGTCAACGTATCGCCATATTTATGTTCAAGATCGCCGATAGTAGTTAGCCGTTGCTCGATCTGAGCTAACCGTTCATCATCAAATTCAAGCATGTCTAATTGCTGACTGGCCTCATTTGCTACATCTTGAAGAGCGTAATAAGCATCATTAAGAGCCTTACTAAGATTATCATAAGCATCATCAAATTCAGCAATTGCATTAATCGAATCCATCACCGTGGCAACCTGATCTAAAACTGGCGCCTGATCACCTTCATTAAAGGTCGTCACAGCTAGTTGAAGGGCATTATTAATTTGTTGAAAATGTTCTAACCGGTCACGTTCACTAATTAATTCATCTTCTTCATTTTCTTTTAGATCAGCTTCTGCAATTTCATTAACTTGGTACCGAAGCATATCCAATCGCTGTGCCCATTGTTGTTCATTTGCTTGTTTTTTATTTACAGCAGCTTTGAGTTTAGAATAAGCTTGATACTCTTCCTGATAGTCTTGAAGCAATGGCTGAACCTCTTTAGCCGCAAATTGGTCGAGCATTCCTAAATGAGTCTCAGGCTGCATTAATTGCTGGTGCTCATTTTGCCCTTGAATATCAACTAATCCCGCCCCGATTTGACGAAGCGTCGCCGTGTTAATCAGTTGCCCATTGATCCGGATAATATTACGACCATTACGATGAATTTCCCGAGAGACAATTAAGATTCCATCTTCATGGTCAATTCCTAGCGATTCAAGTAGATTATCAAATTCAGGATCATCAGGAATCGCAAATTGCCCTTGAAGGCTTAATTTTTCTTCTCCACGGCGAATAAATTCCTGCGACCCACGACCACCGGCCAACAACCCGACTGCATCAATAATAATTGACTTTCCGGCACCAGTTTCCCCTGTTAGAACAGTCATTTGGTCAGCAAAAGTTAAGGTTAAGTGCTTAATAATTGCTAAATTATCAATCGTCAATTCTTGTAACAAAAATTTTCACCTCGCCTAGTCGAGCATTGCATTAAGCTTTTCTTCTAATTTAATTGCTGCTTCTGGAGACATACAAACTACAAGGACATTTCCATCATCACCAATTGTTGTGAAAACCGTTGGAAAATCCATTTTGCGAATTAAGGTAGCTACTACCGGGCCATTCCCGGGATGAACCGTTAACGCTAAGAAACAGTCATTACGTTTTAATTGTTCCAAACTGTCTTGAAGGGTTTGTGCTAATTGATTTTCATGTCCTTGGTGATGATATGCTGGCAAGCCATAACGATAGCCCCCGTTATCAGCAGGAATCTTTATCAGTTGCATTTCTTTAATGTCGCGCGAAATAGTCGCTTGAGTAACTGTCAATCCCATTTCACGCAGGCGCGCAACAAGATCTTCTTGCCGCTCAATGCTCTCATTAGTAATGATTTCCCGAATTTTTTGTTGTCGTTCTGCTTTTTTCATGGATTAAGTCACCTTTATTTATTCCTTATGATTCAAATCATCATCCGCGGCTGCAATAACCTTATCGATATTTACTTCTTCGGCAACGATCCCCGGATTTTCACTTAGGCGCAGGTGAACTAAAAATTCCATATTTCCTTGTCCCCCTTTGATTGGTGAATAGTCTAATCCAAGGATGTCAAAATGATCTTCACGGGCAAAAGTCAGTACTTCTTCCAAAACGGCCCGGTGAACTTTATGATCATGAATGATCCCATTTTTGCCAACATGCTCTTTGCCCGCTTCGAATTGCGGCTTAATTAGGGCTACTACTTCACCACCCATTTTTAGTATCTGAGCCAAAGGTGGCAAGATCAAGCGAAGGGAAATAAACGAAACATCAATCGAAGCAAATTCTGGTTGACCACTGGTAAAATCTGCTAACTTGCTGTAACGAAAATTAGTCTGCTCCATAACAACTACCCGGGGATCCTCCCGCAATTGCCAAACTAACTGATTAGTTCCAACATCAAGAGCGTAACTTAACTTCGCCCCATTTTGTAACATTACATCAGTAAAACCACCAGTTGATGAACCAATATCTAAAACCGTCTTATCCTTAACTGAAATATCAAAAACCTTTAATGCCTTCGCTAACTTCAAGCCGCCCCGACTAACGTATGGCATTTTATGACCTTTCATGTGAAGGGTTGTAGTAATTGGAATTTTTTGTCCTGGTTTATCTAATCGTTCATTATTTTTGCCAAGAATTTCTCCTGCCATCACTGCCCGCTTTGCTTGTTCGCGAGAGTCAAACAGCCCTTGTTGGACTAACAATACATCTACACGTTCTTTTTTCATAATCCCTTTCCTTATTTAAAATATGCTAAAAAGTCATCATAACCAGCAAATGACTTACCAGTAAGCTTTTCAAGATTCTTTTGATTTTGGCTAGCAGCCGTTAAAGCTATCTGTAACTGCTCCTTTGCGCCATCTACACCGAGCAATCCTGGATAAGTATTTTTTTGCTCATCAGCATCTTTATGAACGGCTTTTCCCATCTCTTCAGTAGTACTGAGAACATCCATTAAATCATCATAGATCTGAAATGCTAACCCGTAATTTTCACCAAATGCTGCTAGCTCTTGTTCGATTTCAGCAGATTGATCCATCATAATCCCACCTGCCAAAACAGCATAGCGAATCAATTCCCCCGTTTTTTGACGGTGCAAGTATCTCAATTGGTTTAAAGTTAAATGTTGGTGTTCGCCTTCAATATCCCGCGCCTGACCAGCAACCATTCCAGAAGGTCCCGCGGCTTTTGCAAGTTCAAGGGTTAATTGGCTCCGAACATTAGCTGGAAGGTGGTTATCGGCAACCCACTGAAAGGCCAACGTCAATAATCCATCTCCTGCTAAAGTTGCCATGCCCGCTCCAAATTTACAGTGATTAGTTGGTTTTCCGCGGCGTAGATCATCATTATCCATCGCCGGAAGATCATCGTGGATTAATGAATATGTATGAAGTAATTCCAACGCAGAAGCTGCACGTAGCAGATCATCATTAAGCGTGCCACCCAACATCTCAATCGTTGCAAGCGTCAATGCTGGCCGCAGCCGTTTACCCCCAGCCATTAGGGAATAATTCATAGCATCCCTTAAAGTTGCCTGATCAACATCTGCGGCCATTGACTTGCTAAGATAGTTTTCAATCCGTTCTTTTAAAATCGGCAATGGTGTACTCATCTTTTTCTGCTCCGTTGCTTATTGTTCATCAGCGCTACCAAATCCACGGTTACCACCGCCATTATTGCTTGGGTCATCGGTTTGTTTTTCGTAGACTTTTTCATCGCCATTATCGTCAATTAAGTGACCAAGCGTTTTTTCAGCATTTGTTAGCTTCGTTTGTAATTCTTTAGAAAGCTTGATTCCTTCTTGAAACTGTTGAAGGGCTTCTTCTAGTGGCACATTTCCCTGTTCAAGGTGATTAACGATCTGTTGTAATTGTGCTAATTGTTCTTCAAATGTTGGTTTTGCTGTTGCCATCTTAGTGCTCCTTTACCTTTTTTATTTCTGCTTGAACTTCCCCGTCATCAAAATGCAGGTGAACATTTTGCCCAACCGTTAATTGACTGGCATGATTAATAACCTTTTCATCACTCGTTACATACGTATATCCCCGACTCATAATTTTAAGGGGACTCAGTGAATCTAATTGTTTAATAAGAGTCGTCACTTGTTGCTTCTTTTCATTTTGGTTGGCAAGGGAGGCTGTAACTAATTGTTTTTGCAACTGATTAACTAACTGTTCTTGTTGTTGAACCCGGTGCAGTGGAGAAGCCGCCGTCAAACGCCCGCTTAATCTTTCCACATTTATCCGCATGTCTTGCATTTTATTTTGCGCTGCTTGACCTAACTGTTGAGTTAATTGGTCAACCTTTTGCGCATAATTTTCGTACAGTCTTTCCGGTTGCTGAAAAATATAGCTTTGCAGCTGCTTATTCAATTGTTGGCGGTCAAAATTAATTTTGGTTCGCATCGTATTTAATAAACGACTCTGATCATCTTTAAGCGTCAGTAACACATCGTTTAATTTTACCGGCGTTGCTAACTCAGCAGCAGCAGTTGGGGTTGCTGCGCGTTGATCAGCTACGAGATCGGCAATTGTTGTATCTGTCTCGTGACCAACTGATGAAATTACCGGAATTTTGCTATTGGCAATTGCACGGGCAACTACTTCTTCATTAAAAGGCCATAAGTCTTCCATTGATCCCCCACCACGACCGATAATAAGGGTATCAAAATCTCCGCGGTCATTGGCACGGTTAATTTGCCTAGCAATATCAGCCGCTGCCTTATCCCCTTGAACAACAGTGGGGTATAAAACAACTTGGGCAATTGGATAGCGTCGCCGAACAGTCGTATTAATATCCCGGATAACAGCCCCATCAATACTAGTAACAACTGCAATTCGTTTTGGAAACACTGGGACCTGTTTTTTAGGCAAATTAAATAGACCTTCAGCACTCAATTTCTTTTTTAGTTGCTCAAACGCTAAGTATAAAGATCCCAGACCATCTGGCTCCATCCGGTCAATATAAATCTGGTAACGGCCACTTTTTTCATACAAGCTTACATGACCAACTACACAAACCTTCATCCCCTGTTCAGGAGTAAATTTAATTTTCCGAAATTGATGCTCAAACATTACAGCATCAATCACGGCATTATCGTCTTTTAAACTAAAATACTGATGCTTTTGCCGTAAACGAAAATTAGAAAGCTCGCCGGTTAAATAAACCGTATGTAAGTAGGGATCCCGGTCAAACTTCATTTTCAAATACTTAGTTAGTTCACTAACTGTTAAATACTGGCTTCTATCCATGGTGCCTCCACTGCGCTAAATCAACTGTTTGTTCCATCAACGTTGCAATCGTCATCGGTCCTACGCCACCTGGAACAGGAGTGATTGCCTGAGCTTTTGCCTTTACCGCTGCAAAGTCAACATCCCCCGTCAATTTACCATCGCTTAAACGATTAATTCCTACATCGATTACTACTGCTCCTGATTTCACATCTGTCGCCTTGATAAGGTTAGGCACACCGGTAGCCACAATCAAGATATCTGCTGTTTTCGTTAAAGCAGAAAGGTCCCTAGTACTTCTTCCAGCCATTGTCACAGTTGCGTTGGCGTTATTTAAAAGAGCTAAAAGAGGCTTGCCAACTAAAATACTCCGGCCAACAATAACCGCATTTTTTCCTTGTAAATCAATATTGTATTCTGCTAACATCCGCATAATTCCGCGAGGTGTACAAGCCACGGGATAATTACCATGCTGATTAGCAAATAATTTCCCTAAGTTTAGGGGATTAAGGCCATCAACATCCTTAGCTGGCAATATAGCATTGGTGATTACTTCTGGATCCAATTGAGGAGGAAGAGGTTGTTGAACGAGAATGGCATCAATTGTGTCATCATTATTCAGCTTTTCAATTTCAGCAAGCAGCTCATCTTGGCTAACATCAGCAGGAAATTTTTTTAAAACTGAATTGATTCCTAACTTAATAGCCTTATTATGCTTGTTTCGGGTATAGATTAAGCTCGCTGCATCATCACCAGCAATCACGACTGCAATTCCCGGGATTATATTTTGTTTTTCTTTTAACTGTGCTACTAGTTCTTTCGTCTGGGCGTTGATCTTTTTAGCAAGGGCCTTGCCATCAATAATTGTCGTCACAGTGATTCCTCCTCGTTAAATTTCCATTTTATATTCTACCATAATAATATTGCGCTTAAGCAAAAAAGGAGTGGAATCAGAAGTTTATCACTTCAGCTTTTCCACCCCATAATTATTGTTAACAGTAATATTAATTATTTTCGTTGACTTGTTTTTCAAATTTACCAAGGGCTCCATTGATAAATTTACGTGACTTATCGCTACTGAATGTTTTCGTAAGTTCCAATGCTTCATTAATTGCTACTACTGTTGGAACATTTTCAGCGTATTGAATTTCAAATAGAGCAAGCCGTAAAATCACTAAATCTGGCTTTGCTAAACGGTTAATCGTCCATCCGCTTGCCAAGAGATCATTGATTTGTTCGTCAAGCTGATCTTGATGTTCCCGCACCCCATTTACCAAAGTTAATAAATAAGGCGGAATTTGCTTTTCATCATGATGAGGAATCGCCTCGTATACAGTTTGAACATCAGCTTCAGGATCTGATTGCAAAGCAAAGAGAACTTGGAAAGCCTCCTCACGAATCATGTGTCGGTTCAAACTCATTTTATTCACCAGCCTCGTCGTTAAGATGTTCGCCAAACAAGTCATTAGGGTCTACTTGTTGGTCTTCTTTAGATGTTACGATTCCCTTAATATGAACATTAACTTCTTTTACTTTTAGATCAGTCATTAATGTAATTTGTTGTTTGACCTTATCTTGAATCATTGCCGCTACTTTAGGAACAGAGACACCATATTCAACATAAACATCCACATCAAGTGATAATTTTTCATCATTGCTGGAAAGCTTTACCCCACGCCGGCGATCAGAGCGTCCCAAAAGTTCACTTACGCTATTTGCAAATGAACCATACATCTTTGAAACACCATCGATTTCACTTGCGGCAATCCCCGCAATAATTTCTAAAACTCGTGGCGAAATTTGAATTGTCCCGAGTGACTTGTCCTCACTACTTAAAACAATCTTTGATTCTTCAGCCATCGTCAGCCCTCCAATTTATTTCTTCTCTTAATTATAGTAATCATTTCTATTCTGCACTATGTTTGAACAAATTGCAACAACTTGGTCAATTAGGAACCTAGCGACAGTTTAGAAATTAACCGCGAATTATGATTATACCAATCATGAACGACTAAATCGAGACTAGATGTGGTAAATTGCCCGAAATTAATTGATTTAAATTCTTCTAACGTCTTCAAGAAACGATCTGCCTGCTGAATAGGACTAGTATACCGTGCAACCGTCACATGTCCTGAAATTGTTGGATATCGTTCTTTTAGCAACAAGTCATGTAACGGCAGTTCTTTCCTAAGCGTATTGCGTAAAGTTGATAATTCTGCTGAATAATACCCTTTTACAAGAAGCGCTCCTGAACTAGTGAGCATTCCTGCTAAGCGCCAGTGAATCGGTCCAATTTGTGAAATAATCTGCCCTACTACGTTTTTATATTTTTCCTCTTCAAATGTTAAGAGCGAAAAGTCAGAGCTAGCTGCAATAAGGTCAATAATCGTAATATGCAGGTCAGACGGAGGATAGAAGTATTGGTTGGGTTCAATTGCAGCCAATTTTTGCAGACAAAACATAATATTGCGGCTAACATGCGCAGGAAGTGAAGCAGTAAGCGTCAGTCCTCGCCGCATATCTTTATCAGGATTTAGCAAGTTACGATCTAGCTGTTCTTGATGATTTCTAATTGCTGTCATTCCCTGTTGATTAATATTATTATACAGAGTAATAAGTTGCATACTATTTTCCTACGATTATTAGGTCAGTTGGCGCCTTCGTCAGCACTTCAACTCCACCGTGAGTAACCAGAATATCATCTTCTATCCGGACCCCGCCAATTTCAGGAATATAGATACCAGGTTCAACAGTGATAACTTCATTGTTCCGCAATTTAATATTTTGAGCACTGGGTCCATAGCTAGCAGGCAATTCATGAACTGATAAGCCTATTCCATGCCCCATTCCATGGTTGAATTCATCCCCATAACCTGCTATTTCGATTAATTGCCGTCCCGCAAAGTCAAGTTGATCTCCTCGTTGCCCAACATGAGCAGCTTGAATTACAGCTTCACGCGCCTCATTGACAATTTGATAAACATCACGTAATTCTGGATCAATTGAACCAACGGCAAATGTTCTGGTCATGTCTGCCGTATAGCCATTAAAGTAGTAGCCAAAATCAACAGTAACAATATCGCCGTCTTCAATCACCTTTTTTGAAGCCGTCGCATGCGGTTTAGCCGCATTTTTGCCACTAGCGATAATTGTTGGAAAAGAGGCCCCGCTTGCTCCATGTTCCTTCATCCAAAAATCAAGCAAGTTCGCAACATGGCGCTCTGTCATCCCAGCGTGAACATTTTCTAAAAGGTACTGGTATCCTGCTGAATGTAAGTCTGCAGAAGCCCGCAAAGCATTTACTTCATCACTATCTTTAATCATTCGCATCCGTTCAAGTTGTTGGTGGAAGGGAACAAGATCTGCCGTCATCTGCTCATCAAGCACATCAAATAAGGCGTAAGTAACTGTGTCTTCATATCCAAGAACTGTCACTTTCATCCCCTGACATATCTTATTAAGTGAACCGTAATAGTCACGGGTAATCATTCCCACAACTTCATCATTTTCAAATTCTTCTAATGCAAGTTGGTACCGGTCATCAGTAATAATAATTGCATTATCTTTTGTTACTAAGAGGCATCCATCGCCTTCCATAAGGTTAAAACCAGTAAGGTAATAAATGTTTTTTTCATCCGTTACCAAAAATGCATCGATATATAATTTTTCAAATTTTTTCTGTAGACGTTTAATTCTAGACATAGTACATTTCCTTTAATACTGCCGGTTAGAGTAATCACGAGGGCCAAAGATAGCTGTCCCAACCCGCACACAGGTTGACCCTTCTTCTACCGCTATTTCATAATCATGAGTCATCCCCATACTAAGAACATCTAATTTTAATTGATCATTTTGGTTGTTCATTTCATCGCGCAATTCACGTAGTCGGCGAAAAATCGGCCGTGTTTTTTCTAGGTCATCATAATAGGGAGCACTAGTCATTAATCCCCGCAACTTTACATGTGACAATTGAAGACTGGCCTCAGCTAATTCCATGCAATCTTGCAAAGTTGGCTTAACCCCAAATTTACTCTCTTCTTCTCCAACATTAACTTCAATTAGAATCGGAATTATTCGATCGTGCTTTCTTCCTTCTTTTTCGATCGTATTCATTAGCTTAAGGGAGTCAACCGATTGAATCATTGTAACGTAATCAGCAATGTATTTAACCTTATTACGTTGAAGGTGGCCAATCATATACCAGTTAATGTCTGCTGGTAATTCATCATGCTTTTTGGCTAATTCCTGAACATAATTCTCACCAAAATTGTTCCATCCTGCTTTGTAGAGTTCTGCAATGTCTGCCGCCGGATGATTTTTACTAACTGGTAACAGTTGAACGTCTTGGGGATCTCGACCGCTTCGCTTGCATGCAGCAATAATTTTTTCTTGGACTTCTTTAGCTTTATCAACAATCGTCATTAAACATTATGCTCCCTTCAATTGTGGGTTAATTATATTCTTACATTATAGATTAACATATAATGTAAAATTATTTTAAAAATAAAAAGACTACTATTTCACGGAGAAAAGTAGTCTTTTTATAATTATTCGGCAACTGGGTAAACTGATACCTTACGCTTACTGCGACCCATGCGTTCAAATTTAACAACACCGGCTACCTTAGCGTATAATGTATCGTCTCCACCACGACCCACGTTTTCACCTGGGTTGATGTGAGTACCACGTTGACGGTAGATGATTGATCCAGCAGTTACGATTGAACCATCAGCAGCCTTAGTACCAAGACGACGACCAGCTGAGTTCCGACCGTTAGCAGTGGAACCACCCCCCTTGTGGTGGGAGAAGAATTGCAAATTCATAATCATAGTTGTTCACCTCCAGCAATGAACTTTAATTAAACATTTTTACTTCAATGTTTTGTGGATAGCTCTCCTGGATATCACATAATCCATTTAACAAAGTTTTGAGAAGGATCTGACTATCATGACCAAGGTCTAATCCTGTAACTTCTAGAAAGCCACCATTATCATTATCTTGTTTAAGGTGAGGCTTTGTATGAACAACTTGTTCAAGCCCGTTCACCGTTGAAATAGATAATGCAGAAACTGCGGCACAAACAATATCCTGCCCATATGGACCAGAGTCAGCATGCCCAGTCATTTTAAAAGAAGTGATCCGCTGATTCGAATCTAAAGTAAACTGTGCTCGAATCATGATCTCACCTCCACATTAAGCGTTGATCTTGTTGATAGTAACCTTAGTGTAAGGTTGACGGTGACCTTGCTTAGTGTGAGTGTGCTTCTTAGGCTTGTACTTGAAGGTAACAACCTTCTTTTCCTTACCTTGCTTATCAACAGTACCTTCAACAGAAGCACCGTCAACTACAGGAGTACCGATCTTAGTGTCGTCTCCACCGACAAAGATAACTTGATCGAAAGTTACCTTGTCACCTTCCTTAGCATCAAGCTTTTCAACATAGATAGAAGCACCTTCTTCTACCTTGTATTGCTTACCACCAGTAACGATAATTGCGTACATACTTTGTGCACCTCCTTAATATCTCAGACTCGCCGTACTAAGCAGCTAAATAAGCTTTAGACTTAATAACGCGCGGTTGTAGTTGTTGGTTCACAAATACAACGTTTGTATAATATCAAATATTATTCTCTTCGTCAACCATAATCTCTACTTTATATAACGAAAAAAGACCTTGAAAAAAGTTTTTTCAAAGCCTCTTTTCTTATAGTAGCTATTAAATCTTTTCTAAAGTTCCTTCTAATTCACCATCAAAAAAATTAACCAAAGAAACATTCTCGCTACTAAACTGATCCAACATTTTTGCCACGCTTTGTGTCATGTAACGTGGAGTATAAATCATGCCATCTTCTAGCCATCGACTTACTAGGCCAAGAAATGCTGAGTCAATAAAGGAAATCTGCAAATTAAGCGGGACTTTCAACTGTTGGTTCTTATTCACTTGCTCATTAAAGTGTGTCATCTCATTTGCTAACCGATTGTAGAGTTGTTCATAAAAGAAGTTATTCTTTTCATTATTTAATAGAACATCAAAAATATCGGCGTTATTTTCGATATACTGAAATGCTTTGCGGAGTGAAAACACCTTTACCGTCCGTTCTTTCGAAAAATTACTATCGATCATTACTTGGTTGAAGAAATCGTCAATAATCTCTTGGATTGCTGACTGAATAAAATCTTGTTTATCCTTATAGTGAAGATAGAAAGTTCCTCGGGTGATGTTGGCAGTTTCAGTAATCTTTTGGACGCTAATATCTTCAAGCTTTTCACGTCTCATCAGATATACAAGAGCTTTGCGCAGACTATTACGTGTTTTAATTACACGCGGGTCTGTCTTATTAGCAGCCATTTAATCATCATCCTTCCATCATACAGCTTAAGTCCTTTCTACTTTCGTACTTCTACTATATTTAAAGTATAGTTGTCATGAAAGCGTTTTGTCAACGAAAGTGCCGACTTTATCTTAATAAAATAATTATATCAGATTATTACCATTGACAACTTTGTAGTGAAAATTATATACTTAAATCTGTTTGGAGCGGTAGCTCAACTGGATAGAGCATCGGTCTTCTAAACCGAGGGTTGCGAGTTCAAGTCTCGCTCGCTCCATATAAACGCTATTTTAAAAAGAGGATAGAGAAACATTTTTGTTTCCTTATCCTCTTTTTTAGTTGTCTCAATATAAAATTAGGGATAATTTTCTAATTTTCCACTTTTATTTTTTAAGTATTTCTTAAATACGTCCTCATATATTACACTTTCGTTGCAAAAATAAACATTTTTAATAATAATGAATATAGAGATTGCTTTTTGAGGTGATTATTATGCTACCATTTCTTATTATTGTTTTAATTTTGGTTGCGTCGGTAATTGGTGAATTTATGTTTGGCAGTCTTAGTAACCAAGAAACTGGTAAACATAGTGCAACTACCAATCGCTTACGAGATCGAAAAGCTTAATCTTATATTCCGTTCAACACGAGAGGCCGGGGAAAATTCCTCGACCTCTCGCTTTTTTATTCTAATATTGATTAATCATTGCTTGATAAGCACTAGAAATCTGGTCAGGCGTTAATTGCCAATCGTTAATTCCCATTTTTAATAAAAGATGCCAAGCATGCCGAAAGCTTTCTTGTTGATGATTGAAATAGGCATCACTCAAGAAGTGTTTAATTGCCAGATATGATTTATTAAGGTCTGCTAACTTTGTAGAGCTTTTTGCATCCGTAATCCGTTGCCAGGCTTGATCATCGAGTACAACCAGGTGTGTCCATTGCATCTTTGCACTATACAATAAAAGTAGCGCTACCGATTGAACATACGATTTTAGCAAATCTTCTTTGTCTGCTTCTCTAGGATTAACTACCTTATACCACCCTGCTGCTTCAGCTATATTTGATAAAGAAATATCAAGGTCAACAAAAATTGTTTGCTTTCTTGTTTCTGGCCCAATCATTAATTCCTTTTCATCATCAATCTTTAATTCTAAATCGATAATTTGGTGAAGCATTTTAGTAATATCTAACATTGCTGTGCCTCCACAATAAAATCTGCTTCTTATTCTTCCTCATCAGGAGCTGGATCTTCTGATGGTTCAGCAGAAGATGGTTCATTTGAAGATTCATCTTCTACTACCTCTGTCATTGCTGGTGGTTCTTCATCAACGATCTCCATATGATCCGTTCTGACAGCCAGGGCTGAGCGGTTTGCCAAATACCACTCGCGAACCAGGTCGTAATGAAGCAATACATCAAAGAATGAAATTTGCTCATCAGAATCTTTCACCAAGAAGGCCCACTCTTGACTATAATCGTCCGGGTCAAAAGCAATGTCAAGTTTTGTACCTTGATCTAATAGTAACTCAGCCCCATTGTTCCGTGGCAAATTCATCAACATATAATCTTCATCAGCAGTCGCAACAAATAAACGATCAATTACTGTCAGTGGAAGTTCAGGCTTATTCAACATAAAGCGGCGATCATTTGCAGTTGCTAAAATGCCTAGATCAATCGTGAAATCAAGATCTTTTTGCAAGTATTTAGCAAAATCAATCAGAGGTTTAACCGCATCACGTAATTCAAGGTCAGTATGCTGTTTAAGCGCATAAACGATAAAATAATTTACTAATGCGCGGTTATTAAATTGCATTAATTTATCTTCTAAACTCAGGTAGAAAAGTGGTTCGTGCTGACTTTGCTCTGTAAAAGCCGCTTCTCCTCGACTATCAACTTCAAATTTAAAAACAGCTTCACTGCCAATAGCCGCAACAGTCGCTTCAAATTCATGATTTAATTCATTTTCTGCAACGTTAACAGCTGTATCACCATGCATTTTTAATAGGCGATCCATAAAAATCAGATAATAGTCAGCCGCTTTATAATGTGGTGGGAAATCAATAAATGCATTCGCCAAGTCCAATTTTGCTAGTTTATTAGTAGCTGATAATAAATTCTTAGCATCCTTGGTCTGGGCTAACTGGTCTAAAAGGTCAACATACCTTTGTCCAAGACTTAAAACATCCTTAAATGAATCAGAAAGAGCTTGGACCCGTTCACTAGGAGAAGTTACGATTCGATTATTGCTCATCGTCGTCCACCTGCTTTCCTTCTGATCCATTTAAACTGGCTAAATAATTAGCATATAAATTGCGATTAGCTAATTCGAAATCTTCAAAGCTGCCAAAAGTATCGATAATGCTCTTTTGTTCATAACTTAAAATCGTATTTTCTTTTGATAAGGATAGGACAACGCGTTCATTATCCTTAATAGTTTGGGCTGCATTACGAGATTCTTCTTCTTGGTCCTCTAACTTTTGCAGCTGCTCAACCAGTTCCTGGCGACTTTCCTTGTTACGACTTGATTCCCAAATGCCAGACCGTGAACTAATTTCTTTTAATTGTTCTTGAAGAGCTTCTTTACGTTCCTCACGTTCTCGTTGATGATCAATCAAATCTTGGAGACGGTCATTTTCACTAGAGATTTTACTAATCCGGTCACTATTGTAACGTTTATTGTCACGCGCTAATTCAAAAGCCGTCCGTAATTTATCATATTCTGTTTGATCAAAAGAAAAGCGAACATTCAAAACGTCTAATTCACCAAATTGACGGCGATCCCACCAGTTACCAAAATAAATCCGGTAGTGACCAGTTTGATATTCTTCATAATAGAAGAAAGGATAGGTTTTACCCAAATATTTAATTAAGTTTTCACTAAGGTAATTACTTAATTGATCAGCCAAATCATCGACTAGGTTCATTACACCTTTATCATTTGGTTGTTGTTCTCGATGCTCAATCTCTTTAGCATAGCGTTGGTTATCTAGTAATTGGTAGATTTCCCGATCACGATGGTTTGAGATTGCATCATTAAAGCGTCGCAAATACTTTATCTTTGTAATAATTTGTTGATTGATGACTTGAGTAACATCAAGTGAATCACTATTAGTTTCTACACTCGCCATAAGCATGCTCCTTGTCTAAATAACTACCTATTATAATAAATAACTTTACTACCTTTTTTCCACTCTTTTTAAATTTTTTTCAAAAACTTTATATTTTTAGCACAGATCTGTTTTTTGAAGGTAAAAATAAAAGACTTTCCGTAATGAAAAGCCTTTATTCCCTTATCCAATTATTCAAATATCAATGAACCCCTAACGATAATTTAGCAAAACGGCTCATCCGATCAATCGTCCAAGCTGGTTCCCAGACAAATTCCACATCAACGTTTTTCACCTCTGGAACCTCTCTTACCGCTTTAACTACCATGTCAGCCAGCACATTTGTCAACGGACATCCCATTGTCGTTAGCGTCATTTCAATCAAACATATTCCATCGTTATCGAGATCAATTGTATAAACGAGGCCCAAATTAACAATATCAATATGAAGTTCAGGATCAATAACTGTTGCTAATTGTTGGACAATATCGTCCTTAATTGATTGTTTGTCTCTCATAATTAATTATTTTTCCAATACTTCTCAATAAATTGTTGCCGGCCACCAGCTTCTTCTAAGGCAAAACGTTGCGGATCTTTCTTATAAAAGTCTTGATGATAGTCTTCTGCGGGATAGAAAGGTTGTGCATCCTCAATTGTTGTTACAATCTTTGCATCGCCAAAACGGCCGCTTTCCTGTAAAGCCTTTTTCGATTCTTCTGCAATTTTACGCTGCTCATCATTTTTAACGAAAATTACAGGACGATAATTATCTCCCCGATCCTGGAATTGACCACTTGCATCAGTCGGATCAGTTTGGTGCCAATAAATCTCTACTAAGTCTTTGTATGAAATTTTATCAGGATCAAAAGTAATCTTTACTGCTTCTGTATGGCCTGTTGTTCCAGAACATACCTGCTCATAGGTTGGATTGGCAACATGTCCACCAGTGTAACCCGATTCAACTTTGTCAATTCCCGGATAAGTATCAAATGGCTGAACCATGCACCAAAAGCACCCGCCTGCAAATATCGCTGTGTCTAAACTCATATATATATCATCCTTTCTTAATTACGACCATAGATTAGCCATGCCGCTTCTTGTGCACCCTTATATGTCTTGTTAATAGCTTTTTCAGTTTGCTCTGTCTGATATGCTTTTACAATCTCCTTATATACTTTATTATCCTTATTCTTTTCTTGAACCGCAATAATATTAACATATGGTTTTGCAGCTTTATTAACTGGTTCAAGATAAATTGAATCCTTCTTTGGGTTTAACTTTGCCGCTACTGCATAATTTCCATTTATAATTGAGGCATCAACCGAATTTAATGCTCGCGCAGTCGTTGCAGGATCAACCTCTTTAAATTGTAAATGCTTAGGATTACTTACAATATCTTTTAAGGATGGCTTAATTCCACTTCCTTTCTTTACTTTAATTAAGCCAGCCGACTGCAAGACATTTAACCCTCGTCCAAGCGTTGTGGGTTCATTAGGAATTGCGATCGTTGCTCCTTCCGGAAGATCTTGAATTTTTTGATACTTGTGGGAATAAACTCCTAATGGTGAAATCACAGTATTTCCAATTGATGTTAAGTGTGCGTTTTGCTCTTTGTTATATGATTCAAAATAATAACGCGTTAAACATGAATGCATATCAATTTTACCTTCCTTTAACGCAACGTCTGGCTGAACATAGTCATTGAAAACCACATACTCAATATTGATTCCTTGTTTCTTCAATCTTTTACGAACATTATCCCAGACTGGTTCCGAATCTGTCCCTACTAATCCTAAACGAACAGTTTTAGTTGAGGTTTTATCAAAACGCTGGTGAATAATACCACCAATCCCAACTGCTACAATAATTACTAAAATACTAAAAATAATTAATCCTGTTCTTCTCTTTCGTTTCATTTTCTTCCTCCTTTGCCAGAAAAGAAAAACGTCCCTAAGAACACCTCAATCGTGCTCTTAGGGACGCTAATAACGTGTTACCACCCTGTCTTCAGTACAAAAGTACCCTCCATTCTAATCTCAGCTTGAAATTAGAAGCATAGATAACGGTTGCTACCCCGTAGAGAATTTGCTTTTAATCTAAGTTCATCCTCTCAATTAACCAAAGACCATCTTCATTATTTCGTTTCCTACCATTTCTCAGCTCCTATGGCTCTCTGTATTGGACGTAAAATAATTACTCATCTTTTCTAACTCAATTTTAATTTATTTTTAATCATACTAACAACAGATGTTACACAAGTCAACATATTTCTGGAAGTTTTCCTGTACATAATTATGAAATTTACTTTTTTAACTCTCTAACTTCAAAATCCAGACTATGATTTTTGAATCAATCAGAAACCGTAGTCCGGATTTTAGATTATTTATAACAATCGATTCCCCATCGGTTAATTAAACCAATTTTGTTAGGTTTAATGACATCAACACTACCCCGATATTATTTTCAATTTTACCCACCCACAAAAATTGCTGAGTCTAAATTTATCTTAATCACATTTTTTGATGTTATTTTTTAATTTTGGCCGTAATTTTTAAATATATCATCATTTTCCTATAATTGAAAGCGCTTTTAAAAGTTAATTATTCTCATATTTATCGTTTGCTTTTTTAATCAAATTACCCCAATACATTTAGTTAATGGCGTTAATTTTGTTTTATAATTAAGCGCCAAAAGCATTGTTAGAATAATAAGTTATTGATATATTATTTGTAATCTTATTGGTAGTTATTTTACATTTTTATGTAAATCTGTATATTAAGGGGAGATGGCAAATGACTAATAAGAAAATGATAATCAGTGCATGTTCAATTGCATTAAGTGGGGTAATTTTACTTAATGCTCAGACTGCACATGCATCAGACACAAATGTAACTAGTGAAAGCATTCAAACTACGAATAGTCTTTCTAATTCAAGCACAGGAACTAGTAGTGATGCCCAAAGCACAACTGCATCAAATGATAATACTACTGAAACAGCAAGCCAAAATACACAAACCAGTAACGAAACTAACGCAGCTGGTAAAACAGTTGAAGATATCTTTAAGCAAACATTAGATTATAATGATAGTTTTATTGATTATAATAATATTAAAGAAATAAACCAAACGATTAATTATAAGGATCGAACAACTGGCGAAGAAATTGCTCCTTCTAATAATCAAACCTCATTCTTAGTGCCATGGTACGACACTAGGAAAGTCACACTGAAATATATCGTTGATGATTCTTCAAAGAATAAAAATAATCCTAATGCTGGTCAAGTAATTCAAACCTATGATATTTATCAAGGTGCTGGATCAACCTTACAATTTGATTTTGCAGCAGTCGCAAAAAGCTTTCAAGACGCGGTAAGCACTACTCCAGGGATTGAGGGCGCAAATCACTGGCATGTCCAGGATACTTCACACCTAGCCACATATAAAATCGATGGTAATATCTATAGTGATATCTCATTTACAATTAAAGTTACTCCAGACACTTATGATGATGGGAATAGCACTACCTATGCTAACTTGCCAACATCAATGTATAAAACTGAAAAAATAGTGAATTTAGATAATGCAAAAAAATATTATGCACGAGTAGATGGGGACAATATCCTACGAGAAGTTAGACTCAGTGGTAATGATATTAACTTCTACTTTAATGAAGTCAAATCACCGTATATCAAAAATTACAAATTGGAAGATCCTAATCAACTAATAATTCCCGCGAATAGCCAATCATTAGCTGATGGTCAATCCCAGATAATTGATGTTTATTATCAACCTGTTTCTACTAGCAGCATAGTTGAAGAGGCACTTCCAGATACCATGGTTGATTTTAATAGCATTAAGGAAGTCACCCAAACGATTAATTATAAGGATAAAACAACAGGGAAAGAACTTGCTAGTGCTAATATCCAAACACAATCATTAGTTCCTTACTATCAAACAAGTACAGTTACTATTGAAATTCGTTCTGTAGATTTCACAAAAATCGCCAGTGGAGTTGGCAATATAAATAATCTTTATGAATATGCAGAAAATTATCCACTTAAAGATAAGGTTATTCAAACATACCATATTACACAGCCAGTAGGATCTACATTACAATTTGATGAACAAGCCCTAGGCCAAGAATTACAATCTACTTCTATACACTGGAGTGATCCTGAAATAGGGGGGATAACTTATCATTGGCAGTTAAACTCTTCTTTTTCTGATGATATAGGGAACGTCAAGTTTACTGACTCTAACCAAACAGTGCGTCTATATATTAGCCCAAACGTATATTCGACTGTCGGTCCCGATCCTGAAGGAGGGAAATATGCGGATGGTTTTTTATACTACCCAGAAGTACCTAATTCACTTTATAAAACTGAAAACATCACCAACCATGTATTTGCTGGTGGTACGCCATCATATGCTATTGTAAAAGATAATCAAATTATCAAATCTGGAATAACAAATCCCGCTGATACCAATTTTGAATTTGAGGCAGTCGCTTCACCTAATATTAAAAATTATCAACTAGTGGATACGAACCAACACACTATTCCTGAAACTAGTGAAAATGCGGCTAACGCTGCCTCACGCACAATTGATGTTTTATATACTCAAAGTGGTCAATCAGATACTGGTACCCCGCTTACCGATGAAGTTAAGCCTGTCGCTAATATCATCAACTTTGTTGACCCAGATGGCAACCCGGTTAAAGATCCTGATGGTAACCCTGTTACTAAGAAGGTTTCTGGTAATCCTGGTGACCCAATCACCCTTGACTTGCCTAAAGGCTTCCACTTCCCTAACGGTAAGACGCCAGACATCTCTATTGATCCCGACAAGCCGGTTGTAAATATCCCAGTTATTAAGGATCTTACTGATACTGGCGATCCACTTACCGAGCAAGTTAAGCCTGTCGCTAATATCATCAACTTCGTTGATCCAGATGGCAATCCAGTTAAAGATCCTGACGGTAACCCCGTTACTAAGAGAGTTTCTGGCAACCCGGGTGACCCGATCTCCCTTGACTTGCCTAAAGGTTTCCACTTCCCTAATGGTAAGACCCCTGATATTACCATTGACCCCGACAAGCCGGTTGTAAATGTCCCAGTTATCAAGGATCTTACTGATACTGGCGACCCGCTTTCCGAAGGAACTAAGCCCGTCGCTAACGTCATCAACTACGTTGACCCAGACGGCAACCCGATTAAGGATCCTGATGGTAACCCCGTTACTAAGAAGGTTTCTGGTAATCCTGGTGACCCAATCACCCTTGACTTACCTAAAGGCTTCCACTTCCCTAATGGCAAGACGCCAGACATCTCTATTGATCCCGACAAGCCGGTTGTAAATATCCCAGTTATCAAGGATCTTACTGATACTGGCGATCCACTTACCAAGCAAACTAAGCCTGTCGCTAACGTCATCAACTACGTTGACCCAGACGGTAATCCGGTTAAAGACCCCGATGGCAACCCCGTTACTAAGAGAGTTTCTGGCAACCCGGGTGACCCGATCTCCCTTGACTTGCCTAAAGGTTTCCACTTCCCTAACGGTAAGACCCCTGATATTACCATTGACCCCGACAAGCCGGTTGTAAATATCCCAGTTATCAAGGATCTTACTGATACTGGCGATCCACTTACCGAGCAAGTTAAGCCTGTCGCTAATATCATCAACTTCGT
>NZ_JAJGVH010000084.1:0-25743 GCF_020785355.1 Limosilactobacillus reuteri | reverse complement strand
CCAGTTAAAGATCCTGACGGTAACCCCGTTACTAAGAAGGTTTCTGGTAATCCTGGTGACCCGATCTCCCTCGACTTGCCTAAAGGCTTCCACTTCCCTAACGGTAAGACCCCTGATATTACCATTGACCCAGATAAACCGGTTGTAAATGTCCCAGTCATTAAAGACCTTACTGATACTGGTGATCCTTTAGTTAACGAAGCTAAGCCTGTCGCTAATATCATCAACTTTGTTGACCCAGACGGCAACCCAGTTAAAGATCCTGACGGTAACCCCGTTATTAAGAGAGTTTCTGGCAACCCTGGTGATCCGATCTCCCTTGACTTACCAAAAGGCTTCCACTTCCCTGATGGCAAGACCCCAGATATCGCTATTGATCCAGCTAAACCGGTTGTAAATATCCCAGTTATCAAGGACCTTACTGATACTGGTGATCCTTTAGTTAACGAAGCTAAGCCTGTCGCTAATATCATTAACTTTGTTGACCCAGACGGCAACCCAGTTAAAGATCCTGACGGTAACCCCGTTATTAAGAGAGTTTCTGGCAATCCGGGTGACCCAATCACTCTTGACTTACCAAAAGGTTTCCACTTCCCTAACGGTAAGACTCCTGACATCGCCATTGACCCAGATAAACCGGTTGTAAATGTCCCAGTCATTAAAGACCTTACTGATACTGGTGATCCTTTAGTTAATGAAGCTAAGCCAAACCTTAATATCCCTATTAAGGACACTAACAACTCAGGTAACCAGAAAGAGGACAATGACCAAAAAACTAATGACAACGATAAAGTCCAAGAACCAGTTGATCAAATAAACATTAATACGCCAAGTATAGATCTTATTCAACCAACTGGAAAAGTTACTGATAACCAATCTAAGGCAAAGATTAATACTTCAAATCAAAAGCAACAAGAAAAGTTACCTCAAACCGGTTCTGATTCAATTCTCAGCACTATTAGCTTGGGCTTTGTAAGTCTGTTAAGTGCTTTAGGACTTAGTGTTTCGAAAAAACGTAAAAACTAATTTTATGTTTATTTCACTACTAATAGTTTAGACAATCGATGGATTATTGCATTTTTTATAGACTGAACTATAATATTAGTAACAGTTATTTTACTTTTGTTAATAACTGTTATTGTTGAAGCGTTTCAGAAAAAGAGGCGAAGTTATTTATGGCACTTAGTAAGCAAGAACGTAAGGAAATGGCTCGTAAAGCTATGGAAAAGCGTGGCAGCAAAAAGCCAGATGGTTCTGGTTTTGCAAAGATTGATGCTGACGCCAAGAAACTGAGCGAATAACTCTTTTGAAGCAATTCACTTATATATTAAAGAGACAGAGATGTGTTAACACCGCTGTCTCTTTTCTTTTAGACATTATTTTGTTCTTTTTTACAAAATTCCGCGAGACGATCCATCCCCGCTTTAATCTGCTCAATACTTGTAGCATAACTAAAGCGAAGATATCCTTCCCCACCCTTACCAAAGTTTGATCCAGCTGTTACAGCAACTTTGGCTTCATTGGCAAGTTGATAAATTAGCTTATTGTCATCCTGATCAAGGAATGGTGGAATCTTGGCAAAAATATAAAACGCGCCCATTGGTTGACTGCATTCAAAGCCCATCTCTGTAAGCCGCTTATACATATAGTCACGCCGCTTGATATATTGGGCATCCATTTCCTTTGTTGCTTCATCCCCACCCTTTAAAGCAGCCTCTGCAGCGTCTTGAACAAATGTTGCGATATCCGTTACCGCAAATGCATGAACTTTGAACAGCAAATCGGTCACTTTAGCTGGTGCGCAAAGGTAGCCAATCCGCCAACCAGTCATTGCATAGGACTTAGAGAAACCATTTGCTAAGATGGTCTGGTCTGGAATAACCTTTGCCATGCTTGAGTATTCACCGTCATAGTTTAGTTCACTATAAATTTCATCACAGATTGCAAAGATGGGCTTATCCTTAATTAAGGCTGCTAACTCATTCATTTCCGCTTGAGTATAGGCAATTCCAGTCGGGTTGGAAGGATTGACAAAAACAACTCCCTTTACTCGATCACCATATTTATCTAGATACTGTTTAAGAAGTGCAGGCGTTAGTTTAAAACCAGTCTTGGATGTATCTACTTCTACTGGCGTCCCTCCAGCAATCATTACATCAGGCGTGTAGATTGAAAAAGTAGGCGTTGGAACTAAAATTATATCTCCGGGATTAGTAATTGCAGTAATTGCAACAGAAATCCCCTCCGTTACGCCGTTTGTAACAAGAATCTCTGTTGCAGGATCATATTGAAGGCCATATTTATTAGCCAACGTATCGGCAATCGCTTGACGCAATCCCACTGTTCCACGTTGGGGAGCATAGTGAGTGCGATTATTTTCAATGCTCTCAATTCCGGCCTTTTTGATATATTCTGGTGTATCAAAATCAGGTTCACCAATTGTAAACT
This sequence comes from Limosilactobacillus reuteri, assembly GCF_020785355.1. Taxonomy (GTDB): domain Bacteria; phylum Bacillota; class Bacilli; order Lactobacillales; family Lactobacillaceae; genus Limosilactobacillus; species Limosilactobacillus reuteri_I. The sequence continues at coordinate 23,295 of NZ_JAJGVH010000084.1, read as the reverse complement.
TAATAATTCCTGGAATTTTTGAAACGTATTGGGAAAAATCAAATACTTTTAACGTTGGAACATCATTTAAGATCTTCCGCATGTGTTCACTCATTTCAACCATTTTACTTAAGATCCCCTTTTTTACTAACTACATACCTTAATTATATGACAATTTAAAAGAAAAAGCATTGTGAGTGGGAATTAACTTTCTAGACAAGGCGGTGGGCTAAGGATAGAACGGTGATTAGCACGGCACGGGCTGATTATCGTTCGGACTTAGCCTCGAGCCTTGTAGTTACGACGCGAAGCTAGTTCCACGATATCGTAACAATATTCGTATAAAAAACGAGGCTGTTGAAAAAACAAAAGTTTTTTCTCAGCCTCATGCTCAATTTTATAAAGTTAGTTTTCAAATGCTTTGATCATCCGGTCAAGCAATTCAAGATCTGTATCACGAGAATAGATATCCATGATCTCATAGATTTGTGGTGCAGAAGTTGAACCAGTAAAGGCAAGGTTTAATGGGAAGTATAAACCGCGACCTTTAATGCCAGTGTCCTTACCTACTTCCTTAATAGCCTGACTGTAATCAAGGTCATCGCCACCGTTTTCAAGTTTTGCCTTTAAGCCCTTGAGGACAGCTAAAACATCTTCATTAGCGAAGTCTTCGTTATCCTTAAGCAAGTCATAGTTGAATGATTGGTCAAGAACTGTGTAGTATGACCATGCATATTGAATAACTTCAAGAAGCTTATTAACATCCCGTTGATGAACTTTAATTGTCTTCTTAAGCAATTCAGTCAATTGATCTTCTGGAATACTTTGAAGGCGCTTAGCTTCTTCAGTTTCGCCTTCTTTGATTAATTCCATTGTCCGATCAGTTAATTCATCAATCGACATACTCTTAATGTATTGAGCATTCATCCAATCAAGTTTCTTTTGATCGAAGTATGCTGGTGCCTTTGACATCCGCTTTGGATCGTAAACCTTAATTAACTCTTCTTTAGAGTAAATTTCACGTTCGCCAACTGGAGACCAACCTAAGAATGCAATAAAGTTAAAGATTGCTTCGTGAAGGTAACCGTGCTTCTTGTATTCACTAATGAATTGAAGGGTGTCTTTATCACGCTTACTTAACTTCTTGCGAGTCTTTGGATTAAAGATCAATGGAATGTGGCAGAAAGTTGGGTGATCCCAGCCTAATGCTTCATAAATAGCAATTTGCTTTGGCGTATTTGAAATGTGATCAGCACCACGCAAAACATGGGTAATGTCCATGGTGTGGTCATCAACTACGACAGCAAAGTTGTATGTTGGCATTCCATCACTCTTTTCAATGATGAAGTCACCACCAAGGTTGTCAGAGTTAAATGAAACATGACCACGTGCAATATCGTCCCATTCGTAATCATGGTCTTTAGGGAAGTGGAAACGAATAGTTGGCTTTAAGCCCTTTGCTTCAGCCGCTTTTTGTTCTTCTTCACTCTTACCATACCAACGACCATCATAATGAGGCGGTTCATTGTTAGCTTTTTGCCGTTCACGCATCTCAGCTAATTCTTCCTCTGTTGAGTAATCCTTGTATGCAATTCCCTTGTCTAACAATTCTTGAATGTATTTGTGGTAAATACCTTCTTTGCTTCGTTCACTTTGACGGTAAGGGGCATACTTTGGGTTTGGCTTATTTGGACCTTCATCCCAGTCAATTCCTAACCAGTGGAGATTTTCACGTTGGCTAGCTTCACCATCTTCAACGTTCCGCTTGGTATCGGTATCTTCAATCCGTAATACCATCGTTCCATCGAAGTGACGTGCAAATAAATAATTAAATAATGCTGATTGAGCATTTCCGATATGCAAGAAACCTGTTGGGCTAGGTGCATACCGAACTCTGACCTTTTGATCCATGATCTAAGACTCTCCTTTAGTAACTAATCGAAATATAATTCCGATTTAAAATTGGTTGCTAGATCAACTAGCAGTCCTAAAAAACGTACTACACATATTATAATAACACGCTTTTATTGCAACAAATATAATTGTATATGAAACAGCATATTTGTCAATTAACTAGTCGATTTCGCATGAAAAACACTTAGCAAGTAATCCTGCATAAGTGTTTTTTCGTTGTTTATTAACTTATTGTTATTGATTAGTATTGTTCCATGTAATGTTGCCGTTCCCAGTCAGAAACGTGTTGACGATATGAAGCATATTCACGGGTCTTGGCTTCCATAAAGCTGTTGTAGAGGTGTTCACCCATTGAACCCTTGATAACCTCATCGTTAGCCAAAGACTTTAATGCGTTGTGTAAAGTATCTGGTAAATCGCGAATATCTTTTTCAGCTCGTTCGGCCTTCGTCATCGTATAGATGTTTTCATCAACATTATGAATTGGTGGTAAGTTGTTGCGTAAACCATCTAAACCAGCTTCAAGAACAGCAGCGATTGCAAGGTAAGGGTTAGCTGATGGGTCCGCTGACCGTAACTCAAGCCGTGTTCCCATTCCACGATCACTTGGAATTCGTACAAGTGGTGACCGGTTAGAAGTTGACCATGCAACATAAACCGGTGCTTCATAACCTGGAACCAATCGCTTATAGGAGTTGACGATTGGGTTGCAAATTGCAGTGTAGCTCCGTGCATGCTTCATCAAACCGCCCAAGAAATGGTAAGCAGTTGCGGAAAGCTTATCTTTATCATTTTCATCAAAGAAGGCGTTAGTGCCATCTTGACTAAACAATGACATATTGAGGTGCATTCCTGAACCGTTAATACCAGAAAGCGGCTTAGGCATAAAGGTAGCATGGAAACCGTACTTCTTCGCAATTGTTTTAACCACGAACTTAAATGTTTGAATGTTATCAGCGGCTTCTAAAGCATCTGAGTACTTGAAGTCAACTTCATGCTGACCAGGAGCAACTTCATGGTGCGCTGCTTCAACATCAAAGCCCATCTTTTCAAGAGCTAAAACGATATCACGGCGGCAGTCTTCACCAGGATCTGCCGGTTCCATGTCAAAGTAATTTTCTTTATCGTTAAGATTGGTAGTTGGGTTACCCTTTTCATCAGTCTTGAAGAGGAAGAATTCTGGCTCAGGTCCAATGTTAAAGTCTTTGAAGCCCATCTTCCGCATGTCTTCAAGCACCCGCTTTAAGTTGTTACGTGGGTCACCTTCAAATGGCGTGCCATCAGTCTTGTAAACACTGCAGATTACCCGCGCAACCTTCCCGTGTTCAGCACCCCAAGGGAATGCAAGCCAAGTGGACATATCTGGGTAAAGATACATGTCACTTTCTTCAATCCGAACAAATCCATCAATTGAAGAACCATCAAACATAATTTTGTTATCCATCAATTTATCTAACTGACTAACTGGTAAGTCAACGCTCTTAATCGTTCCTAATAGGTCAGTAAACATAACTCGTAAGAAATGGATATCTTCATCCTTTACCATTTGGCGAACTTCATCTTTTGTAAATACGTGTTTACCCATAAAATTTCATTCCCTTTCATACAATCTCCACAGAAATAGATGACTATACCAATCCATCTAACATCTGCTTCTCTCCTTAACACTGTGACTTAGAATAACAATAGACAGGCCATAAGTCAATTCTATTTAAGAGCTTTATTTTAATTAAAAAAATCTTTCCTTCCGTACTTTATTTTTTTAACCAATCATTTATAAATTGCTTAATTTGATTAATATCATCTGGATGACGCAAAATATCAAACCAGTGAGTATCAGCCTTATTTCTAAACCACGTTAACTGTCGTTTGGCATAATGGCGAGAATCCTGCTTAATTTTTTCAACCGCTTCGTCAAGGCTAATCTCGCCACGAAAATAAGGAAATAGTTCATGGTAACCAATCCCCTTACCTGCTGGCAGATCTTCCCCTCCTTGATCAAATAACCATTTTGCTTCTTCTAACAAGCCGTTTTGAATCATCAAATCAACTCGCTTATTGATCCGGTCATATAGAACAGGGCGTTCAGTAGTCAGGCCAATTAAGAGGAAATCATTTGTTGCTTTGAACTGAGGCTGGTGGGAAAATAATTGACCCGTTTTTTTGATTACCTCTAAAGCCCGGATTACCCGACGAGTATTAGACTTGGGGATCCGAGTGCTGGCTACTGGATCCAACTTGTTTAATTGTTCCCAGACATACTCGGCTCCCTTTTCTTCAGCAACCTTTTTCCAATGGTTACGAATTTCAAGCGTTTGTTGATCAAACTGGTCACTTCCTAATGCTAGGTTATCCGTTAAGGTTTGAAGATAAAATCCAGTTCCGCCTGCAATGATCGGCAAATGATTACGTTGAGCTATTTCGTCTATTTTTTGGTCAGCAAGTTTCTTAAAACGAGCAGCAGAAAAACGCTCTTCAATATTGCAGATATCAATGAGGTGGTGCGGCACATCCCCCATTTCTTCAGGAGTAACTTTTGCCGTCCCGATATCAAGGTGGCGATAAACTTGCATTGAATCACCAGAAATTACTTCCCCATCAAATTCATGTGCCAATTTTATTGATAGGGCAGTTTTTCCTACAGCGGTTGGGCCGACAATTGCGATTACTTTATTCATCTTAACTCTCCAATTTTTATAAATTTTATGCTAAAACTTGTCCTTCTCACTGGTAAAACGCCATTAATTCTTGCATAATGGAGGTAACCTATAAATTCGAGGAGGTTTTATGTTATGAAACAATTAGCAAAAGGTATTTTAGTTGGTAGTTTAGCAACAGTTGCTGCCATTGCTAGCGGGGTTCTTACTTTCCATAAAACTGTTATTAAGCCAGCGGAAGAAGAAGAAGAGAAGTTTGATCAAAACCGTCGCGCTGCTATCCGTAAGGGCCGCTCAGCACACCAACTTTAATTTCGTTTAAGATTCAAATAGAGAGGCTGGGAGAAAACAAATTTTTCTCCCAGCCTCTTTCTTATTGGTTAAATTTCACAAGAGGCTAGATTCTAAGCATTAGCAAATAATTGGTTAGAATCATCAACCATCCTGACAAAAAGCATGTAAGATACTTTTCTTAATACTTGGACTTTTTAGTCTTACCATCCCATGCACGATAACCATCTTTTAAGATATAAAGGTGGTTATACCCATGCTTACCTAAAAATGCAGCGGCCTGGGTACTCAATGTCATTCCTTCATCATATAAGTAAACCGGCAAGTCCTTCCGCAACTCGCCATATTGTTGACGAAGATACGGATAAGGCAAGTTACGTGCACCAAGAATATGTCCTTGTTTAAAGTCATTTTCTTGTCGCAAGTCAATAACCTGTGCTTTTCGCATTCCTTGCTTAAAGTCATCTTGACTAAGGACAGTTGCATATCTCTTTCGACGGTAAGTCTGAAATGCCCAGCTAAAAATCCATACTAACAAGATGATTATAATGACTGCATTAAGAATCATCAAGCCAGAGCTAACTCCAAGTACCACGATCATTTCCCCTTACAAATTAATCTGCGTTTACAAACTGACGAGCTAATGAAGCAGCTCCGATAACACCAGCATCATTACCTAATTCAGCTAACTTCAATTGAGTTGAAGTCCGAACTGTTGGGAAAGCAAATTTTTCAAAGTTTTGCTTTACCCGCTTCAAAAGGAATTCACCAGCTGCGGAAACTCCACCACCGATAACAAGGTATTCAGGGTTCAATGCGTTACTTAAGTTGGCAGTTGCCAAACCAAGGTAGAAGCAAACTTCATCAACAACAGTGTTAGCAAGGTAGTCATTTTCCTTAGCAAGGTCAAAGACAATCTTGGCTGTAATTTCATCACCGTTATCGATCATTGCCTTCAAACGACTGTTACCTTCATATTCTTCCGCTTTATCTTGAGCGATATGAACAATTCCAGTGGCAGATGCATATTGTTCAAGACATCCATGGTTTCCACAAGTACAAAGGTATCCATCTGGCTTAACAATCATGTGACCAACTTCACCACCGGCACCAACGACACCGTGGATAAGCTTACCATTTGAGATAAGTCCACCACCAACACCGGTACCTAAAGTAATAAATGCAACATCGTCACCTTCATTACCAGCACCCTTCCAACGTTCACCAAGTGCGGCAACGTTAGCATCGTTATCCAGAGCAAATTGCATCCCAGTGCCTTGTTCAATGTCTTCTTTAACATTTTGCGTTGTCTTCCAGTTTAAGTTGTAGGCACCAATAACAGTTCCCTTTTCACGGTCAATTGTTCCGGGAGTTCCCATTCCGATTCCAATAAATTGGTCTCGAGACATTTTGTATAAATCAAGGTGGTGATTAATTGAGTTAATGATGTCTGGCACAATGTGTGAACCATCATCCAAAATGTTAGTCCGTAAAGACCACTTTTGTTGAATCTCACCGTTCTCCGTTAAAATTGCAAACTTGATAGTAGTACCACCAAGGTCAACACCAATTAATTTCTTAGCCATAATGATTCCTTTCCTGGGTAAGGTTTAATACAGTTTACCCCTTTTAATTCTCGTTTGTTCTTCACGATGTTCTTTACGCAAAACAATCTTTGCTTTTGTATAAGTTGAATTATCTACAACTCCTGATTGATAGAGGTTATCAAGCTCAATGGCCATTAACTCAATATCATACAGGCGCTTACCAACATATACAAACACGTTGAATTCTTTTAATAGTTGCTGAACATCGTATAGTGTGCGGTAGTTTCTTGAGGCGATCGCCATAAATTATCACTTCAATTCTAGAGTCAAAATTACCAAACTTACCGTTAATACAGCTCCACTTAAAAACTGTTTTAGGTGATCAACAGTTCCTAGCATGGGAGCACCAACAATAAATGCAATGAAAAAGCCACCAAAAAGGCCGCCAATATGTCCTATCAAGTCAACTCTTGACAGGAAAAAATCCATCACAATATTAATAATAACAAATAACAAAAAAGTACGACTTAAGACGCGAACAATAACGTTATGGCGAAAACAAACGCCTAACATTAAAAATGCGCCAAATAATCCAAAAATAGCGGTACTAGCACCAGCTGAAATTGTCGATGGCATAAAGACCGCGCTGGTAAAGTTACCAAAAAGCGCACTGACAAAGTATATGACTACCATTCGCCAATGACCGAAAAATTCTTCAATATAACGGCCGATATATAAAAGCGTAACGCTATTGACTACTAAGTGTGATAAACCAACATGAAGGAACACAGGTGATACTAAGCGCCACCATTCACCTTCCCTGATCAAGGGCGTACTACGAGCACCCATGTTAAGGAGGGTTACTGTATTAGTTGAGCCACCTGCATAAACTAACCAGCAATAAACTAATACCTGAAAAATTATTAAGGTAAGCGTCACGGGCGCTAATCTTAGTCCCTGCGTCCGCATCTTCTATATCTCCGGTAAATACAACACTTTATCTATCCGCTGATCGAATTCTTCTGGTTCCCATTCGTTTTCTTCAGCCAGTTGCGTTGTCAATGCCATTGAAACTTTAGGACCCTTATAGTTTTTTAGGTAACGATCATAATAACCGCCACCAAAGCCCAACCTGTTACCAGATGCGGTAAAGGCTACTCCAGGAACAACCATCAAATCAATCTCATCTGGAGAATAAACTTTGCCATCATGTGGCTCTAAAATACCAAAAGACGTCTCGTCGAAATCGGTATCCTCATTTAATTCAACAAATTCCATTTGACGATGTGGCAGCGTTCGTGGAACAACAATCTGTTGGCCCTTATGACGCGCATGAAGGATAATAGGTGCAGTATCAATTTCAAAAGATTGACTTAAAGTAACAGCAATTGTCTTAGCCCCTGTCCATTCAGGTTGATCATATAGCAAAGATGCTAATTTTCGCTCTTCGTAAAGACGGGTATTTAAATCTAATTGTTGAAGGCGCGCAATATATGCTTGTCGTAACTCTTTCTTTGAATAAGCCATTATGTTATGACCGCTCCTTTATAGTGAAGTAACAAACGGTATCAGATTTTATTATCACCGCTTGAGTGAATTTATGCAAGCGTTTTTTTATAAAAATAAATAAAAAGAGCCGGTCTCCCAGCTCCTTTATATGGTCATTACTTAGTTTCCCGATGTAATGTAACCTTTTGTTCCCGTGGACAGTACTTGTTTAATTCAAGACGATCTGGGTTATGACGACGGTTCTTGCTAGTTAAGTAAGTCCGTTCGTGGCATGAAGTACATTCAAGTGTAATGTTGACACGCATTATTTTGACCTCCAAACTATTTCTTTTATTTAACGTGGTTATTTATCGTAACCCTAACTCGTACAACTATATCATTTATTCTTCTATTTGGCTAGTAATTTATCAAAGTTTGTTAAGGAAATTTCCTTGACAGTTTCGTTAGTCACCAAAACCCTTAGGACTCTGAACAGTCTTCCAGTAGGCTTCAAAAATTTGTTTTGCCATTGTAAGGTTAGCCCCACCATCGGAATTTGAAGCTCCTGGAATAGCCAATGCAACTACGACTTGTGGATTATCAGATGGCGCATAACCTGCAAAACTTAAAGTGGTCGTTGAATGCGACTTGTAGTAGGTTTCGGCAGTCCCCGTCTTACCAGATACGGATGGTTTAACAGATGCCAACGCTTTACCAGTAACATAACGGTTAGAACCATGAACCACTTGATAAAGCCCTTGTTTAACAACATCAAAGTCATCCTTAGAAGCAGGAATGGTTAATTGAACTTGTGGTTTAGTCGTATATTCGACAGCTCCAAGTTGACCATTAGATTTAGTACCACGGATTTCTTTAACAATGTATGGTCGCATCCGGTTACCACCGTTAGCAATCGTCGACATATATTGGGCAAGTTGAATCAAAGTATAACCATCATAGTTACCGTATGACAAGTCAAGTGCTGAACCGATATGCTTTTGGTCAGCAGGTCCTGTATAACCGCTTGTTTCGCCAGGCAAGTCGATTCCAGTTTTAACCCCTAGTCCAAACATGTTGAAGTACCCCCGCGCTTTAGCAAAAATACTTGGCTTCATCGTAATTTGCGCGTTTGGTGTATATTTCATCCCCGCTTCTTTCATGAGCAGTTGCATCATGTAGGAGTTGGAAGAAACTTCAAGGGCCGTTGCTGCATTAATTGCCATATTTGCTGATCCACCATGGTTAAACCATGATCCCTTAGATGAAGTTCCGGCAAGCTTAATTGGCATATCGGTTAAGGTATTATTTGTTGGCGTAATTACACCATCCATTAATGCCCCCATGACCATCGCCGGCTTTACAACTGACCCCATCGTAATTGGGTGGTTGATAGCACCAATTTCATCAGGGGTTTCTTTACCGGTTTCTGGGTCACGGTCAATTCCAGCCATCGCATAAATTGCACCGGTATTGGGGTTCATTACCACTGCATACACCCCAGTGGAGTACTGGTTTCCGGCAGCCGAGTAATTGTTTTTCAAAATCGATTGAACTTGCTTTTGGAATTTTGAATTGATCGTTAATACAAGGTTATCACCCTTCTTACCAGGGTACTTAGTCTTTTCTTTAGTTACATCATTTCCATCAGTAGTAACCTCAGTTTGCGACTTCGACCCGGCTAAGGTTGATTGGAACTGCTTTTCAAGATAACTTTGTCCAACGCTATCATTTCGAGAATATCCTTGAGCAAGCAATGAGTTAACTTCATCGCTTGGCAAACCAGTAGTTGAGACCGTTCCTGTTAACGATTGAATATCTGTGCCTTGGGGGTAATTACGAGTCCAAGACGTGCCGATCTTTACCCCCGGCATTTCATTCAGGTGTTCCCCAACTGCTGCAAGCTCTTTAGCACTAACACCCGTTTCTTTAATATAAGTTGTCGAAAGGGAATATGCTCCACTCATTGCCGCATAAATTCGGGCATTATTCTTTTGCTGATCTGTAAGCTCCCATGAATCAGGATGCTTGCTCAAATATTCGAGAGCCTTATCATATTTAGTATCTTCAGAATCTGCATCTGAAGTCTTGACATGTTTCAAAACACTCTTAAGCCGCTCTTTATCAGCAAGGTAATAATCCTCTTCATTTCGATCAGTTAAGCGTGAATTCTTATTAGAGACAGACACATATTTTCCTAAACGATTAGCAATCTGATAGAGCTGATCAGTAGTTACATTGGCCCCTTTAGTATAGGTAATGGCTTGATGAGTCTGATTACCAACAAGGACGTTCCCTTGCGAATCATAAATCATCCCCCGTTGTACGTTATTTGTCTGCGTTGTTGTATCTGATCGCTTTACTTCCGCTTTAAATGATGTTCCTTGCAGAACTTGAAGATAAAACAGTCGAATAGTTAACGCTAATAACAAGATACCAACAATCCATAGTAGCATGTTCAGCCGGAATGGAATAATTGACTGCGCATTTTGACGCTTTTTGGTACGTGAACCAAATAAGTTCATTATTCGATCAAAGAATTTCACAGTTTTATAATTCTCCTTCATCGTAGTGAATCTATTTTAACAAAAATTACCTGCTTTAACAGATAGTTACCACTACTAACGTGAAAATAATACTCTTTATTTTATAAGAAATGAAGAATTTATTCCAATGATTTAATGAAATTTAATGAACAATAGTAATGAATATCATTTTCAAAAAGGATATGATAATGTGGATGTGTCTATTTAATTGAGAGAAGGAGAATTTTGCTGTGTTTTTATATCAACATCATCGTTTATATCGACGCAAAATTTTGATTACAAGTTTCCTGTTACCAGTTATTTTGATGGCTTGCTATTTTGCATACCGTCAAATGACTCCCTTTGGCAAAAGCAGCTTATTAACCGTTGATCTCGGTCAACAATATGTCGATTTTTTCAGTTACCTTCGAAATACCATTCTCCACCATCCCAGCAGTTTCTTTTATTCGTTTAGCAAAGGGCTGGGTGGCGAAATGTTTGGAACTAATGCATATTACCTGTTAAGTCCATTAAACTTAATTTTGTTATTTTTCCCCGCCCAACATCTTGCAAGTGGGATAACCATCGTGACGCTTGTCCGCTATGGTCTGGCAGGATTGAGTTTTGCTTGGTTAATGCAAAAAACTGAGCTACAACAGGGGTGGCGGATTTTAGCCTTCAGTACCGTTTACTCAATGAATGGTTGGATGATTGCCAACCAATTAAATATGATTTGGCAAGATGCTTTAATACTTTTGCCGTTAATTATTTGGGGGCTCCTCAAACTTATTTATCAAAATCGTGTTGGAACTTATATCTCTTGGCTAGCCGTAATGCTGATTGATAATTATTATATGGGCTGGATGATTGCCATCTTTACTTTTCTATTTTTCCTCTGGCAAACACCAGCTTTGGCGTCATGGCGACAACGGGGAGTGATCTTTCTCCGCTATCTCGGCAGTTCGCTGCTTGCGGCGGGTATTTCAGCAGTCATTTTATTGCCAACTTTCTATGCCTTAATGCAAAGTAAAGGGACCTACACTGAAACCAAGATTCACAGCCGTTTTGAGTACTTTGCTCCTAAAATGCTTGGGAAACTTGTCCCCGGATCATTTAATTTTAATCAAATGCCAAGCGGTCAGCCCAACATTTATATTGGAATGCTATTAATGCTCGGCGCTTGTCTCTACTTTTTCAATAATCGCTTTGACCTTCGTCGTCGTTTGATTGGGACAGCCATTTCTATATTCTTTGTCTTCTCATTCTGTTACGAACCATTAGATCTTTTATGGCATGCCGGGCAGTTTCCAGTTTGGTACCCTTATCGTTTCTCATACCTCTTTTCTTTCTGGTGCATCTATCTTGCTGCTAAAGTACTCCAACCTGATTTCAAGATAAAAAAGCGCAGTGCAATGATCCTGACGCTGCTTATTATCGCAATTTACTGGTATGTTGGTACGCTTAACTTATCGTACATTAATAGCAATCAACGGAATATTGGCTTATGCTTTGCGTTAATCGCCGTTAGCTGCCTTTGTATTCCCCGAACAAATTCACCGCGCTTATACGATGCTCTTCTTGTTCTCCTTGCTGTCTGTGATATTTCTATGAGTGGTTACACGGCGCTTAATAAGATCTCTTACGTTTCACAGCCTGAATTTGGCAACTACACCCTCGCTCTTGATAAAAGTGTAGAAAAACTAAAGAAACATGATCCAGGCTTCTACCGCGTTGCCAAAACTTTTATGCGAACGAAGGATGACCCCTTCCAAGCAGACTTTAATTCTGGTGACCATTTTGGTTCGACCCTAGAGCCACCAATCCCAGCCTTCATGGGTGCAATTGGGCAGCCAGACGGGGATGGCTTTGTTACGTATACTAATGGAACTCAAGTGAGTGATGCGCTTCTTGGTTACAAATACACTATGAACGCTCGGAACACTTCAGCTGGACAGGCATTACCCCTATCAGGTTTCCGTCCCGATTGGTATAGTTACCCATTAGTAGGATCAACTTCGGCAGTCAATCTCCGTGAGAATCCACATACCCTTCCGATCGCGTTTGGAGCTAATGCCGCCATCCTCCACCTTCAACGGACGACAATGGATCCGTTAAACTATCAGTCACAGATCTTCCAAACACTTGCCGGTCGCCCAACATTTCATTCATTATTTGCCGTTCAAAACTTTAATTCCGTCAAATTCAATAATGTTCAAAGCGCTAAGCAAATTACTGGTACGATCTTTAGAAAGCAAAATCTGCTTAAACCAGCATCAGTTCAGCTAGAATTTATTCCGCCAACTAATGATTCTTACTACTTAACACTCGGACCAAACGTTGAGGATAATGCCACAATTACGATGAATAACAAAAAGTTCACTCAATATGATACCTTTCGTAATACGGTAGTAATCAACGTTGCCCATGACCAAAAAGGACAAAAAATCATCGTTAATTTGCAACTAAAGAAAGCAACACTTTGGATGCAAAATGTTAGTATTTATCAACTAAAGCAACGACCATTTATGGCAAGTTTAAAGACTCTCCAAGAATCCCCCTTAAAGATTAGTTCATACCGTAGCAATCAGATCATTGGAACGGTCAATCTCCATCGTAATCAGCGAGTATTGATGACCACTATCCCAGCTGTTAAAGGTTGGCATGTTAAGGTAGATGGCAAGTCAACTACTCCACAGACCGTGCTTAATACGTTTATGGCTATTCCAATGAGTCCCGGAAAGCATCGGGTTGAATTTTATTATCGGCCACCGTTCCTCATTCTGGGGCTTATAATTACAGTTATAAGTCTCGGTTTAACTGGTTGGTGGGTTAAGAAAGAACATCAAACAAGGACAATATTTGATTAGCAATAAAGGTTTGACTAGCAATAAAGCTCTTTAGCATACTATCATTGGATAGTGTATGCTAAAGAGCTTTTTCACTATATAAAAATTAATGCTGAGATGCTCCAGTAGAGGCATCAGCCTTATTATCGGAATGGTCATCAGCGTCATTAACAAATCCAGCTACGTCAGGCGTATCGCCATCTTCATGTTGAAAATGAAATACCAGTCCGTCTGCTTGCGGATCATAGTCAACAGTAGTGATAAGATCCTTAAAAAACCATTCATCTAGCGAATCAATGTGGTAATTAATGCCATCCTTTTTTACCTCTAAAATCGGGTCAACTGGCTTATCTTCACGAGTAAATCCTTGCGAAAAACCATGATGGACTTCAGTCTGACCATAAGTTTTGCCGTAAAACTTTACTCCATTCCCAGGTTCTAATCCCATTTCATCACGAAACCATTGACTTGCAGCATCAGTAATAATCAATTTCATTTTGCTTTCCTCCAACGTCTATTGACATCGCTTTCATACACCTTACTATAGCACAGTAGGGCAATAATACCAATAAGAAAAGCGAGAGGGAGCGAGGGACTTATGTCACAGTCCCTCGCTCCCTCTTGCTTAAAAGCTATTGATTAATCAACCTTGACAATCTTTAACTTAATTGTCCCATTAGGAACTTCAACTTCAACTACTTCGCCGACTTTGTGACCAAGTAATCCCTTTGCCATTGGAGATTCATTAGAAATCTTACCGTTAAATGGATCAGATTCTGATTCACCAACAATTTGGTATTCTTCTGGTTCTTCATCTGGCAATTCTTGAATAGTAATTGTCCGCCCCATTGATACTTCATCCTTATCAACATCTTCGTTATCGATAATTTCAGCATATTGAAGCATGTTTTCAATTTGCGCAATCCGGCTTTCAACCATTGCTTGTTCATCTTTTGCTGATTCATATTCTGAGTTTTCAGATAAATCACCATAACTACGAGCAATCTTTATCCGCTTAATAACTTCTGGTCGACGCTTCAAGCGATATTCTTCAAGTTCATCTTCAAGCTTTTTCTTCCCTTCAAGGGTCATTGGAAAAGTTTTTTCTTCAGCCATTATAAACACTCCTCATAATTTATCCAGTGCAACATTACCATTTCTACTTTAGCTTGTAAATACCTATTGTAATTCTGTATGTCCACGTTTCACTAAAATATCGCGGATTTTTGTAGACAACAGGTCGATTGCAACTTGGTTTTCGCCACCTTCTGGCACAATAATGTCAGCGTAGCGTTTAGTTGGTTCAACAAATTGATGGTACATTGGTTTTACCGTAGCCAGGTACTGAGTAATAATTGAGTCAAGAGACCGCCCACGCTCTACCATATCACGTTGAATTCGACGAATAATCCGGATATCATCATCTGTATCAACGTAAACCTTAATATCCATTAAATCCCGTAGACGTTCATCATCAAGAATTAAGATCCCTTCCAAAATAATGACATCAGTTGGTTCTACGTGAACAGTTTTGTCTGAACGCGTATATTGTGTATAGTCGTATACAGGCATCTCAATAGCCTTATTACTTCGCAAATCCGTTAGTTGCTTAATTAAAAAATCTGTATCAAATGCAAGTGGATGATCATAATTTACTGCTTTACGTTCATCCATTGTCATATCTGACTGATCATTATAGTAAGTATCTTGGTTAATAATCTGGATCGCTTGCCCATGCAATTGGTCATAGATTTTATTACTTACTGTTGTCTTTCCACTACCGGAACCACCTGTAACACCAATAACTACTGGACGCTTATTCTGTTGAATACTCATCAATTTGTCTCCCTCATAAAACTTTCTAATCTGAAATAGTATATAGCACTCTTTTATAATGCGCAAGATAATTACTAATTTAAATTATTAAAGGCGAGCTGAAAAGAGAAGATTAATGCATTACAACATAGTAATTTCCGGGGAAGTATTGTTGGTCAGTAATTTTAACTGTTTCATTTTCGTTTGGTGCTTGGATAATCCGACCGTCCCCAAGTGAAATAGCGACGTGGTATGGCGCATCATCAGAACCATAAAAAACAAGGGCCCCATATGGCGCGTTTAAGACATTATCGTGAATATGTGGTCCTAAAGCTTGTTGTTCATACGTCGTCCGTTGAGGAATACCGTAGCAATATTGAACCAACCCAGAACAATCAAATCCACCTGGCTTATTACCACCCCAAACATAAGGGGTTCCTAAATAAGACATTGCCTTGTTAACAGAATCTTGTAGACTTTGACTGTTCTTGTTGGTCTGATCCTTTTTCTCAGTGTTATTAGCAGGCGTCTCATTTTTGTCTTTGGTTGGAATTGTCAACTTTTGTCCTGCAAAAATCAACTCTTTATTTTGCAAGTGATTAGCGGTTGCAATATCATCCGCACTAACATTATACTTTTGAGCAATCCCGTTTAAACTATCGCCAGCATTGACTGTAACAGTGGTATCAGCCTTAGCAGTTACAGTACCCATTGCCATTGCGCCAGCTACCCCTAACGACGATGCAAGAATTTTCTTTGTTGTTGATTTCATTATTTCGTTTATCCCTCTTCATATCAAATATTTTTATTTTTTTATCAAACTATTAATAAAATAGCAGAAAAATTTAGGTCCTTCAACCACTAATTATTAGTTTAGCGATTAGTCCTATAATATAAATACGTAAAAAATAATTATTTGCACTAAAAAAAGGCTGAAAAATTCCAGCCTTTTTTATTTTTAACGAATTTCTGCATCAACCTTATCTTGCAAGTAAGCAGTAACTTTATCGAAAGCCGCGTTTACTTGGTCTTCAGTCAACGTTCCTTTATCATCTTGATAAGTTAAGGTGTAAGCTAATGACTTCTTGCCAGCAGGAAGGTGAGAACCAGCATAAACATCAAATAAGTGAATGTCTTTAAGGTAAGCACCACCCTTTTGCTTAATAGCCTCTACAATCGTTGCATTTTCAACCTCATTATCAACCAAGAGGGCAATATCGCGAGTGATGGAAGGATACTTACTAATAGGTGTATATTCATTTTCAATCTTTGGTGCAGCTAGTAATGATTCTAGATTTAATTCAAATACGTATGTTTCTGGAATCTTGTATTCCTTAGCAGTTTGTGGGTGAACTTGACCAATGAAACCAACTAATTGGTCATCAACCGTAATATCAGCTGTTCGTCCTGGATGCATTTCTGGCCGATCACTAGTTGGAACATAAGCAACCTTACCAGCAATTCCCATATTCTTAAGGTAACGTTCAACGATCCCCTTTAGTTGGAAGAAATCAACTGGTTGATCCTTCTTATTCCAGCTATTAGCTACCATTTGACCAGTGACAGCTGCTGCAAGGTGTTCTTGTTCTACTGGACGTTCATCCCCCATTGGCAAGAATACCCGACCTTCTTCATATAATGCTACGTTATCAACATTCCGCGCCACGTTATAAGCAATATCATTAAGCAAGCCACTAACAATATTCATCCGGGTAGCTACATGGTCAGAACTCATTGGGAAGTCAAGTTTCATTGGTTCAGCAAGTGGCTTAATTTGGAATTGCTTAGCCTTTTCAACAGTTGTAAGGGAATAGCTAATTGCTTGAATTAAGCCCATTCCTTCGAGGTCATGACGACTTGCCCGAATAAAACGTTGACGTGGCGTAAGTCCTCCCCGATTACGTGTCATTGTTGGTAAAGTAGATGGTAAGTTATCATAACCGTAAATCCGCGCAATTTCTTCATAAAGATCTGCTGCAAGGCTAATATCCCACCGCCGTGCTGGGGCAATCACTGTTAATTGATCGTCATCATCAACAGTGTAAGCAAATGCCAAGCGATCAAAAATATCAGTAACTTGTTCCATGGTTAATGAAGTTCCCAGAACATGATTAATTTTTGCAAGGGATAGTTTGATTGGGGTATCAACTGCTGGCGCTTCACTACCAGTAACAATTCCAGCAGTAATCGTTCCACCAGCAAGCTCCTTAATCATCTCAGCTGCTTCATTCAATGCGGTTTCAACTGTTGCTGGATTGATTCCGCGTTCAAACCGCATTGAAGATTCACTATGAAGATCTAAGCGCCGTGCTTGCTTCCGGACCATTACTGGATCAAAAATGGCTGCTTCAAGGGCAACAGTTGTCGTATCATCACTTACTGCAGTTCCTTCTCCACCCATCGTTCCCGCAAGCGCAACTGGCTGGTCATCGACAGTTACAACAATATCATTTGCTTTTAAGGTTTGTTCATCCCCGTCTAACGTAACAAACTTTTCACCTTCATTAGCGTGGCGAACCCCAAAGTTTTTACCAGATAATTGGTCATAATCATAACTGTGGAGGGGTTGCCCATATTTAAGGAGGATATAGTTAGTCACATCTACGACATTATTTACAGGACGAATACCACTGTTCCATAAGCGAATTTGAAGCCATAATGGACTTTCGGCAATTTTAACACCTTTAATTACCCGTAATTTATAAGTTGGGGCAATCTTAGTATCCGCAATTTCTGCTTGAAGAAGGTCCGCTGTCTTTTCAGTCCCTTCTTCTTTAATTGCAACTTCTTTAAAATGCGACTTTAACCCGTAAAAGGCTGCGATATCATTAACATTTCCATAAATACTAAGCATATCTCCACGGTTAGGAGTTACGTCTGTATCGATGATCGTGTCGTCCATCCCTAAGTACTTAAATACGGGGTCACCGTTTTTAGCATCGTCTGGTAAGAAGTAGATACCATCTTCGTAATCTTTAGGCGCAATCTTGTCGCTAAAACCAATTTCTTGAAGAGCACAAAGCATTCCGTTTGACTCAACACCACGGATCTTACCACGCTTAATCTTTTGGTTATCAGCAATTCGCGCACCGTGAAGAGCAACGATTACCTTTTTACCTTCTTGAACATTAGGAGCACCACAAACAATTTGGATCGGTTCTTCTTCGCCAACGTCCACTTGACAAACATGAAGGTGGTCTGAGTCAGGGTGATTTTCACATTGCACTACTTCCCCAACAACGATCTTTTTTAATCCGTCGCTTAGTGAGTAAACGTCATTAATATCAACAGAGGTACGAGCAATCTTTTCAGCTAAATCTTGAGGGGCAACATCTAAATCAAGGTATTCTTGAAGCCATTGATATGATACTTTCATTTCACATTATCCTTTCTGGTCAAATTGGTTAAGGAAGCGGACATCATTTTGGTAGAAGTTACGAATATCGTCAACACCGTACTTCAGCATGGCAAAACGATCTGGTCCAAGTCCGAAGGCAAAACCGCCATATTCTTCTGGATCAACGCCTGACATCTTAAGCACATTTGGATGAACCATGCCGGCACCAAGAACTTCAATCCAACCAGTTTGTTTACAAATTGCACAACCCTTGCCAAGACAGTTGAAACAAGTAATATCTGCTTCAACTGATGGTTCAGTAAATGGGAAGTAACTTGGCCGCAAGCGAACCTTCAACTTGTCACCAAAAAGGTTTTGAGCAACGGCCTCAAGAGTTCCCTTCAAATCAGCCATGGTAATATTTTTACCAACAACCATCCCTTCAATTTGATGGAATTGGTGACTGTGAGTCGCATCATCAGTATCACGCCGGTAAACCTTACCTGGTGAAATCATCTTTAGTGGGCCTTGACTAAAATCATGTTTTTCGAGCATCCGTGCTTGCATTGGTGACGTTTGTGTCCGCATCAAAACAGATGGCGTAACATAAAAGGTATCTTGCATGTCACGAGCGGGGTGATCTTTTGGCAAGTTAAGCTTTTCAAAGTTATAAACTTCTTGTTCAACTTCATCCCCAACTGCTACTTCATACCCCATTGATACAAACAAGTCCACAACTTGGTCAATGATTTGTTGAATAACATGAGGTTGTCCTTGTGCTACTGGTGTTCCAGGAAGAGTAACATCAATTGTTTGGGCTGCCAACTTAGCGTTCATAGCGGCTTGTTCTAGCTCAGCACGCTTTTCTTCAATCGCAGCTGATAATTCATCCCGCACCTTGTTAGCAAATTGCCCTACTTTAGGCCGTTCTTCAGCACTAAGATCACGCATGCCCCGTAGAACCGAAGTAATAGGCCCCTTCTTTCCCAGCATCTTTACGCGGATTTCATTAATTCGTTTTAAATCCTCTGATTGTTTAATATCTTGCAATCCTTCTTCACGAAGTTCGGCTAATTTCTCTCTTAGTCCCATATTTTCACTCCTTAATTCAAAAAAAGCCTCATCCCAATATAGGGACGAGGCTTCGCGGTACCACCCTAGTTTGTAGGGGAAAATCCTACACACTCTAGTAATCAATAACGGTGATTGGCCGGAATACCATTACGTATCAGCTCCGAAAGTGAAATTCGCCTTAGATCACTGATTGCAATTCTCAGCTCATGGTTGCAACTCTCTAACAGGATCGTTTAGCTACTAGCTCTCATCATCGCTTTTAATTCAATTACATATTCTAGACAATCATCTGTAAGGCGTCAAGCGTTATTTTTAAATCCACTTGTCACTCCATGCGTGAACAGCTTCCATGACTGGACGCAATTCTTGACCACGTTCAGTTAGCGAATAGTCTACCCGACTAGAACCTTCGTAAGTGTTCCGAACAACAATTTGTTCGTCTTCAAGTTCTTTTAATCGTTCGCATAAGACCCGATCGCTGCACTTCGCAATGCTACTGGCAATATCCTTAAACCGCATGTTGCCATTTTTAAGTAGCACCTCAATGATTAATCCGTTCCATTTCTTTCCCAAGATCATAAACGTACGTGTAAATTTTGGACAAAGTTTACAGTCTTCATCAAGTGCCTTTTCTGCTACTAATTGTTCCATAATTTAACTCTCCTTCTCCTCTACCAAGTTGTTCGCATCCGACGTTTCTTAATCTTCCGACGCATTTTTGCACGTAGCGGTCCAAAGAACTCATGCTCTGCTTCGAAATCGTCAACTAGCGATACAATCAAGCTCTCCGGATAGCGTGGTACTGCCAACGTTGCGCCAAACATATGCTTAAGGATAATATCCTTTTCTTTTTTATTTAACGGGGTTAGCTTTTCCGCATTGCGTAATGCAACTCGGGGATGAATAAAAGCATGAGTCCCTAGATTAAACTTAGTCGTCCGCCAATCATAATAAAAGAGATCATGCAAGAGGCCTGCCCGCGCAGTACTGCGATAATCAAGATGCATTTTTTTAGCAATTTTGTAGCTATCATACGAAACCGCAATAGAATGTTGCAGGCGGGTAGAGTGATGATGCTGAGTATAGTTCGCTAGCTTTTGAACAGCTGGCTGGGCTAAAAGATCGGCAACGATTGAAACATACTCTTTATCGGTGCGCCATTCATTTTTTGATTTCATGTAATACCCCTTTTCTATATTATTGCAATTATCATACACGATTTTAACGAGAAAATAAATTAATTTAATCTAGATTTTGATTAAGCTGAAACATTAAAATTCCTGCAGAGATAGCGACGTTAAGCGATTCGGCTTCACCACGCATTGGGATATAGAGGTTATCAGTTGTCTGTGAAAGAAGGTCATCGCTCATCCCCTGCCCTTCATTGCCCATGATTAAGGCAAAAGTATCACCAGGATCAACAGTCCGAAAGTTTTTGGCTTGGGGATTCAGTTGTGTTCCATACACCGGAGCATTGATTGATTTAAAATCATCAATCCACTTTCTTAAGTCACCCTCAAACATTTGAAGGTGAAATTGACTTCCTTGCATTGAACGAACAACTTTGGGACCAAATAAGTCTGCTGAGCGTTGTCCAACCACTACTCCAGTAAACCCAGCGGCATCTGCTGTCCGCACCATTGTTCCCACGTTTCCTGGATCTTGAACCCGGTCGAGGAAAAGCCATGCCCCATGCAATGGCCCTGCTGGTAAACGATGAGAATCTGGTAAAGCAACAACTGCGGCAATCCCTTGAGGCGTTACCGTATCAGTAATATGCTTCATGATCTCTTCGGTAACTTCATAAGTTGCGTTAGCCATTCCTTCAAGCTCTGGGTGGGCAGCTAATTGTTCAGCTGTCCCGACTACTTCTAAAAGCTCGATCCCCGCTTTGGATGCCTCTTGAACTAAGTGCCAGCCATCTAACAGGTAAGTACCAGTCTGCCGTCGTGCTTTTTTGGTTTGCAGCTTCTTCCAATCTTTAACGTGCTGATTATGAATTGATGTTAATTGTTCCATATAATTTGCATGCTCCTTCTTGTTAATTAAATTATACCATGTTCCTGTTGTACAATTGTTATTAACTAATAATAAGTTTTCATTAAGTCATGTGGTAATAAGTCAAGATAAAATTATCACTGACAAACTTGTTTTGACCAGATTTTTGACGCACTTAAATAAGCCTTGATCCCAAGGTGTTTTAAAAGCTAAGCGTCGAGAATCAGTTTATCTTCCTATACCAATTACCTCTTTTCCTGATAGATTTGATGATTTTTGAGTAGGAAGAAAATCACCCTAATAAGTTTACGTGCGGTAAGGACGAGAGCGCGTTTTGATGGGGTATGCTTTACTTCTTGATATTTACGCCGATAATATTCACCAAAAACTGGATCTTGGATTCTAACTCTGTTGGCAGCTTCAACCAAATAGTATCTAAGATAAGCATTACCAGTTCTCTTGAGCGGAGTATTATCACTAGCGTAAGCTCCGGACTGCTTTTCTCGCCAGGAAAGCCCAGCATATTTAGCCAATTTAGCTTCATTATCAAATCGTTCGATTTGACCAATTTCAGCTAAAATACCAGCAGCGTATACTGGTCCAATTCCGGGAATGGAGCGCAAAATCTGTTCTTCATCAGTTACTTGAACTACTTTCTCAATTGCTTTGTCGAGGTCTTTAATCATCTTCTGAAAAGCTTTAATTTCCTCGGCATAAACGGAGAGAACTGTATCAACTGAATTAGCAATTACTTTGTCTAAACGATAAGAAGCACGAACTGCCTTTTGAATTATTTTCGCCAAGGCTTCAGGGTTCGCGAAGCGACCCCGGCCGTGTTCATTCAGATAATCGGCTAAATCAGTAATCGAAAGATTAAGTAAGTCATCAGTAGTCATATCTTCAGTTAGCAGACTCATCATCGTTGAACCAAAGATAGAAGTATTCAGTTCATCAGAAATTACTAATTTATTGAGCTTGTAGTATAGGTTCTCAATAAAGTGTTGCTTAGCCCGAGCTAAGCTTTGAACAAGCTCATATCGGGAACGCGTTAAGCGTTGCAGGGCAATGTAGTTCTCTTGACGAACAATCCCTACTGAATAGCGTCCAACACGTAGGAAGTCAGCAATGTAAAAAGCGTCGATTTGATCATTTTTATCTTCAGCGAAGACATCATGATAGCGCTTAGTTTTCTTAGGATCGATAACCACGGATTGTGTATTGAACTTTTTAAGGTCCGAGTCTTCTTGGAAAAACATTGCTGGGTGAAAGCTGTAAATGGAAGTGGCTTCCATGCCAATCACAACTTGGTCGAGATGATTTGAATTCGCCGTATCGATAATCATGTTTTTTAATTCTGTTGCGCCTTTCAAATCATTAACAAAGTTACCATGGAAAACAACTTCAGTTGTTTCTTCAGAAATCATTGAAGTTACTAAATCTTTTGAGCTAACGTCAATACCGACAAAAAGTTTCATTGGAATGGCCTCCTTTCATTAAAATTTACTGGTCTTAATCTGATCACTGCATGATAGCCCCTAATTACAATCACTAAAAACATCCTCGCAAGTATCAGTATTCATTGGTTAGAGAGTTAAAGCTGCACCTAATCCTACTCTGAATTAGTAAACTATCTAATCGATACAGCATGTGAGTTCGAAAATCAGTAGATTGGCTGGGCGGCAGACTTCATAAGTAGTTAAAAACTACAGGAGGTATTAACCTATACCAGTTGACCAAAGCCAATGATAATTAGAGGTTATCATGCGGTGACCAGAAAACAAGTTGTAATGTAGCAAAATCCGTAAGGATATATTTATAGAATACGAG
>NZ_JAJGVH010000083.1:0-109823 GCF_020785355.1 Limosilactobacillus reuteri | reverse complement strand
AGTCATGTGGTAATAAGTCAAGATAAAATTATCACTGACAAACTTGTTTTGACCAGATTTTTGACGCACTTAAATAAGCCTTGATCCCAAGGTGTTTTAAAAGCTAAGCGTCGAGAATCAGTTTATCTTCCTATACCAATTACCTCTTTTCCTGATAGATTTGATGATTTTTGAGTAGGAAGAAAATCACCCTAATAAGTTTACGTGCGGTAAGGACGAGAGCGCGTTTTGATGGGGTATGCTTTACTTCTTGATATTTACGCCGATAATATTCACCAAAAACTGGATCTTGGATTCTAACTCTGTTGGCAGCTTCAACCAAATAGTATCTAAGATAAGCATTACCAGTTCTCTTGAGCGGAGTATTATCACTAGCGTAAGCTCCGGACTGCTTTTCTCGCCAGGAAAGCCCAGCATATTTAGCCAATTTAGCTTCATTATCAAATCGTTCGATTTGACCAATTTCAGCTAAAATACCAGCAGCGTATACTGGTCCAATTCCGGGAATGGAGCGCAAAATCTGTTCTTCATCAGTTACTTGAACTACTTTCTCAATTGCTTTGTCGAGGTCTTTAATCATCTTCTGAAAAGCTTTAATTTCCTCGGCATAAACGGAGAGAACTGTATCAACTGAATTAGCAATTACTTTGTCTAAACGATAAGAAGCACGAACTGCCTTTTGAATTATTTTCGCCAAGGCTTCAGGGTTCGCGAAGCGACCCCGGCCGTGTTCATTCAGATAATCGGCTAAATCAGTAATCGAAAGATTAAGTAAGTCATCAGTAGTCATATCTTCAGTTAGCAGACTCATCATCGTTGAACCAAAGATAGAAGTATTCAGTTCATCAGAAATTACTAATTTATTGAGCTTGTAGTATAGGTTCTCAATAAAGTGTTGCTTAGCCCGAGCTAAGCTTTGAACAAGCTCATATCGGGAACGCGTTAAGCGTTGCAGGGCAATGTAGTTCTCTTGACGAACAATCCCTACTGAATAGCGTCCAACACGTAGGAAGTCAGCAATGTAAAAAGCGTCGATTTGATCATTTTTATCTTCAGCGAAGACATCATGATAGCGCTTAGTTTTCTTAGGATCGATAACCACGGATTGTGTATTGAACTTTTTAAGGTCCGAGTCTTCTTGGAAAAACATTGCTGGGTGAAAGCTGTAAATGGAAGTGGCTTCCATGCCAATCACAACTTGGTCGAGATGATTTGAATTCGCCGTATCGATAATCATGTTTTTTAATTCTGTTGCGCCTTTCAAATCATTAACAAAGTTACCATGGAAAACAACTTCAGTTGTTTCTTCAGAAATCATTGAAGTTACTAAATCTTTTGAGCTAACGTCAATACCGACAAAAAGTTTCATTGGAATGGCCTCCTTTCATTAAAATTTACTGGTCTTAATCTGATCACTGCATGATAGCCCCTAATTACAATCACTAAAAACATCCTCGCAAGTATCAGTATTCATTGGTTAGAGAGTTAAAGCTGCACCTAATCCTACTCTGAATTAGTAAACTATCTAATCGATACAGCATGTGAGTTCGAAAATCAGTAGATTGGCTGGGCGGCAGACTTCATAAGTAGTTAAAAACTACAGGAGGTATTAACCTATACCAGTTGACCAAAGCCAATGATAATTAGAGGTTATCATGCGGTGACCAGAAAACAAGTTGTAATGTAGCAAAATCCGTAAGGATATATTTATAGAATACGAGGAGGGATTACTAATGACGAAAAAGGTAGCATTAGTAACTGGAGCAAGCCAAGGAATTGGTAAGGCAATTGTAGAAAGATTGGTTAAGGATGGCTTTGCAGTTGCTCTTGTAGCATTAAACGAGGCAAAGCTCCAACAAGTTGCTGATGAAATTAATAATAATGGTGGAGAAGCACTCCCACTTGTAGCTGATGTAGCAAATAGGGAAGAAGTATTTGCAGCTGTTGAGAAAACAGTCGAACATTTTGGAGATCTTAATGTAATCGTTAATAATGCTGGATTAGGTCCTACGACTCCAATCGATTCAATTACACCAGAACAGTTTGAAAAAGTATATGGCGTAAACGTTGCCGGAGTTTTATGGGGAATTCAAGCTGCCCACAAGGCATTTAAGGAGCTTGGCCATGGTGGTAAAATTATCAATGCTACATCTCAAGCTGGTGTTGTTGGTAATCCTAATCTTGCACTTTATTCTGGAACAAAATTTGCTATTCGAGGCATTACGCAGGTAGTAGCTCAAGATTTGGCAACTGAAGATATTACGGTAAATGCTTTTGCACCAGGAATCGTTAAGACACCGATGATGTATGATATTGCACATCAAGTTGGTCAGAATGCTGGTAAGAGTGATGAATGGGGAATGGAAACTTTTGCCAAGAACATTGCAATGAAGCGTCTTTCTGAACCAGAAGATGTTGCTAATGTGGTAAGTTTCTTAGCTGGTCCTGATTCAAATTACGTTACTGGACAGACAATTATTGTTGATGGTGGAATGCAATTCCATTAATATTTAATGCTAGTAGCAGCAAGCGCAACTGGAAAAGAATTTTTCAGCTGCGCTTTTTTAACTTCTTCTAAAAATATTACGATAAATTAACCCAAACGAGATGGATTTTGCTACAATTAATAACTAGTAGAAATGAGGAGGCTAGGCTTGTGGCAAAACGGAAGCGGAGAAGCAAAAACCGCCATACGGGTAGAAATTGGATTATTAGCATTCTTGCTGTTATTGTTATTTTTTTGGGTGTTTACGTTGGGCACCATTTTTACCGAATTTGGAATCAGCAACGAATTGAACAAGAGGCACGTGAAAAGGATCGCCGAGCGAAGCAATTATTTATTCAGCAAGTTGCTCCTGAAGCCCAGGCAATGCAAAATACTTATCATGTCTATGCATCAATTACGATTGCCCAAGCGATTCTTGAATCTCAATGGGGAACGAGTCAGTTAGCGTCGCAATACCATAATTTATTTGGAATTAAGGGAACAGGAACAAATTCACGAGTAATGACAACCAAAGAATACATTAATGGTAAGTGGATCGTTACTAAGGGGCGGTTCCGCGTTTATGATAGTTGGAGCGACTCTATTAAGGATCACACGCGATTGATGTTAAATGGGACAGACACCAATCAACAAAATTACGATCGAGTTGTTCATGCGACTAATTATCAAGAAGCAGCTCGTGGATTACAAGAAGCAGGGTATGCGACTGATCCTGATTATGCACAAAAATTAATTTCTGTGATTAAGGCATATAAATTATATAATTATGATAAGTAATATAGAGGGGTACGAAAATGAAAGAGCTAGAAGAAAAAATTAAGGAATATGGGACTGTTTTACCGGGTAATGTTTTAAAAGTGGATGCCTTTTTGAACCATCAAGTTGATCCTCAATTAATGTTGCATATCGGTCAAAAATTTGCCAAACTTTTCGCTAATGAAGGTATTACTAAAATTTGGACAGTTGAATCATCAGGAATTGCGCCAGCTGTAATGACAGGGTTGGAAATGAACCTCCCAGTTATTTTTGCTCGTAAGCATAAGAGCCTTACTCTTAACCAAAATATGTATATTGCTGATGTATATTCATATACCAAGAAAACAACTAATCGGATTTCAATTTCTAAAAAGTATGTAGATGCTGACGATAAAATTTTAATGATTGATGATTTCTTGGCTAATGGTCAAGCAGTAGAAGGTTTATTAGAAATTGCCGATCAAGCGGGGGTTCAAGTAGCTGGTGCAGGAATAGTTATTGAAAAAAGCTTTCAACCTGGAGCTGGTGAACTAAAAGAACGTGGAATTCGTGTCGAATCATTGGCACGAATCCAATCATTGAGTGATAATAAAGTTGAATTCGTAAAAGACTAATAAGGGAAGTGATAAAATGGGCAGAGATGCTATTTACCCAGGTAGTACTTTAGGAATTATTGGAATTAACCGTAATGGGGCTGCACTTATTGCGGCAGCGAAAAAGGCAGGCTTTAATGTTGGGGTGTATGTGGATCGCTCTCAGCCATCAGTAACTAAAATGGCTGACTTTACAATTGTAGGGGCAATGAACGATCGGACAAAACTAACTCAGTTTGGGGAAGCATGTGATGCAATTATTTATCAAACCCCTAATGTCGATTCTCGTGTTCTGCACTTTTTGAGTCAATATGCAGTGATTCCACAGGGGATTAATGCTCTTGAAATTGTGCAAGACCGGTTAATGGAACGGGCTTTCTTAGATCAAGTAAATATTAACATTGCTCCATATGTGACGGTGGTTAGTTTAGATGATGTTTACCAATCAATTGATTCCATTGGCTATCCTGCACTATTAAAACCCATTCAACGAGGAATTGGGGAAAATTCAATGCTGATTGAGCGCCAATCAGATATTACTCGCGCCGCTGATTTTATTGATACTGGTACATATTTACTAGAATCGTGGATTGAACATACAAATGAATATACGATGACAGCGGCAACTGATGGAAAAGATACAGAGATTTTTCCACTTGCTCAGCTTCATTACAATGACAAGCGGCAATTGATTTCTGTTGCGACACCAGCAAATATTCACGATGATATGTTAAAAGAGATGCAGCGGATTGTAAAAAGTGTTGCGGCATCTCTTGAATATCGGGGTGTATTTTCCGTTAACTTTTATGTTACTTCTACTGGTACTCTTTATGTAAAGAATATTGAACCAGGGTTAACATCGATTGCTAATATTTATGATGTCACAACAAATGTTGACCAGTATGAGGAACAATTAAGAAGTGCTGTTGGAATGCCCCTGCATGTTATTACACCATTACAAATTGGTTTGTTAATGGTAGTTCGAAATTATCAATCACGGGCAATTCAGCGGCAATGGTTGTTGAAGAATAACTGGCAATTTAGGTTCTTTAATGATGTTGGGGACGATGATCAAGCAATTCTAGGCTTTGTCTGGGTAACTGGCGGCGATAACTTGGCAGCCTTAAAGAATCAGGTTGACGATACTGAAGTTTGGAACGGCAAAGCTTGATCATGAAATTACAAATTAAGCGTACAAGATTACGAGGGACTGAGGATGAAATCGCAGTCTCTTTATTTTTCCTAACATATGTTCGATTTTAGCACCAAATGTGATCCTAATTTGGTATAATATTAGCCGATGAAAATTTAGAGAGGATGGAACAAGCGTGAATAACGGTCAAGCATTATTAGAAGGAATGAACGATAAACAATCCGAAGCAGTATTAACTACAGAGGGACCATTATTAGTAATGGCCGGTGCCGGATCAGGCAAGACACGGGTTCTTACACACCGGGTTGCTTACTTAATTGAAGAAAATGGTGTATTACCATGGAATATTTTAGCAATTACTTTTACTAACAAGGCTGCGCGCGAAATGAAAGAGCGGGTTGGTAAATTACTTGGTGAAAGTGCTAATGAGATTTGGGTATCGACTTTTCACGCATTATGTGTTCGAATCCTCCGTCGTGACATTGAAAAAATTGGCTACAATCGCGCCTTTACGATTGCTGATACAAGTGAGCAACGGACGTTAATGAAGCGGATTTGCGCAGAATTAAATATTGATACCAAAAAATTCGATCCCCGCAGTATCTTAAGTGCGATTTCTAATGCTAAAAATGCTTTGTTGACGCCAGATGACTATAGTAAAGAAGCTAATAGTATGTTTGAAAACATGGTTGCGCGTGCTTATAAGCTTTACCAACAAGAGCTAGAAGCTAATCAGGCATTAGATTTTGATGACTTGATCATGAAGACGATTGAGTTATTGGAAAGTGATCAAGAGACGCTTGAATTTTATCAAGATAAGTTCCACTACATCCATGTTGACGAGTACCAGGATACAAACGATGCCCAATACCGGTTAGTTAATTTATTAGCGCAAAAGTATCAAAATTTGTGTGTGGTGGGGGATGCAGATCAGAGTATTTATGGTTGGCGTGGAGCTAATATGAACAATATTTTGAATTTTGAGCATGATTATCCTCAAGCCAAGACAGTAATGCTTGAGCAAAACTATCGGTCAACGCAAACAATTTTAAATGCAGCGAATGAAGTTATTGCTAATAACCTTTATCGAAAAAAGAAGAATTTGTGGACAGAAAATGGTCAAGGGGACAAAATTTCGTATTACCGCGCGCAAAATGAACACGATGAAGCGCAGTTTATTGTTTCGAAGATTAAAGAAGAACAAGAAAAGCATGGTTATCACTTTAATGACTTTGCGATCCTTTATCGGACTAATGCGCAATCACGGATGGTTGAAGAAACTTTCTTGAAGAGTAGTATTCCCTATACGATGGTCGGTGGTCATAAATTCTATGACCGGCGTGAGATTCGTGATATTTTAGCATATTTGACTTTAATCGTTAACCCTGCCGATTCAATGAGCTTTGAACGAGTTGTTAATACGCCCAAACGAGGAATTGGTTTAACTAGTGTGGAACATCTTCGCAATTTTGCTAATGAAAATGGCTGGACATTATTAAAGGCAGCTCAAAATGTTGATACTGCTAGTGAAATTGCTGCACGAACACGAAACAAAATTGATGAATTTGGTCAATTAATGGCTAACTTGACTAAACAGGCAGAATATCTCACCTTAACTGATTTAACTGAACAGATTTTAGAGTTAAGTGGCTACAATAAGATGCTAAGTGATGATCGAAGCCTTGAAGCACAAGCTCGGCGTGAAAACCTTGATGAATTTAAGTCGGTTACACAAGAATATGATGAGCAGCATAAAGACGATGATGATCCTAACTTGCAAAAAATTATTAACTTTTTAGCTGATTTGGCCCTTGTCTCAGATCAAGATGATGTTGATGAACAAGCACCTGCTGTAACTTTAATGACATTACATGCAGCTAAGGGACTTGAATTTCCAGTTGTTTTCCTTGTGGGAATGGAAGAAGGTATTTTCCCATTATCGCGAGCTTTAATGGAAGATGACGAATTGGAAGAAGAACGTCGCTTAGCCTACGTTGGAATTACACGGGCAAAGAAAAAGCTTTATCTTACTAATGCCTTTTCACGTTTACTTTATGGTCGTATCCAGCGTAACCAACCATCACGATTTGTAGAAGAAATTGATTCTGAGTTGTTACAGTTTGAAAATAGCCCATCAGGTAATAGCATTAAAGATAGTAAACTGCCATTTGATCGTGCTGCCGCAACTGCTACTACCTACCGTGATCAGCAAAAGCGGACATATCGTAGTGCTGGCAAGCGGGTTAAACCAATTACTAACACCGGAACTGGGGCTGATAAAGTTGGCTGGAAAACTGGCGATAAAGTTGAGCACAAAAAGTGGGGTCAAGGAACAGTGGTCAAAGTTAACGGTAGTGGCAATGATATGGAATTAGATATTGCCTTTCCAAGTCAGGGTGTAAAGCGGTTATTGGCAAGTTTTGCCCCAATTACGAAAGTACAAAAATAATGAAATGAGGCGGATGAGATGAGTGAAAAACAGACGCCAGTAAAAGAATTAACCCTTCAAGAAGCTCAAGATGAGATTAAGCCATTACGAGCAAAATTGACTAAGTGGGGAAAAGAATATTATGAACAAGACAATCCAACTGTAGAGGATCATGTATATGATCGTGCTTATCAGCGATTAGTACAGCTGGAAGAACAATTTCCACAATTGGTCTCTGCCGATTCGCCAACCCAACGAGTAGGAGGAGCAACAGAAAGCCAATTAACAAAAGTTCGGCACGAAATTCCGATGTTATCGATGGGGGATGTCTTTTCGATTGAAGAATTGATGGACTTTAACCAACGACAACAGGAAAATCGGGATGTCGAAGTTGAGCCCGAATATAATCTTGAACTAAAAATCGATGGTCTTTCTCTTTCACTTGTTTACGAGAATGGAAAGTTAGTTCAAGGTTCTACGCGTGGCAATGGAGCGATTGGTGAAGATGTTACTGCTAATGTCCGAACTATCAAGTCAGTTCCCGCAGAATTGCCAGAGCCATTGTCAATCGAGGTTCGGGGCGAATGTTATATGCCCAAAGCAGCTTTTGCGAAGTTAAATGCTAAACGCGAAGCAGAGGGATTGCCGGTTTTTGCTAATCCCCGGAATGCAGCAGCTGGGAGTTTGCGGCAACTGGATCCGAAAGTAACAGCGCAACGTGAACTAGATACATTTATGTATTATGTTCCTGAATATCAAAAGCTAGGCGTTAAGACCCAAGCAGAAGCACTTGATCGTATGCGATTATTAGGCTTTAATGTTAATCCTAATAATCGGGTTGTTCATAACCGTGAAGAGATTGAGGAGTATATTGAAGAATATACTTCTCAACGAGACAAGCTCACTTACGGGATCGATGGAATTGTTGAAAAAGTAAACGACCTTGATACGGAAGTTGCCCTTGGGAATACAGTTAAGGTGCCACGCTGGGAAATTGCTTATAAATTTCCTCCCGAAGAACAAGCAACGATTGTCCGTGATATTGTCTGGACTGTCGGACGGACCGGCAATGTAACACCAACAGCAGTTATGGACCCGGTTCAATTAGCGGGTACAACGGTTAGTCGAGCTTCTTTGCATAATCCTGATTACTTGCATGAGAAAGATATTCGGATTGGTGATACTGTTTACCTGCATAAAGCGGGTGACATTATTCCTGAAATTTCAAAAGTAGACCTAACTAAGCGTCCTGCAGATTCTGTTGAATATGAGATTCCAACGAAGTGTCCGGTCTGTGGCTCAGAATTAGTTCATTTTGATGGTGAAGTTGCGTTACGCTGTATTAATCCAATGTGTCCAGCACAGATTAAAGAAGGCTTAGCACATTTCGCTTCTCGGAATGCCATGAATATTGATGGGCTTGGTCCTAGAATTATTGAACAGCTGTGGGATAAAGAATTAATTCATGATGTTGCCGGTTTGTATCGGCTTAATCATGACCAATTATTAACTTTAGATAAATTTGGTGAGAAATCGACCGCTAACCTATTGACATCGATCGATAATAGTCGTAATAATTCTGTCGAGCGCTTATTATTTGGTCTTGGAATTCGTCATGTAGGTGCAAAGGCTGCTCGAATTATCATGGAACATTTTGGTGACCTTGATAGCTTAATGAAGGCTGATGCCGATGAAATTTCTGCAATTAGTGGAATTGGGCCAACAATTGGTGAAAGTATCGTAACTTATTTTGCTAATCAACAGGTTGTTAAATTAATTGACGAATTGCGAGAAGTTGGGGTAAACTTTGCTTATCTTGGCTCACGGTCAAATGCTAATCCTGATAGTGAATGGAATGGTCGGCGAGTAGTACTGACTGGTAAGCTAACTGAAATGACTCGTGGGGAAGCAAAATCATGGCTTGAAAACCGCGGGGCTAAGGTAACCGGAAGCGTCTCAAAGAAAACAGATATTGTCATTGCTGGGGCTGATGCTGGTAGTAAGCTAACAAAAGCTCAAGACTTGGGTATTGAGGTATGGAATGAACAGCAATTCAGCCAAGCAATGAAGGAGGAACAGTAAATCGTGAAGCGAAAGGCAAAAAAAATAGCCGTTAGTGCTGCCGTTTTGATGTGTACTGTTTTGCTTGCATCATGTGGTTTTGGAGGAAAGTCGTCATCGAAAAACTATTCAACGACTGGTTCAAGTAATGGTACTTATCAAGGTGTGATTAAAAATGGTCGTTACCGAACAAGTAAAGCTCGAGGTATAAATGTCTCACAAAATGATAATCAATATAACCTTAAAAGCTTTGAAAGTGGTTTGACTCAGGTTTCAAAACGGGTCTTTTCAACAAAAAGCTATATTTTCCAAGAAGGTCAATACCTTAGTAGTGGGACGATTGAAAACTGGCTTGGCCGAAAAACAAAGAGTAATCCTGAAGGGCTAAACCCTGCTCAAGGAAAGAAGAGTAATCCTAACCCAGTCTATATTCAACAAATTGAAGAACAAGATTATATGCAAGAAAGTGGTAATTCCATGAAATTGCGGGGGATTACGATTGGGATTGGAATAAATTCCGAATACAACTACCAAACTAAGACAGGAGGACCAACTTTAACTAAGAAGATTAGTGATAGTGAGGTTCGTCGTCAAGGTGAAATCGCGGCACAAAAGGTTCTACAACGAGTGCGGAAAAAATCAGGCGTTGGAAATGTTCCAATCGTGATTGCACTATACAAACAAGCACCAGATGATAGTTTAGTTGGTGGTACATTCTTTGCTTATAGCAAGAATAGTGGTAATACGATTAGTAGCTGGCGGAAGTTAAATTATAAGAATGTAGTCCTTCCAAAGGCTAGTGCATCAACAACTAATAGTTCTGATCAAACTGATGATGATAGTTTCTCAAACTTTAAGAGTCAGATTCAAAGTTTCTTCCCTAACTTGAGCGGAGTTACAGCACAAGCACAATATGAAAATGGAACTTTGTCGGGGATGCACATTACTGTTACTACTCAGTTCTATAGTCAAAGTGAAATTACTAGTTTTACCCAATATATTACCCGGGCAGCGAAGAAGTACCTGCCTAATGGGATTCCGATTGATATTAAGATTCAATCTGATTCAGAAATTCAGGCGGTTGTTTATCGGAATGCTGGTTCTGATAACTTCCAGTCGCATATTTTTGATTCTTATTAAAGGTGAAAAAGGAGAATATTGATTCGTTACTAGAAAATGCGAACCGATAACTCCTTTTTTATTTCTACATGGATGAAATAGGAGCCTATTCTGTGCTAAAATTGTTAAATGTATATGTAGATTTTAAATTACTGGAAAAGAGGTAGAGAGAATGGCCAGTAAAATCACTGAGCAACAAGTAGAACACGTTGCTGAACTTGCTAAGCTTGAGTTCCCTAAGGATGAACTTGGTAAGTTTACCACTCAACTAGGAAACATTATTGATATGTTTGAAGACCTCGAAGCGGTTGATACCGATGGCGTTGAACCAATGACATCAGCAACCGATCGGGTAAATGTAATGCGTGAAGATAAGGCAATTAAGAGTTCTAAAGAAGAACAAGAAGCCTTGCTTAACAATGCTCCTGAAACTGATGGTGGCTACATCAAGGTTCCAGCAATTCTTGACGAAAGTGAGGACGGCGAATAATGGATTTTTACCAAACAAGCTTGAGTCAATTGCACGATGACTTGGTAAATAAGAAAATCAGTGCAACTGAATTAACAAAGGAAACTTTTGCCCACATTAAGGGTAACGAAGACCAAGTTAAAGCCTTCATCAGCTTAAATGAAGATCAAGCACTGAAGCGGGCAGCTGAGATTGATGCAAAGGGCATTAGTGCTGATCAATTAACTGCAGGGGTTCCGCTTGCAGTTAAGGATAATATCTTAACTAAGGGCCTCACAACGACGGCTGCTTCTAAGATGCTTGAAAACTTTAACCCTGTATATGACGCGACAGTGGTTGAAAAGTTAAATGCTGCTGATTACATCAACGTTGGTAAGACTAACCTTGATGAATTTGCCATGGGGTCATCTACTGAAAATTCAGCATTCTTTACAACTCATAACCCATGGGATCTTACACGGGTTCCTGGTGGTTCTTCCGGTGGTTCTGCTGCTGCTGTTGCGGCTGGGGATGTTTTAGGTGCGCTTGGTACTGATACTGGTGGTTCTATTCGGATGCCTGCTTCCTTTAACGGTGTCGTTGGGATGAAGCCTACATACGGTCGTGTATCGCGGTGGGGAATCATTGCCTTTGGTTCAAGTTTTGACCAAGTCGGCTGGTTGACCCAAAATGTTAAGGATAATGCCTTGTTGACCGCCCTCATCAGTGGAAATGATGAACGGGATATGACATCTTCCCTTAAAGAAGTTCCAGACTGGGCAGCCCAATTAAACGAAAATACGAATGTTAAAGGCTTACGGATTGCTGTGCCAAAGGAATACTTTGATGGCTTAGACGAAGATGTTCAAGAAGTAATCAAGGCTGCTTTGGACCACTTAGAATCCCTCGGCGCAATTGTTGATGAAGTAAGTTTGCCACACACCAAGTATGGGGTTCCTGCTTACTACATTTTAGCCTCATCTGAAGCATCTTCTAACCTTCAACGTTACGATGGTATCCGTTATGGCTTCCGAGCTGCTGATGTTAAGAACTTGGAAGATGTTTATGTTCGTTCTCGTTCGGAAGGTTTTGGTGAAGAAGTTAAGCGGCGGATTATGTTAGGGACATTCTCTCTCTCTGCTGGTTTCTATGATGCTTACTTTAATAAGGCCGCTAAAGTTCGCCGTCTTATTGCCCAAGATTTTGAAGATGTATTTAAGGATCATGATGTAATCGTTGGTGCTACTGGTGCTTCAACGGCATTTAAGATTGGTGCGGAGATTGACGATCCGCAAACTATGTACATGAACGATGTATTGACTGTTCCCGTTAATATGGCCGGTCTTCCTGCAATGTCCATTCCTGCTGGCTTCTCTGCTAAAAATGGCATGCCAGTTGGTCTGCAAATCATCGGAAAAGCATTTGACGAACAAACAGTTTATAACACTGGATATGTCTTTGAACAGACAACTGATTTCCATAAGAAGACACCAAAGTTAGGAGGTCAAAACTAAGATGAACTTTCAAACAACAATCGGTCTAGAAGTCCACGTTGAATTAAAGACTAATTCAAAGATTTACAGTCCATCCCCCGTTGAATACGGTGACCAGCCTAATGCAAACACTAATGTCATTGACTGGGGTTACCCTGGTGTATTGCCAAGTTTAAATAAGGGTGTCGTTCGTGACGGAATCATGGCTGGACTTGCTCTTCATGCTCAAATTGCCCACCACATGCACTTTGATCGGAAGAACTACTTCTATCCTGATAACCCGAAAGCCTACCAGATTACTCAATCAGATACTCCAATCGCTCATGATGGTTGGATTGAAATTGAAGTAAACGGTAAGAAGAAAAAGATCGGTATCAAAGAAATGCATATTGAAGAAGATGCTGGTAAGAACACTCACACCAGCAAGTATTCATACGTTGACTTGAACCGGCAAGGAACACCGCTAATTGAAATTGTTTCTAAGCCAGATATTGCCTCGCCTGAAGAAGCAGTGGCTTACTTGGAAGCATTGCGTCAACGGATCCAATTTACAGGGATCTCTGACGTGAAGATGGAAGAAGGGTCCATGCGGGTTGATACCAACATTTCAATTCGGCCAATCGGTTCTGACAAGTTTGGGACCAAGACAGAAATGAAGAACATCAACTCCTTTAACTATGTTCGGAAGGCCCTCGCATTTGAAGAAAAACGGCATCAAAAAGTATTGATGGCTGGTGGACACATTGGTCAGGAAACTCGTCGTTATGATGAAGCGACTGGGGAGACTATTCTGATGCGGACAAAGGAAGGTTCGGATGATTACCGTTACTTCCCAGAACCAGACTTGCCACCAGTAAATGTTAGCGATGAATGGATTAGTGAAATTGAAAGCGAAATGCCAGAAATGCCTGGTGAGCGTCGTGAGCACTATGTTAAGGATCTTGGCTTAACTGATTACGATGCGATGGTTCTTACCCAGACTAAGGAAATGTCTGATTTCTTTGAAGAGGCTGTTAAGGACGGTGGCGATCCTAAGCGGGTAGCCAACTACTTAATGAACGATGTAAACTCATACTTGAACGATAAGCAAGTTGACTTACAAGACACCAAGCTTACTCCAGCTAACCTTGCCGGCATGGTGAAGTTGATTGAAGACGGAACAATTTCTTCTAAGATGGCTAAGAAGGTTTTCAAGGGAATCTTAGATGGTGAAGAACCAAATGCTTACGCAAAGGAACACGGTCTTGTTCAATTATCAGATCCTGCGCAACTACAGCCAATCGTTGATGAAGTTCTTGATAACAACGAGCAATCAATTGAAGACTTTAAGAATGGTAAAGACCGGGCTGTCGGCTACTTAATGGGTCAAATCATGAAGCAAACGCGTGGTAAGGCTAACCCACAAGTTGTTACTCAATTATTGATGAAGTCTTTGAAGGCTAAATAGAGTAGGGAGGGATGACCGTGCGAAAACGTGCTCGGATAATTTATAATCCTACCTCAGGCCGTGAAACATTGCGAAGTGATTTAGTTGATATTCTCGCAATTTACGAGAAAGCTGGATATGAAACTAGTGCTTTTGCGACTACTCCTGCGCCTAACTCGGCTAAGAACGAAGCCACTCGTGCTGCTGAAGACGGTTTTGATTTGATTGTAGCCGCTGGTGGAGACGGTACCCTGAATGAAGTGGTTAATGGAATTGCTGGGTTAGAACATCGGCCAACATTAGCGATTATTCCAGCAGGGACGACTAATGACTATGCACGGGCATTACGGATTCCTCGTGATGATCCGATCGCCGCGGCTAAGTTAATCCTAAAGAAGAATAAGAAATTTAAGATTGATATTGGTCGGGCTGGTGAAAACTACTTCATGAACATTGCTGCTGGTGGAACGATGACCGAATTAACCTATGAGGTCCCTTCGCAAATGAAGTCCCTCTTTGGTTACGCAGCATACTTCGCCAAGGGAGCAGAGTTAATGCCGCGGATTAAGCCAGTTGACATGCTAATCAAGTATGATAATCAGGAATACCGGGGCAGTGCTTCCATGTTTATGATTGCCTTGACTAATTCGGTCGGCGGTTTTGAACAGATTGTGCCGGATGCTTCACTTGATGATGGAAAGTTTACAATGATTATTGTCAAGAAGAGCAGTGTGATCGATATGCTCAGCTTAATGGCGAAGGCGCTTCAAGGAAAGCATCTTGATGATCCGCGTATTATTTATGCTAAGGCAACCGATATTGAAGTTATTCCGCTGAACAAGGATGACCGCTTGATGGTTAACCTGGACGGGGAATACGGTGGCGACGCGCCAATGAAATTCCATAACCTTAAACAGCACCTAGAAGTAATTGCTAACTTGGATGAGATTCCAGAAGATGCGATTACAACTTCAGCTGATTTTAAGCGGGTCGAAGAAGACTTTATGAATGGCATTGACGATTATAAAGATCGCGAAAAGAAATAGAATAAATAAACGGTCAGCTTCGCAAAGAGGAAGTTGGCCGTTTGTTTTGTTATAATGGACAATTCGTAATTACAATATTCTATAATGTAATTATGAGGTGATAATGTGGGAGAATTAAATAATAGTTCAAAATTCTTCAAAACCGATAATTCTGTTGACTTGCAATTAACTAAAAATGATAAAGAACAGAGCAATGATAAAATATTGACAATAATTAATCAACTATTTGATGAGAATAAAGACTTGATGGAGCGCTTAAAGAATAAATAGTTGGGAATTACACTTAAACGCAGATGAAGGTGAGGCATTTGTCGTTCAAATAACCTTAGCCAACGATTCCGAAGAAGAAATGATAGAAATTGCGCACTTTTTAGAAAAGCATTGTGTAAAAGTATAAACGGTCAGCTTCACAAAGAGGAAGTTGGCCGTTTGTTTTGTTATAATAGGAGAAGTTTGTAACGTTGAAATTAATGGAGGAATAACTTTGAAACTAAACATTCCAGTACATAAAAATGAAGAATATCCAGCGAAGGTAGTGGATTTATCTTACGAAGGCAATGGGGTCGTTAAGATTGATGATTTTCCCGTCTTTGTTCCTAATGCCCTCCCTGGTGAAGTGATTACGGTAAAGATCACCAAGGTAAGCAGCCACTTTGCTTGGGGACGGGTAATGGACTGGCAGACGAAGAGTCCAGACCGCGTTGATGTTAAGAATAAAAAGTACATTCAAACGGGAATCGCGCCACTTGGTCATTTGAAATATGATGCCCAGTTGAAATTCAAACAACACCAAATCCAAGAATTATTGGCCAAAGCACACTTAGATGAGATTGAAGTTTTACCAACGATGGGGATGGAAAAGCCTTATCATTACCGTAATAAGGCCCAAGTACCAGTAAAAATGGTCCGCGGTCAATTAGAAACCGGTTTTTATAAGCGGGGAAGCCACAATTTAGTACCGATTGAAGATTTCTATATCCAGGATCCAGAAATTGATAAGGCCATTGTAGTTGTCCGTGACTTATTACGGCAATACCACATTACACCATATGATGAACAAACTGGTAAGGGCGTGATTCGCACAGTAATGGTTCGACGGGGATATTACAGCCATGAAATGATGGTGGTCTTAGTTACGAATACGAAGCGGCTGCCAATGGAAAAGCAAATCGTCGACGGAATCGTTGCCGGAGTGCCAGAAGTAAAAAGTATTGTGCAAAACATCAATGATAAGCGAACGAACCGCCTACTCGGTGACAAGAATAAAACATTATGGGGTGCTGATGAAATTCATGATCAGCTCCTCGGAATTGATTTTGCAATCTCACCACTGTCCTTCTACCAGGTTAATCCGCAACAGACTGAACGCCTTTACCAAACGGCCATTGATAATGCTGGTTTGGACGGTAATCAAACCGTTATTGATGCCTACTGTGGGATTGGCACGATTTCCCTGGCAGTAGCTAAACACGCTAAGCAAGTTTATGGAGTGGAAATTGTCCCAGCCGCGATTGAAGACGCCAAACATAATGCTAAACGGAATGGGATTAAGAACGCCAAATTTGTTGTTGGTAAGGCGGAAGAACAGTTCGCTAAGTGGCAAGCAGCAGGCCTCAAACCAGATGTTGTCATCGTTGATCCACCACGGAAGGGTCTTGCTGAAAGTCTGATCGAAGCCACCGGTAAAATGGGACCAAAGAAAGTGATTTATGTTTCTTGTAATCCTGCTACTTTAGTTCGGGATATCAAGCGGTTCGCTGACCAAGGCTACCATGTAACAAAGCCAATTCAGCCAGTAGACCAGTTCCCACAGACGACGCATGTTGAGTCAGTAACGGTGTTGGAGCAGACAGAAAAATAGTTAGCGAATGCTGATGTAATGGTATTTAAAAGTAGTTTAAAGTGTACTAATTCTAATTTTAATAATTAGGGTTAGTACACTTTTTCTATTTGGAAATGGTGGGTTGAGTTCTCTATGTTCTATTTCGATAATTGGGTATACGATTGTCTATTTTGGTAAGTTGTGTGAATATTGGCAGTGAAAATAACTTTAATGGTCGATAAGAGAGAAATTGTGACAAGGTCGGATTTTAGGTTAACTAGTTGAGTTGATTAGCACAATATTGAAGAATTATTAATCTGGCCGAAACAATAGAAATATTCAGTATATTGATACACTCGATATAAAAATAGGCACCCACTAATTGAGTACCATATTATTACTACTTAAAATTGTTGTTGGATCAAAGAAGTTAAATCCTCTAATGAGATTTTATAGGGATCTTTTATCCAATTGATGAATACATTCCAAATAGCACCTATATCAAAATAAGATAAATATCTTAATTTAACTAGGGCGAGTTCCTCATTATCTTGGGTGCCATTGTGAAAGTCTATAAAATATTTTGGAAAAATCTCATTGTATTTCTCAAGAATTAATGATGCTAGATTAGCATTTACCAATATTGTCAACTCTGGGATGAAGGGCTCCCAGAATTTGAATAGTTGTTTAACCATCTTTTGTTGAGAAGTAGGACGATTATTACTGACATAGTTAATCCAATTTTTCATCCATTCATCTAAATAGTTATCTAATATTGATTGTTTATCTGGAAATATTCGATAGAAGGTTCGTCGGGAGATTCCAGCATTATTAACAATATCAACAATGGTTATTTGCTGGTAGTTTTTTTCTGTTAATAAATAGAAAAAGCTATTTACAATTCTTTCTTTATTCTGTTGGTACATTCGATTGTGCATTCTTTAATACTCCTGTCTTTGCCACAAATTTAGCTTTTTGGGACAGTTTTTAAGATTAGTCCAGAACTATTGCTAATTATTATGGTAGGTTGTATCTTGATATTACAGTCCTTGTCACACGTGTGTCAATAATTTAAACTGTTTTGACGTGTCAATGAAAGGAATAATAATGTCACAAACAAGAAAAGTTATTGGCTTTATTGGTTTAATCTTAGCGATGTTTATGGGAGCTTTAGATGCAACGATTGTAAATATTGCTCTGCCAGATATTATGAAAGATCTGAATACCGGGTTAACAGCAACAAGTTGGGTAGCAACAATTTATGTTTTAGCAATGGCTTCGTTTATTATTACAGCTGCGAAATTAGCTGATATTTTGGGTCGTAAAAAAATTATGCTACTAGGGGTTGTCCTCTTTGGTAGTTTTTCTGCTGTCTGTATGATTACACGGTCTTTATCGTTACTAATTATAGCGCGATTCTTTCAAGGTATTGGTGGTGCAATTCTCACGCCGATTGTTCTTCCGATGGGTATTGAGTTATTTGGTAAGATAAATACAAGTAAAATTACTGCCTTTATGGGAGCTTTTAGTGCTTTAGCAGCTGCAGGTGGTCCAGCTATTGGTGGATTTATTATTAATTGTTCCAACTATCATTGGATTTTTGGTATTAATGTTCCAATTGCAATTGTTGCATTTATCTTAATTTCGATTGGAACTAAAGAATCTTATGATACATCTATTAAAAAATCGATTGACTGGTTAGGGGTTATTTTACTTACAGTTCTACTATCATCACTTTGTTACGGCTTACTCGAAGGACATGAAAATGGTTGGACCTCGACCATTATTATTTCGTGTTTTGCTATCAGTATCATTAGTATGCCTTTGTTGGTTTGGGTCGAAAGAAAAGTTAAATCACCAATTATTGATTTAGGGCTCTTCAGAGAAAAGACTTTTACTTCCTCCTGTATTGTTTATTTG
This sequence comes from Limosilactobacillus reuteri, assembly GCF_020785355.1. Lineage (GTDB taxonomy): Bacteria > Bacillota > Bacilli > Lactobacillales > Lactobacillaceae > Limosilactobacillus > Limosilactobacillus reuteri_I. Next base: position 91,052 of record NZ_JAJGVH010000083.1, on the reverse strand, counting down.
ATTTTTGGCTTTGCTATTATTGGTCCATCATTAATTTTGAATTATTTTTTACAAAACGTAAAAGGATTCTCGGCACTTCATTCTTCCTATTTGATAATTCCAGCATCTTTATCAATTGCTATTGGAATGCCTTTGGCTACTAAAATATATCGAGTGGTTAGCTCAAGATTATTAATTGGAATAGGGTTAGTGATTACAGCAGGTGGATTAGCAATGTTAGGACTTGTAAAAACCAATACTAGTTCTGCAATGATCATCTGTTGTAACATTATCGTTGGTCTAGGGCTTGGGTTTATTGCAATTGCAATGACTTCTTCCGTGAAGTTTTTACCAGTCAATAAAACTGGAATTGGTTCCGGAATTGTTAATGCTGCTCGTTATGTTGGCCAAGCGCTGGGAATGGCACTGTTGGTTACCATCTTAAACAATAATGTTATAACTGCAAAGAACCACATTCGTGATACTGCCTATACACAGATTAACAAACGGGTACTATCACCACATGTCAGAATGGTCGCACGCCAACAAATCAGAAAGACATTTAGAAATTCTGGAAACACAAAAGTTAGTAGTAATCAAAAGAAAATGAAACAACGGATTATCCAAACTGCTAAAAGCCAAGCTAATTTGCCAGTTCCCAAAAAGAAGAGTAGTTATTATCAACTATATTTGGCTAGTCGCCAATTACTGATTGGAACAAATCAGCTAAGTAAAGTACAACAAGTAGCAAAATATACAATTCCACTCGCTCAGGGACAAAATAAATTAGGCAATGGAATTAAACTACTAGCCCAAAAAGACGAGTTAGAAGCAGCGTTGCACAAGATAAAAGAGAAGAAAAATGAAGAACTAGCTGAAGCATTTGGAAAAGTGTTCAACCTTACAGCACTCATTACTCTATTGACCAGCCCGCTAGCAATGTTAACTGATAGAAAAAATAGCACCCAGCTAAAATAGCTGAATGTCGCCAATCCTAAATGTTACATCTTAACTTCAATTATTTCACCATCTTTGAACGGGAATTTTAGGTAGCGTTAAAAGATGGTGATTTTTGACTAGGCGATAAACTAGATGTTCATCAAAATCAACTAAACCATATTTATACAGGGTTTTAATTTTATTTTTTGAAATATTAGTTGATGATTCCAATTTTATACTATAAGCAAACCGAGCTGTTTTTGTCATAATATTTAAAAATAAAACGCATGGTTATCCTTAAATGGCAACCACACGTTGATATTAATGACCACGATGTTTTTCACGACGCTTTGCTACTCTTTTTTGATAACGAAGGTTGTTTGTCAATCGTTTTTCAGCAGAGTGCTTGGCTTTTCGTACTTTTTTCTTTTCTTCAAATTGTTTTTGTAAAGTATTTTGAGCTTTAGTGCTAATGCCTTGATGCTTTATTACCTTATTAGCCAATCGCTGGGCACGTTTGGGATTAACATGTTTAAAATTTATTTGTATTTTATCTGTTACGTGGTGAAAATGAAACCGCTGATAATCATTATTAACTAGTTTCAGAATTAATGATGTCTTTGGTTCAGAGCTACCAAGTATAACAGATGCAACTGAGTAATCTTTTCCATTGTGACACTCCAAGACAGCTTTATAAAAGCTACCATCAAAAACAATTGTTAGACAAGATCGAATAACCATCATGTCCCCTCCTTAAGATAAATTATGAAAGAGGGACATCCCGGAGAGGAAGGATACTGATCAGCTTGAACTGATGCTCGGACTACCAACCGAACTGTGTTTTTACTTTCTAAGGTGTATAATATCATAGTTGGATTACAGCTTGTATAAATTTCAGCTCTTTGAATATAAAATTTAGATATCCATAGAAATTAATATATTTTAAGCGAGGCTATTTGAGATGAAAATACCTCATACTCTTTCTGAATTTGAACAAACCTATTATTATAAAACTGAATTAGTAAAATTATGTCGGCAATTGAAATTACCTACATCAGGAACAAAGGCAGAACTTAACTCATATATTAGGGAATGTTTGAATGGAACACCTGCCACTCAAATTAAACCTTTACGGAGCAAGAAAAGTCATTGTCCTTTAGCCTATGAAGAAATTAATCTTGATACCAAGTTGCTTGATTCTGGATTTAGTTTTAATCAGGAAGCACGTAAATGGTTTGCAGATTATTTTGGTGTTAAAAGATTTTCATTTAGTAAGCAAATGGCTATTATCAAAAGAAAAGCCGAAGCAGAGCATGATACAGAAATGACTGTTGGCGATTTAATTCTAGAGATGCAAAATTGGGATCAAAGCAAAACGAATTTATCTGTAGAAGAAGGAACATATCAATGGAATAATTTTGTGCGAGATTTTTTTAAAGACCAAGCTACTGCTCAATATAGACACAGATTGAAAGTGGCATCAATTTTATGGAAGAAAGTACGGATGTCCCAAAAAAGCAAAATCTATCATCACGATTTGCTAAAGAAGTATGATAGGGAAATTAAAGAATATAAATAGAAAGATTCACATTTTAACATTACGGGATTTTTTTGAACCATTAATTGTTAATAAGGAGACTATATGGCTAAGTCAGCTCTTATAATAATAGATTTACAAAATGGTGTTTGTAAATCAGATCAAGTTATTTTTAACTATGAAAATTTAATATCAAAAATAAATAGACGTATTGATTACTATCGGAGCCAGAATTTTCCAATTATCTTTATCCAGCACGAAGATAATTTCCTTCAAAAAAATTCTACTGCTTGGCAGCTTGTGTCCGATTTGCATTATAAGAAAAACGATATTTTGCTGAGTAAAAAGCATCCTAATTCTTTTTATCAAACTCATCTAGAGAAAATTTTAGAAAACTTAGGTATTAATAATTTAGAAATTTGTGGAGCTCAGACTGAATACTGTGTTGATGCAACAATTAAAATGGCACATGGATTAGGATATCAAGTAATAATGCAACACAACACTAGCAGTACATTTGATAATAAATATATGACAGCTGAAGATACTATCAATTTTTTTGAAAATATTTGGAATAATAGGTTTCTTACATTTATTTGATTTGAAGTGAACATTCATATTTTGAAAGTCATCATTTTTGAATTCAATGTTGTATTCTAAGATGATGACTTTCTTTACATTTTCTGATAACAGTGTTATTTTAAATTGTAAATAACACTGTTATCAGGAGCAACGTAAATGAATGATAAAATCGAAGAAAAAATAATAAAAGCAACAATTAATTTTATTCGTACAAATGGTTATCAAACCGTTTCACTGCGTAAAATTTCTCAAGCAGCCGGAGTTACAACAGGGGCGTTTTATAAGCGCTTCAAGAATAAGGATGTTTTATTTTATCGAACAGCGATGATTTTATCGCAGCAGTTTCTTACTAAGTTATCAATTAACAGTGAATTATCTGCTTTTGATCAGATCCTACAAATTGTACAACAGTTTTGCAAAGAATTTCAAGAACAGCCACAAGTAATGGATTTCCTGTTCTTTAATCCAACAATTATTCAGGTTTATCAAACAGAGAACGATGATTTTAATTTTTTGAAAGAGATTAAACACTTAGCCCAACAAGTGAATCCAGGAATTCTGAATGATCGGCAATTTTTTGAACAGCTATGGTCTTTCATCCAGGGGTATTCGCTATTAATCAAAAATGGTGTCACTACTTATGAGCCCCAAGTCGTTAAAGTAACCCTCAATCAAATGGTAGGAGGAAAATAATGGATACATTAATCATTTATTGTCATCCTTATCCGCAAAGTTTTAACCATGCGATCCTTCAAGCAGTTCAGAATAATTTAAAATCAAAGAATATTGAATTTACAACTATCGATTTATATGCTGAGCGCTTTAGCCCCGTTTATACGAAAAAAGACCTGTCGCTTTTTCATATAGGAAAAACAACAGATCCATTAGTCGTAAAATATCTCAATTTATTAAAACAGACAAAAACAGTAATCTTCATTACCCCGATCTGGTGGAATAGCATTCCAGGAATGTTAAAGGGTTTTATTGATAAGGTAATGATGGAAGGTAAGGGACTTTCACATACTGTTAGTAAAGTTGGCGTAAAAGGAGAATTAACTAATATTCAGCAATGTTATGTTTTAACGACTTCAAGCTCTCCAACGTTTTATATTAAATATTTAAATGGTAATGCGATTAAGAAAATTTTTATTAATCAAACTTTAAAGCAACTTGGCTTTCAAAATTGTCAATGGCAAAATTTTGGAATGGTTTCCGATTCATCGGTGAAACGACGTAAAAAATATCTTGCTAGAATCCAACAAGAACATTTTGTTTAGTATGAGGTCTTATTTTTCTTTCTTGGAAAAAGTAAACTAGTTAATATAGAAAGTGCAACAAAAATAATTGAATATTTATATAATTTAGTAAAAGCTTTTCCATATTCATTTGTGGCAAAGCTTTTTATTTTAGTAATTGTAAGATTAATTTGCTTATTTAGATTATTTAATCTTTTATCTACTTTTGCTTGCACTTGAGAATAGATTTTTACCTTAGCTCTTTTGGGTAGCGAAGTAGGCTGGGATAATAGAGCATTTTCATAATTTTTGTGAATAAGTAGCTCTCTTTCATTAGAAGTAAAATGTTTCCCTGAGCTATCATTAGCTGAATGGGATAGGGAATAAATTGACTTATCAATTACAGCTTGCTTTTTTAATTGAGGAATGTTTAAAGTAGCTACTTCACTTTTAATATACTTAACTGAATTATGTTTTGCAGTGACTAAATTTCCATAAAGTCCTGTTACATAAATTGCGATTGCTAAGGAGATACCAATTTGTCGAAGCACGCCAGCAACACTTTGAGATGCATTTAATAGTGAGCCTTTGAAGTCTGAAGCGGCTAAAACTGTAATCGGACCTGCAATTATCCCATATCCTATTCCTAGGATAAGACATGTGATAATGACTAAAGCTAAATTGTTCATATTAATAGTTGCGAAAAGAATAAAGCTAATCGTCATTAATAAAAATCCAGTAGCAATTACCGCTCGTGATCCTAATTTATCAATTAGTATGGCTGCCAAGGGCGAAAAAATAAAAATCATTCCAGTAATAGGAGTAATTAGTAGCGCTGCCTCTAACTCAGTTTTGTTTTGAATTTTAACAAAGTAAGTTGGGAGAACAACGGTGACAGCAACTAAGAAGAGATTGCTAAGAACAATTGTAATAGCTGATCCTGTAAATTCGCGATTTTTAAAAAGTTCCAATGGAATCATTGGATATTTAGTTTTATTTTCATGAATTATAAACAAAACTAAAGTGATAGCAAAAAAGGTAAGGAGACTGATAATTCTTACACTTACCCATCCCCATATACGTCCTTGTACTAAAGAAAGAGTCAATGAAAATAAAGAGATCATGCTTAGAAGAGACCCCCAAAAATCAATCGGTTCTTTTTTAGGAGTTTCATGTAGTTCTAATGTAGATAAACAAATAGAAAACGAAATAATGCTCAATGGAATATTGATAATAAAAATCCATCGCCAAGATAAGAATTGTGTTAATACTCCACCAATTACTGGCCCTAAAGCAGCAGCTAATCCTTGAGTGATTCCTAAAATAGCAATTACTTTCTTTCTAGTAGCAAGATCGGTAGAAGCAATACCAATCGACATAGACAATGGAAAAACAATTGCTGCGCCAATACTTTGTAACGCACGCCCAAGAATTAGAATTGGCAATGTTTTGGCAAGTGCAGAGAAAGTTGATCCTACAATAAAAATTATTAGACCGCTAACATAGGTTTTATTAATTCCTAAACGTTCAGCAATCTTACCAAGTGGAATAGTAAGAGTTGCAAAGAGAATAGTATATATATTAAGTGCCCAAGATAGATTATTTAATTTAACATTTAGACTAGTTTGAATAGTAGGAAGGGCAACATTCATTACAGTTGTATCGAGCATACATAGGAAAATGCCAATTGACATAGCGATAATGACAAAAACTTTTTTAGTATTCACAACATTTTCACTCCTTTATTATGAATATAGTTTATATTAACATTGTTAATATAAATGTCAATGATATTAAGAATGAAAATATTAGGTATAAATGATATGATTAAATAAAAAGAGGAGGATAAAAGAGTGAAAGGACGAGATGTAATCCTTGGAATTCTAAGGAATAAACCAAGAACTGGATATGAAATTAATGATATTTTACAAAATCAAATTTCTTATTTTTATGATGGAACTTATGGGATGATATATCCAACACTGAAAAAATTAGAAAAAGAGGAGAAAGTAAAAAAGGAAACTGTTATTCAGGAAGATAAGCCAAATAAAAATATTTTTTCGATTACTGATAAGGGGAGGGAAGAATTAAGAAAATATTTAGAATCAGATAAAGTTGAAGAAGTATTTAAATCTGATTTTTTAATGAAGCTATTCTTTGGCGACGATTATTTAAGTAAACAAAAAGTTATTGAGTTGATTAAAAGTGAGATTAAGGTTAAAGAAGACCAAATTAAGCGTTTAGAAAGTAGTTTGGAGCATTGGGAATTACAGGGAATTAGTAATCTTCAAAAAATAACAGTGGGTTACGGATTAGCTGAATATAGGGCAGTAGTTGAATATTTGAAAGAACAACTAAAGAAACTAGAAGATTAAGTTAGTAGAGCACCGCATTATCAAATTACATATTACTTTCCCAAAGAATTATCTCTTTGAATTGTTTCAAAACCCTATTTATTATATAAATAAGACGTAAAACGTAAGACATGAGATAGATTACTAGGAGGGATTATTATGACCAAGGCATTAACTAGTAAGATGTCACAAAAAAGCCCAAGTGGAAATTCCAGCAACTATTCGCAAAAAAATGAGCTTGCAAAAAGAAATGGAAGTGGCATTTGAGGCTAAGGATGCGCTTGATTGGGCTGATTTAGTCAAAGTGATTCCGGTAGAAGATGTTAAAATTGATGAGAATGGTCAATATGATTCCCTAAAGTATCCGTAATTTCATGATTAGATAATTAACGGATAATAAAATCAATGAACATTCACAAACAGTCTTATATAGATACACATAAAATGTATGGACTAACTAAGAAATAGATCTTTAGTCGATAACCGATTGGTAAGTTAATGAATATTGATCGTATAGGTTTGTTTGAATTTATCAGTCAGTTGAAAAATTGCTAATGAAGATCCCACTTCAGTTTTGTTCGAGTAGACTAGTTTATTGAAAAAATTCATGGTATCAACTTATTTGAGTATTTAAATACCCACAAGAGCGAATAAAATTCATTTCTCACACATTCAAAAATAAAGGAGTAGCAATCATGGCACAGTTATTTTATAGTCCTGACCTGGCTGATCGACTACCTCATAATACTGGTAAGATTAGCCAAAAACCTTTACGACGGTGGCAGCTTAGTCCGGTAAAGATTGATAATAAAACATACTACCTATATGTAGAAGAGGAAACTGGTTTGCCAGTCTTTACTGACAAATTAGGCGAGGGTAAATTTAGTCAGGTTGCCATTAACTTTCTAAATGAAATGCCCTTTTTGGTTGATCCGCAACGTACTTGGTTAATGCAAAATGTTTTTTCATTTAATTTATACCGGCCAACCCCATCTGCTGAAAACGAAAAACTTAAAAATTATTTGCAGATAATTGCTAGCCACCAAGCAGAATTTAAGGAAACCCTTAACGATAATGATGATTTTTCATCAACTGAGGATTTCAATGATCTTGTCTACTTGTTATTAGCTTTATCTGGAAACGATCAGGAAGTTTTAATGCAATTTTGCCAATTGGTTAATGAAGAACATTCAGTGAAGGTGAAAGCTCCACGACCGGGGGCCAAATATTGTACTATCAAGCCACAATTTAAAGATCCTCGTATTTGGGCGGATGACGAAGGAAAAACCTCAGCAGATAATCCAGCAACAGTTCAAGCGATTAGCCAAAACAACCAGCAAATGATTGACCAGTTTATCGCCAGTGCTGATAGTCAGTTAATGGGGGATGATAAGACTGCTCGTCGTATCTTGGACCAATTTTTGAACCATTTCATGTTAAAAAATAAAATTTGCACCGTCACTACTAACCTAGCTGCGCCAAACATCTTTTTCGCTGGAACGTTAGATCAAATTGATGAGGATCTTCTTTCTGCTACGTTATCCAATTTTTATGTTTTTCTAAGTCACACAGGGATCGTGAGTCAATCAGCCGCTAGGGATGTTGCAGACTATCTAGATACAAGCTACGATATTATCTATGGAGAACCAGAATTAGCTATGCCAGAAGATGACTATCAAGATTCTCTTATTCAGCAGTTGCTTGACGAACTAGCTCCAGCACAAGCAGATATACCAGCGAATGTTAGCAACCGTCAATTGATTAATCCGCAAAACTATGACCAGGCGTATGTAATTACTGCTAAATTAGCTGATTTTAAACCGCTAGCAAGCCGTACGTTCGTGATTAAGGGTAGTAGTACAATTGAGGAACTCGCTGAAACAGTGATTTTGATGTTTCATGGTGACTTGGCACACTTGTATGATGCAATTAATGAACAGACTCAGGAATTTTATACTCAGTCAGCGGATTTTGTGCCAGGCAGGATGACAAAAGTTAAACTTGATCTAGCAACGGTCTCATTATTAAATGAAAAAGATAAATTAACTATTCATTATGACTATGGGGACGGCTGGGAGTTTAAACTTCATGTCCAAAAAATTCAATCAGTTACTAATGAGGAACTACCACATGTTCAAAAAGCCCAAGGTTATGGTATTGTTGAAGATATTGGTGGTGTCGGTGGTTTAGAACAGTATTATGATGATTACCAAAAAGGGCAAATTGATCCTGACCTTTTAGAATGGTTAGGTGGAGAAGCAATTGACCTCAATGCTGTAGACATCAACGAATTAAACCAGTTAATTAAATAATTCGCCTCACCATCTTTGAACGTGAACTTTATGTAACGTTGAAAGATGGTGATTTACTAACGGAAAAGGGTAGGTGATTAGGGATGCGGAAAGTAATACTATTTATCGCACTAAGTCTTGACGGATATATTGCTGATAACAATGGTGAAGTTGATTGGCTTCATGGTCATGGTGACGATAGTAATAACCCAGATACATATTCAGAATTTATCAAGGATATTGATACAGTGCTGATGGGGTGGAACACATATCATCAGGTAAGAACAGAATTGTCCCCTAATAAATGGGTATATGAAGATTTGCAATCATACATTTTTACCCATCGTCAAGAAACTTCAACCGATAATATTCATTTCACGGCAGAACAACCTGCTGAATTAGTTAAGCAACTGAAGCAGCAATCAGGTAAAAATATTTGGATTTGTGGTGGAGCTAGTTTAGTTCAACAACTTGCACAACAAAATTTGATTGATGAATATTACCTGACCATCGTTCCTACATTGCTTGGCCAGGGCATACGCTTATTTAACACTTTGCCTAATCCAATTAAGCTGCGGTTGCTTGAGACAAAAAGTTATAATGGATTTACTGAGTTAAGATATCAGCAAAAGGCGGAAATAACTATTAGAAAATTTAAGGCGAGTGATCTTGATCAAGTCATGGAAATTTGGCTGAGTTGTAATATTGAAGCACATCCATTTGTTAAGCAACAATATTGGCATGAGCATTTTCAAGAAGTTCGAAAGGCGTTATTGCAATCTAATGTATTGGTTGCAGAAAGTGGTGATCAGTTAGTTGGATTTGCTGGCTTGCAAGAAAACTACTTAGCAGGAATCTTTATCAAAAAAGAATTTCGAAATCAAGGAATTGGTAGTCAATTATTAACGGTAATTCAGCAGAATCACGCTTCGTTGACACTCCATGTGTATGTAAAAAATGAGTCAGCTTACTATTTTTATCAACAACATGGACTGAAAATTATTAAGAAACAAATAGATGAAACGGGAAATGAAGAATACCTAATGCAATGGAATAAAAACAGCACCCAGCTAAAATAGCTGAGTGCCTTACAATTCTATATTTATATTTTAACCACTTCACCATCTTTGAACGGGAATTGTAGGTAGTAATTTTTCAGAGTATTTAAAAAGTCACCATCTTGGACCCTATGTTGAGTTCCAGGATGGTGATTTTGTGATTAAATTAATGGATTATAGCGAATTGAATCTGGATTTTGTGTATCAGCTAGGTACTCTTTGAATAGTGGTAACTTGAACTTTACTTTTCCATTACCTGCGGGGATAATCAAGTCTTGTTGAATCATTCGTCGGCGGTACTGGTTAACGTAATTTTGCTGTTGCTTGGCTGACTTTTGATAATTCATCAAGTCAGCAATCTGGATTGTTGTCATATTATTGGCCGTGCCGACTAAATATTCCCGGTCGTGGTTGGAAAGATTATCAAAAATGATGTCATAACTCTGCGTAAATAAGTCTTGGACATATAGTGTCTTAATAGCATCAAATGTTTGTTGATTAGCAGGCTGTTGACTAATCATAGTGGCATTCCAAAGTTTATAACCAAGTAATTGAAAGCCGAAAGAATAGCCACCGGTTAGTTGAGCAATTTGATGGGTGACGACTGGGTCAAAATTGAGATGCTTTTGATATTCCATTTCAATCTCGTTGATATTTAACATGGTTGTTTGAATATGCCGAGCACGTTTTAAAAAGGTTAGTGTTTGATCATGCTCAATGTCATAGATCATTTTGGGTAGACCATCAGCGACTAAATAAAAATTAAGATTATGTCGCTTTAAATTTTGGAGAAGCTGGATAAATTCACGGGTATTTTCCTTATGATTAAATTCATCAATAAAAATAACGACGCGTTTATTAAGCTTGGTCAACATTGTCATAAAATTCTCAATATCTTGAGTAGTGTAATCCTCGTTAGTTTTGTTGAAACTAAGACCAAAGCCCATTACTGAAATTGAAGCAATCTTATCAGTAAGAGCGTGCATTTTGAAGATATTTTTAAGATTGTGCCCAAAGTTTTGAACCATTCGTTGATTATTATCAATCTCTACTACAAATGTATTAGGCAATTTCACTACTTGTTGCTCAATTTGGGTCAGGAGCGCAGTTTTGCCAGAACCGCGTAAACCCGTAATGAAAATTACTCGATTAGGATCATCGTATGCAATCGCTTGGGCAACTGATGTAGGACTTTCAAAATCACTTTGATAGTTGGGAAGGATAATTTGAGGTGGGGTCCCAAAGCTTGGGTCAAATGGATTTTTTTGCTTATTAATCATTTAGTTCACCTTATTTTTACATTCTTTTACATTTTGATTTTATTTTACATTTTTTTACATTTTAAAACAATTTTTTGCCCCTAAATTGAACTTTCTGGATATAATTAAAGTAAAAACGAGGTAAAGAGAAATGAATGATATCTCTAAAAGCGACTGGCAATTATTCAATAAGTTGCTCCCAGAATGGCAAGAAAGATATATGAATCGACTTAACCAAGAATACAAAAGAATACTAGATGGTGATGATTCGGCAACCAATAAATTTTGGAAGCTGGAAAAACGAATAAAGGCGGATCGAAAATCGCCGGGGGTTATTGTTGAAGTATCGAAAAGATCCATGTTTCAGATTTTATTGCAGTTAATCTTAGAGAAAGTAATTACAGATGAAGATTTAAATGGCTTTAGTGAAGAATTAAGAGATAGGATTAATGATGTTGTTAAACGATTTGGTTAGTCTAAAGTTTCGAGAATCTTGATGGGTAATAACAGTAAATAGCTAAAATGGAGTTTACTTACCTAGAAATAAGCAAAGAACAAAGACTGGTCTCCCCGCAATGGAATAAATTTTGATAAAAAGCTAAGTAATTACTAAATTCTTTAGAGACGGTGGTTGTTGCTTGGCTTTTTAAATTATGAATATCCTATAACTAATCTTCTGAAAATTAATTGACCACATTAATCTTTTTCAAATGCAGTATCTTGTTCATATATGAATTCTATATAATAAAAGCAGAAAATAATTGATACAAAATAGAAAGTCCAGATATAAGGGAGATTAGTTATGAACAGGAAACAACATCAGAAACCATTTTACTGCCGCCCATGGCTATAAATAGTAGTTACCCTATTACTAGTTGGTGGTGACTGGTTTATTAGTAACCATAATCAGTCGGCAGCCTCAATAAGCGAGCAACAGTCTCAGCAACCGAATAATGAGAAGAGTTATTCAAATAATAATAGTCAGACAGCTCCTTCAACAATTCAGCAGCCTAATAATGGAACGATAACCCCACCAAAGGAACCAGAACCATGGTATGATTCCGATAACTATGAACCGAATTCAATTATTGATGATAGTTCCGCAATGTATTGTTACTTGCCAGGACAATATCCTGATTATGGAATTGCTCCTGAAAATGTGGTTTATTTCGATTCATTAGCTGATGCCCAGGCAGTTGGGTATCGGACACATCAATAAAATAAGAGTGCTATACAAAAAGTTCATTTGTACGCACTCTTTTTATTATTCGAGAAATTTATCATATTCATCATCAGTTAAATTATATTTTTCCATAACTTTGTGTTTAACGATCTCTGGTTTAATATTGAGTTCGTAAAGAGAATCAATTAGCTTTTTTATGTCTTCCTCGCGAACTTCCATTTTAGCGTCCATCAAGTTTAATTCGTACTTCATAAAGCCATTTCTCCTTTCTGGATCTTGTTTGACTTTATCAATTTCGCCTTGAATTTGTGCAATAAATCTATTCTTATTGTCGCCTTGATTGCGCATTAAAGCAAGGAAGTTCTTAATCGGTTCATCATTTTTATCAAATTTTTTAGCAAGAGCATTGAAGATAACGACTGTCCGATTATCACCAAATTTTAGATTATGGTCTCTAGTACAAGTAAGATTAAATTCATATCGTGCCCATCCCTGCTTAAAATAATCAAAATTACAAAACATAATAATATAAGTAGGGTAATTATTGAGTACTGAGTAATTATCTCCAGGTCTTAATAGCTCATGATCAACTTGTTCTTGGTAATAACGTAAGCGTGCTGGTATGTTATTTTGATTATTAACTTGCATCTCAATGACAATGATATTATTTTTATCATCACGAACATAAACATCAAAGCGAACACAATGGGCACTAACGATATTAATATCTTTTTGGGTGTCTAACTGGATAATCTGTTTTGCTTTAATATTTGGCAGGGCTCTATTAATTAACTCTAAACAGATTTCTTTATTTTGCATTACTAGTCCAAACATTGGATCACTAGTAATTGTCATCTTTTGCCATTTGTCATAGATTAAGGCAATTTGTTCTTCTCGTGATAGATTATTCATAAATTTACTCCTTATGTATTTTTGCTTCTAAAGGAATATATACGTAAATAATCTAATTTTGCAGCAAAAATTTAAGTTCACTTACTTTGAATCGCCGCCAGTTTTTCATTATCAATCGAAACCGGTAAAACAATTGAGAGCAGTTTTATTAAGATAATATCCATCACACCGATAAATATAATTGTCAATAAGGTAACAAAGATTTGAACAAGCAAAAGGTGCAAACCACCACCAAATAAAAGCCCATTAGGTACTAGATGACTGATCTGATGGCTAGCAAAAATACCAGTTGCAATACTTCCCCAGATACCACTAACCCCATGGCAGCCGAATGCATCAACAACATCATCAATTGGCAGGTGTGGTTTGATCTTAGTAATAAAGTATTGGCTAACGATTGCACCGACTATTCCAATAATCATTGAACCACCTAGTGTAACGTAGCCTGCTCCAGGAGTGATTGCTACTAAACCGGTAATTGCACCGTTACAGACTCCAGCTAGAGTAACATGATTAAACTGATAACGATCCAATAACATCCATGTTACCATTGCACTTGAACATGAGATGGTCGTTGTTAACATGGCTTGTACGGCCGTATCATTAACGGCGAGGGCTGAACCAGCGTTAAAGCCGTACCAACCAATCCATAAAAGGGCTGTTCCAATTAATACCCACGATAAATTATTGCGTTGAGAATGAACATCTTTCCGTCGACCAACCCAAGCTGAAAGGATTAAGGCCGTTATCCCCGCATTTACATGAACAACTAATCCACCAGCAAAGTCAACTGCCCCTAATCTTGCTAATAGTCCATGTGGTGCCCAAACCATATGGACAAGGGGGTAGTAAACAAAGATAGACCAGCAAATGGTAAACATTACTAAAAAATTAAAGCGTCCGTGGCCGACGACCGATCCACAAAAGATTGCCGGGGTAATAATTGCAAACATCATCATAAACATTGCATAATCGCCAATTGGAATACCGGTTTTAGTGATAGCATCGATTGGCACATGAATCATTAATATATTATTTAAATTTCCGACTATTCCCCAATGGTTACCGGAAAATGAAAGAGAATAGCCTACTGTAATCCAGAGAATCACGGCTAAACCACACATCATAAAAACAGTTAGCAACATGTTATTAGCATGGCGCCGATTGACTAGACCACCATAGAAAAAAGCCAGTCCTGGTGTCATCAATAACACGAGAATACTGGCGGTCATGATAAATAATGTATTAACTTTTAACATGTAGACCACCTCCTAATAATTAAAGGCTAATCTATCATTCTTGAATGGATCATACAATAGGTTAGACAAAATACTGTTAAATCATTAGTTGAATTCGCTTTCATGATGAAAGAGGATAAGTATTAATTGAGTTTTGATTAATATTTTTATACGACGAAACAAAATGTTTGTACTATTTTCACTACTTAAGTTACACTTGATTCAATAATGTAAGAATCTGGAGGGATGAACATGAAAAAGTATGACGATATTTTAATTGGATCTGGACCGGCTGCCTATAAGATGTCTAACCTCTTAGCTCAAACTGATCGTAGAGTATTGGTAATCGAAGGCTTCGAATATGGGGGTACTTGTCCTAATTATGGATGTGAGCCTAAAATTTTTCTGGAGGGAGCAACCCGGACTGTTCTCCAATCTCAGCAACTTCTTGGTAGAGGCATTAGTCAGCCCGCAAAATTAGATTGGGAAGCATTAATGCAGACTAAGCTTGAGCGGTTTGATCCATGGCCAGGCGAAACGCGCGATATTATTAAGAAAAATCACGATGTTGAAGACAGTTACGCAAGTTTTATTGATAACCAAACTGTTAGTGTAAACGGTCATCAATACCAGGCCGATCATATTATCATTGCGACGGGGCAAACACCAAATATTCTGGATATTCCGGGTAAAGAATATCTTCATACCAGTTATGACCTCCTCTCGTTAAAAGAACTTCCACAACGGATTACGATAATCGGTGCGGGTTTTGTGGGCTTAGAGTTAGCAACTCTTGTAGCAGCTGCTGGCGCTGAGGTAACAATCGTTGTTCATTCTGACCGTGTCCTTCATGAATTTACCAAGACGGAAGATGAAGCGCTAGTTAATGCGATGAAGCAACGGGGAATAAAATTTAGCTTTAATACTGATACGCAAAAAGTAAGTCAAGGTAAAGACGGCTTGCTCGTTACAACCGATCATGGCGAAATACAGACTGACTATGTACTTGATGCAACGGGTCGTCATCCCAATATCGAAAAATTAGCGCTTGAAAATACTGATATTGAATATAATCGTCATGGTATTAATGTCGACGGTCACTTGATGACAACGGTTGACGGTGTATACGCAATTGGGGATGTTGTTAATCGTCAACAGCCTAAACTAACTCCGGTTGCTGAATTTGAAGGCCAATATCTTTTTGACTATTTAATAGGTAAAACGGATCAAGATATTGTTTACCCGACAATTGGTCAAGCTGCTTTTACTTTTCCTGAAGTAGCTCGCGCTGGTGTTAATCCAGATGATGTTGTGAATGATTCCAACTATCAGATTAAGAAAGTTTCACTAAAATATGGTAGCCTTTACGCGGGTCAAAACGATCAAATCAGTACCCTTACCTTAGTCTTTAAAGATCAGCAATTGGTAGGTGCAAGTGAAATTGGCGATTACGCAGCTGATGATATTAATAACTTCTTGCCAATTATTGGTTTAAAGATAAATGGGAAGGAGTATCGCCAAAAAGTAATGGCGATTTATCCAACATTAGGTGATAAGGTTGCTGGATTGTTGCCTTAGGATTTTTTCTTGACGTCCTTAAAGCAACTTGATACAATATCTAAAAATTAAATAACCTAAGTTCAGAGGGTTTGTAAAAATTACAAGCTGGATAAGAGCGTTGTTACGGCAGCGGGTTTCTTATCCAGCTTTTTGTTTTTTTAGGAGGAAAATTATGAAATTTATTGTTGCACCAGAAATTTTTGAGAAATTACCAAACATGTATGTTGGCGTTGTAGTTGCTCATGGTATTGATAATCATCAAAAGTATTCAGAAATTGACAAGATGCTAGAAAAATACGAACAGCTTGCTCAGCAAAATTTTGCAGGGGTTAATGTTAAAGAACGACCAGAAATTATTCATTATAGGGAGGCATTTCGGCAACTAGGAATCAATCCTAATAAATACCCGTGCTCAGTTGAGGCACTATTTAAACGATTAGCAAAAGGAAAAGAGCTTCCTCATATTAATCCTTTAGTTGATCTTAACAATGCGGTTTCTTTGAAATATACTTTGCCGATGGGTACCCATAATTTGGATAATGCTTCAACTGATATTATGATGCGATTAGCTCAGCCAGAAACTGATGAATTTATTCCGCTGGGGAAGGGCAAAGATGACGTTGAAATTCCTGATGAAGGTGAAGTCGTATACGCAGTTGGCAATGAAGTATGGACAAGACGGTGGACTTGGCGACAAAGCGATAAGGGAAAAATTACCCCGGATACGACCAGTGCCTTTTTCCCGATTGATGGTTTTGTCGATGTAAATAAAGATGCTGTTGACCGGGCAGTTGCTGACTTATCTGCTCAACTAGAAGAACTTTTTAACATGAAGATCCAGAGTGGAATTGTTGATCAAGCACATCAAAGCTTTGCATGGAAATAGGAAACTCATTATTTTCTCCTAAATAGGGTGAGAATTAAAAAGTAAGATATAGTAGAATACAAATACAATCTTAAAAGTTAGGGTATATTATCAATGATTATATTTGTAATTCTATTAATCTATAAATTCATTAAGGGAACATTTGAATATGAAAAGGTAACAAGGTTTGAGTTAATAATTATCCCCATGTATTCCGCAATTATGATGGCCTTGAGCCTAGAAAACGTAAGATCTTTAACGGCAGCTGGACTTACAATTATTCTTCTAATCTTAGGAGTTTCGATTGGCTTTCTACAAGCAAGCAAAACGCAAATTAAAGACACCAATAAACTAGATTCCCACCAGCGGCCGATTTTAAAGGTTAAAAGGAATTGGCCGTACCTTGTAGGTTGGCTTGTTTCATTTGCGATTGGGATTAGCGTTGAAGTGTTTTATGGTGCACATATTAACGCTACGGAAATATCACATGAACTGTTTGAAGAGGTCCTTAAAGACTTATCTACTATCGCCTTTTTCCGCAGTCACAACGCCTGGTTCATCTGGGTGTTAAATGTCGCAACTAGTTTTACCTATGGGGCCTGCTTAATGGTTCGTTATCCCAAGATTAGGGAAGCGGTGCGGCGAACGAAATAAAGTGACCAATACAAGATCTTATTAAAGTAAACCTAAATATGCTAAACTTTAGTAAGAGTATGTAATTTAGGAGGAATCATCTAATGGATTTACAAGATGCAATTAATCAACGCCATTCAATTCGTCAATTTACGGACAAACCAGTTGAAAAGAAGATGATTACTAAAATTGTTGAATTAGCTCAACGTGCTCCATCATGGGTAAACTCTCAACCTTGGCAAGTATATTGTGCGATGGGTGATACATTACAGGCAATTAAGAACGCTTATCGTGAGCAAGACATTGCCGGTAATCAAGGGAATTCAGATTTGCCAGTGATGAGCCGTGAAGATTGGGCACCGCAAACCCAAGATAATATGAAGCAATGGCGGCATGGAATTGTTCATCATTTTGCTAATTTTGATGAAGCTCATGAAAAGATGACAAATGCCAGCAATACTTTATATGATTCGCCGGTAATTCTTTATATTACTATTCCTAAAGCTTCACCAGATTGGTCGATTTTTGATGCGGGCTTGTTTGCTGAAAATATTATGTTAGCGGCAACTGCTTATGGCTTGGGAACGATTCCAACCTATAACAGCGTTCGTTTCCCAGCTATTCTTCACCAAACTTTGAATGTGCCAGACGATGAACGGTTTATCGTTGGTATCTCGCTTGGTTATTCGACTGATACGACAATTAATAGCTACCATTCAGAGCGTCGTCCTGTAAATGAAATTCTGCATTTTAACTAAAGAGAAAGGTCATAATGATTGCAAGTTTTAATTACTCGTCGCCTTTAGGAAAGATTGAAATTCAAGCAGATGAATATGGAATCACTGAAGTAAAATTTGTTGATCAATCTAAAGAGAATAATCTTAATCCTACTTATCCTCCAATTAAAGATGCCGTTAAATGGTTAGATGATTATTTCCTGGGAAATGTCCCTTTAACATATCCTCAGTTCCATTTGAACGGTACAGATTTTTAACAAAAAGTTTGGCAACAATTAAGACAGATTCCTTATGGGGCAACAGTGACTTATGGGCAACTAGCTAAGAGAATTAATAGTAGTCCACGGGCAGTGGGGAATGCTGTTGGTAAAAATCCAATTTTACTGTTTATCCCATGTCATCGTGTTCTTGGACAAAATGGTAAATTAACGGGCTATAGAGGTGGCCTTGAACGCAAAAAGAAATTGTTAGCAATTGAGAATATTAAGCTCTAGTAATAAAAAGACGTGGGTGAGAAAAAAGTGTTTTTTCCACTCACGTCTATCTTTTTATGCTTTCCATTTAATTGAAAAATCATTCAATTTGCTTTTATCTTTAAAATATTTTTTGACTTTTGGTACAACTTCTTTTCCATAAATTTCAATTGCTTTTAATACATCTTTATAGGGCATTGATGCAATTGGCAAGTGGAGGTAGAAACGCTTTAAGCCAAGCAATTCCATCATTTTAATGATATTCAGCCGAAAATCCCGTGACTTTAGTCATGGGATGGAAGGCCCTATCAAGCTCCGTAAGGAGCTTTTTTCATCTCATTGTATTTTTGATCGTTTATATATTTCTCGACTACTTCTTTACTCATATTACCTAATGTGCTCATGTAGTAACTAGGCGACCATAAATGACCACCCCAGTATTGGGACTGCCGAATTTCCGGGTGTCGATGCAAGAAAATAAAGGCGCTTCTGCCTTTGAGCGCTTTGATGGCGCTAGTCGGTGCCTTGCTAGGTGGAAAGTTAATTAAGACATGAACATAGTCAGGCATAACTTCCATTTTCTCAATTACGATTTTGTTATCCTCAGCTACTTGCCATAGGATCTCCTTCATTTCGTTCGATAACTCATCAGTAGTAAAAGTTTTATGACGATATTTAGTAACCCAAATTAGATGGAAATGGAAGTTATAGATATATCGTCTGGTATATACTGCATCTTTGATTTTATCTTTACTCATTTTATTGACCTCTATATTTATTATCATTGACATGTGATACAATATTATTATATCAATAAAGGAGGTGAAATTAAATGAAGTCAATGGCAAAAATGAAATATCATTATGGCCTGAAAATGCGTTGCTATCCTAGTGACCAACAAAAGCAGTTGATTAAAATTAATAGTGACGCTAGTCGCTTTATTTATAACGAAATGGTTGCGATCGGTAAGGAACTAATACAACTTCGCAGAGTTAAGCTGCCAATTGACACAGTTCAGGATCGTATTAAACAACTAACTATGCGCCAAAACGCTAAACAAATGTCTAATCACTATCAATTTTTAGAAGATAAACGAATTGACAGTTTAGCGAAAGCTAATGCCATTCAGAACTATCGAAAAGCTTGGAATGCTTTTCGGAAGGTTCACACCGCTGGTGTTCCTAAGTTTCATCGAAAAAGTTACCGCTGGCGTTATCAAACCAATTGTCAATACCCGGGGCAAAAGACCGCTTTGCTAACTAACGGTACAGTCTGTTTTCTAGATAATAACCATGTCAAAGTCCCTAAAATCGGACTGTTACGTGTTGCCGGTTCTCAAGCACGTCTTTTGAAGAGAATGTGTGAGACTAGAATTGGTACTGTGACGTTGACTAAAGATCCGGCGGATCACTTCTTTCTATCAATGCAACTAGCTTCAGATAAACCTTTCGTTAAAGAGTCCAAAACTAATCACGGACATATTGGAATTGATCTTAATACTGATAATTTCTTAACCGATAGTGAAGGTAACACAGTTCCTAATCCACAATATTATCGCACTATTAAAGGCAAATTAGCCAAAGAGCAGCGTATTTTATCTAGACGGCAACGGCGTGCAAAAAAAGAACATCGTTCTTTACGAGACAGTAAAAATTACCAAAAGCAACGCTTGTTAGTTGCTAAGCTTCATGCCAAAGTAATGAACCAAAGACATAATTTTCTTCAACAAATCTCTACTGCACTAATCAAGAACCACGATTTAGTAGTAGCTGAGGAGTTGCGTAGTAAGAATATGCTCAAAAATCATGCTTTAGCGCTTAGTATCTCTGACGTTGGCTGGCGTTCCTTTCTTGGCATGTTAGCATATAAAGCAGATCTGTATGATCGGCAATTTATCACAATCAGCCCAAGAAATACTACCCAAACATGTCACAATTGTGGCTTTGTGATGGGTACTAATGGCACGGACAAACTAACGTTAGCTGACCGCAAATGGACTTGTCCTAACTGTGGTACTTACCATATTCGTGACTGGAACGCAGCTAAAAATATTCTTGATAAGGGAACAGCTAAACTAGCCTAGCTTATCTGTCCCTATGGCAACCTGGGGACATAAAAGGCGTTGGTAATTAGACGACCACTACTTGATTACAGCCTCGGCTGGTCAAGCAAGTTGTCCCTATTTACGCAAATTGTGGTCTGAAATCCACGAGGATTTTCAGCTCACAAGCCACTAACTTTAGTCAGTGGTGGTTGACATAGTTCATCATAATTATCAAGATCATAACCAAATAAGTCAAAAGCTTCAGTAAATGATCCACGGCCAGCCATAATTTCAATTCTTCCAGAAGCCATTGCATCAATTGTAGCATATTGTTCAAAAACTCGAATTGGATCAATCGTTGGTAAATTAGTAGTGGCACTTGAAAGATGAATTTGTTTTGTTTTTGCAGCCGCCATCGCTATAATGGTTTCAGATGCTGAAACTGCAAAGTCTTTGCGGTGGTGCTCACCGATAGCATATGCATCAATTCCTACTTGGTCGGCCAATTCTACTTCTTCAATAAGATTTCTAATCCGTTCATCATGGCTAATTGCCTTACCTGTTTTTTCGAGCGGGGTCGTTTCACCAAAAGTTGAGATTCCTAATTCGACATTCATAATTAGTTGCTCCTTCCACTTACTTATTTTTTGTAAGTATATAATATCATAAATATTTTTATTTAACAATACCACTTGCATAGGTATTAATCACGTAAAGTGTGTGCTTGCTGTGGAGGTGATTAATAATTGGTAAATAAAAAAATGATCCCTTGCTTTCAGTATTGATGGCAAGGGATTTTTTAGCATTACTTATAAATAATTAGTTTTTCCTACAAAATTCAAATTTATTCGTTACAATAACTAGTATGGCAAAGAGAAAGAAAAAACAAAATTTAATATATCTATCACGTATTATAATCGTCGTAGCAATAATCGGTGGGAGTTGGTTTTATTCTCATCATACGCGGGAGGTCAGTAATTCATATGCTGTTAGTGAAACGGCTACGTTAAGCAGTGGCGCAAGAGTATATAATTCACTTTCAGCAATTCAACGCGCCAACCTGCCTGATCAAGCCTTAGTTAAAGTCAATCGCTACTATCTGACTTCTAATGATAACGATGATACTTACGCACGGATTACCTATAATGGAAAAAATTATTTTGTTCGGACCACCGATATTGAGTTGAAAATGAACAATGAAATCAATAGTTATCTTACTCAATCTGGTCTTCCACACGCTAAAATTACTAAACAAATTTCAAGTATATTTGAACAACGCGGGTACAGTACTTCATCTGGAAATCCTCGTGGGGTCGTAATTCACGATACGGGGAATGAAAATTCAACGATTAGTAGTGAAGTATCTTATATGAAGCAAAATTATAGTTCAACTAGAGTATTTGTTCATACATTTATTGATAATCAACAAATTGTTAATATCGCTGATACGAAATATATGGCAGAAGGAGCGGGACCATATGCTAATCCATACTTTGTCCAGTTTGAAATGCCTCATGAATATACCGCAGCATCTTTTGCAAACCAGCTTGGCAACGCTGCTTACTATACAGCCTATATCTTAAAACAGAATAATTTGCCCGTGACGAAGGGAACCAAGGATGGCGGGGGAACTGTTTGGACACATGCAATGATTTCAAGCTATCTTGGTGGAACTGATCACGAAGACCCGATTTCTTATTGGTCAACAGCGGCTCGTAAGCTATTTGGAACAACTTATAACATTAATAACTTTGTTGAATTGGTCCAGGCTTATTACAATCAAATGTGAGGGAAACTACTTTTTGATTTGCTGATTAATTGAGCGAATCTCTTTTTTTATCGAATACCAATTAAGACTCCAAATTATGGCATAAATTACAATAAAGATAAGCGTGAAAATAGCAAAATTAATCCAAGTCAGCGGGAACCAACCACATAGGATTGCTAATGGCGCAAAGCCAGCATAGTAAGCACAAAAATTAATGATCGTTTTCTTTAGCAGTGACCAATTTTTAAGTTCAAAAATTAAACTGCCAAACCCAAAAACACAGCCAATTAGCATCCATAAAATAACAGAAACAGTTACGCTGTTAAGGGGATGAGCGAATTGGTTAACAAAATTAGGGGATGATGGGTAGTAGATGGTACTGCCGTTAAGATAGTTGAAGACTAAAGAGATTGCTAGACCAATTAGAACCCCGATTCCTGAGAAACCAATCGTATATTTGACATATTTTTTCATAGTCCTAACCTCGCTTTCAAATTTTTGATTTTTCGTCGTGAAATCTGAATATGGCTACCATTCGTTAAAATTGCATCTATCAAGCCATTATCTAATAACTCAAGGTGATCAAGGTAATGATAATTAAAAACAGTGCTGCCAGATGCTTCAATAAAGTCATTTGGAAGATTACTTTTGAAGTGGGATAACCGTTCACGATAAAAGTAGGCATGATCTTTTGTTGAAATTTTAGTACCGGTCTTAGCGACAGTTAATTCAAAGATATCCGAGAATTTAATGGGGATGATTTGATCTGCGTCATAACACCATAATACTGGTTCGGTACTTGTAAAACTTTTTAGGAGGTTGCTAATTTGGGGATTCATTTCACGGACAAATAAATCGAGATGTTCCTCTTCAATATTAGGGTCGATATGGCAATTTACTTTCATAGTTCCCACTTCCTTTCTAATCTAAGTATATTATATTTATCACCGCTTATATTATATATGTAATAAGTGGTCAAAAATTTACAGCAAATGGTAAAATTCCTTAAATTATTGGTGTAAAGGAAATTCCTTTGCCTTATTATAAGTGTAATAGTGGAGAGTTATTAAAATCTATCCTATATTTATATTAGGAGGGATGTTTAATGACTCTCTTAATAATTTTTTGTTTATTGATTTTATATAATTTCATTAAAGGAACATTTCAATTAGAAACTGTGACTAAGACTAGTTTTATAATTATTCCGATTTATGCATTAGTTATGACCATTATTTCGATCTTTACGGAGCAACAGGAATGGCATTTGCTGGTTACAATTGTTCTAATTTTAATTGGCATCATGCTTGGCTGGTTTCAAACCTTTAGCGTTCGCATTGTAAAGACAGCGAAAAAAGATAAATATGGTAACCATATATTTAAATATCGGCGTGGTTGGGCCTATTTATATGGATTTGCCCTCGTATTTATGGTTGAAATTGCAACAGACCACCTTTTAGGGCTAAAGATGACATTCAAAGGACTATTATTTGACTTATTAGATGAAGTCTTACGAGAACGTTTTAAGTTTTTGCCAGATAATGGGTGGGTAATTTGGTTATTGCTCACAGTTACAACTGGTACGTATACCTTAATCCTGATTCGCCATTACCCCTGTATCAAAGAGGCATTAGTGTGGAAAAAATATGCTAAGAAAAAATAGTCAGGAAAAAACTAGCATTTTTTCACTGACCATTTTTGTTATTTAATAAAAGTGTGTTTTAGGCTCTTAAACAAGCCATAAATTGTTAATAATGTGAAGAAAATAGCAGACGAGAATAACGCTCCTCTTGCCGTATGATCGATAAGGGCAATTACCAGTGGTGAAATGGTACAGCCAATATCCATCATGATTAAGACAATGGTCGTCGAGAAGTTAACGGCATTTTTATCGCTAACATTATCAATCCATTTGAAAATAAAGGGCATCACAAGACCAAAACCACTTCCGAGAATGATACAACCAATTACTAATATCCAGAAATGGTGAGCGGTACTAATCAAGAAGAAGCCGCCCGCATTAAATGCTAAACAAAGTGGAAATACAAATTGATGAAGTCGTTGTTCAAGCCAATCAAAGGCCGCGCTAATTGGGATTCCAATGGCAGCAAGAAGGGCCAGCAAGAGAGAAGCAGTACTTTCATTCCCTAAACCGGCATCGACAATTAATGTCGGTAGTTTGTAGGCAAGCGCCATGTAAAAAATATAAATTAGCAAAACCATGATGCTAATCCAGATGATCACTGGGTGGACGAATTTAGTTAAATTATGCATTGATATTGAGCTATCTTTGTCCTTCCTAGTAGCATTTGGTAATTGTACCCAGATTTTGAAGGCAAGTAAAACCGGGATCGCAATAATATAAACAAGAAAGACAGCGTGCCACGATAAAGTGACTAAATAGCAGATTGCTAATGAGCCGACAACGTAACCTAAGTTGTTCATAATATTTTGAAAACCGATCATCCGATTCAATTCATGCTGATTGCCGGTATACAATTGCGGAATTAAGCTCACAGCTAACGAATTATAGCTCCCGATTCCGATTCCTAAAAAAATTCGTGAAATCAAAATTAGTAAATAATT
Organism: Limosilactobacillus reuteri; assembly: GCF_020785355.1. Taxonomy (GTDB): domain Bacteria; phylum Bacillota; class Bacilli; order Lactobacillales; family Lactobacillaceae; genus Limosilactobacillus; species Limosilactobacillus reuteri_I. The sequence continues at coordinate 65,822 of NZ_JAJGVH010000083.1, read as the reverse complement.
ATTTAAGATAACTGGCAAAGTACCCATCACGCCGACAATAAGCAGGCTAATAAGAATAATTCTTTTTTGGGACCATTTTCTGTTGAGAAAGGGACTGATTAATAATCCAAAAATCATACCAAGATTGGGAATAGTAGCAAGTAATTCAATCTTTACATGACTAATTGTGGGAAATGCGTGTATCATTAGCGGAAGGGCCGGCGAAATTACTGCCGACATCATTATGAATAATGAAATTGCTAAGAGTGATAGTTTAAAAGGTAAGCGGTGAATATTCGTATTTGATTTCATGATCTTTAATGTTTTTATCTGTCATTGCTTGATCCAAAAATGTCTAAGAAGCTAATAAAGAGATTAATAAAATCAAGGTAAAGCTGTAAAGCGCCAAGAACAGCCAGTCCATTGGATGAGACTTGACCATTGCATTCGATATAGATATTTTTCATTCGTTGTGCATCCCAAGCAGTTAACGCTGTAAAAATGATTACGGCAACGATCGAAAGCAGATAATTAATCATTGGACTTTGGACAAAAAAGTTAACCAGCATGGCGATAATTAAGCCAATTAAGGCTGCACTGGCATAAGAACCAATTCGCGTAAAATCACGGTGAGAAAAAGTACCAATAATCGCCATTGTTAAGAATACACACGCTGAGGAAACGAAGGCTGTTGCAATATCAGTGCCAGCATAAGCACCTGCAATAAAAGCAAAGGTAATTCCATAGACAATTGCTGTTAAAATTAATAGGAACAGACAAAGGCCAGGGCTGCGAGTAGCATTAAAATTAATCTCCAACGTCAGGATGATTGGCAAGAGGATAATTAACCACATTCCCCAGCGGTTATTGACCATAAAAGCAGTAAATTGCTGAGCGAAAACAGTCATTACGAGCCAAGCGGTTAAGGCGGAAAGTAATACTGCTAGGGTCATTAAGCCATACATTTTTGTTAAAAACTTATTTAAGTCGGTAATATCAACAACGTTTCGACGATTAGGCGAAAAATTATCCATTATTGAACGCTCCCTTCACAAATAAATCATTACCTTTATTATATTCCATAAATTTAATAATAAAATTGTTTTGCGGGAAAATTATGCTAACTTACTAGTTTTTGTATAATATATAAAATTATAGGAGAGATAAATTATGCAATGGTTTGATAAACAATTTACTGAACTAACAGTTAATGAACTTTTTGCCATTCTTAAGTTACGAGCACAAGTTTTTAATGGAGAACAACAGAGTTCCTATCCTGATCCAGATGATAGTGACCCACTTGCGCACCATGTTTTTGCGACTACTAATGGTGAAGTAGTTGCTTATGCACGTTATTTTATTCAGAATGATGTTGTAACTTTTGGCCGCGTAGTTGTGGCTCCACAAGCACGCGGGATTGGTTTAGGTGGAAAGATTATTGAACATTTATTAAGTGGAATCAAAGTGAATTTCCCCAACTTTAAGATAACTATTCATGCCCAAGCCTATGTTGAGGAATTTTACAAAAAATATGGTTTTGCATCTGTTGGTGACCATTTTATAGAAGCCGAGCGCGAGCATATTACGATGGTTCATGAACCGTTAAACGATATTTATGACAAATAATATGATAAAAGTAAATCAAATTGGTTCCGTTAACTATATAAGAACCTTGAAACAAAGCGGTCTCAACGCTCGTGAACAGCTTGATTTAATTATTAATCACCATTTAAAAGCTTATATTGATAACTATGGATTTCTTCAATTTTCCCCAACTGTCTATCAAATTTCACCTCAGTTAGCCCCTACCAGTTTTTTCTATCCTTATTTTCGTGATTTAGTTGTGACGGCTTATTCAGGGAAGAAAGGGCTAAAAGCAGATTTATTAGGACGCAAAATTCATTTATTTCGCAGTTATCTTGATCGGCAAAACATCGCTTTTATTCGCCGATATCAGCGTCCCTCTCTTTCATCAGAAGCGACAGATTTTCAACGATTGCTTTCCTATGCCCACGATAATCACTTTAAATTAGACTTTAAGACTGGTGCTAATTATCATAATCGTTACCATCATAAATTTACTTATCCCTCTAATATGAAGGTTCAATTAGTTCGTAATTCGTATCGTCGGTATGCTAATCCAGCCCGAATGATTGAATTTATTGTTGATATCGAAACAGGAAAGTTTATTAGTCAATGGAATATTTATCGCTTTGATAACCAAGGAAGGGTTGATTCAGATCCCACGCATTATTCGACCAATCAATTACGGCAAATTGCTGATACAGAATCTTTTAATTATGGAATTCCCTATGGAGAGTATTATGTAACTGGTAAATATCGTCACACTCATCAACGTCTTGATATTACTCAACCGACCGATAGTCAGCTTCGAAGGGTCGCTAAAAAATATTGGCAGGCACCTATTGATTATGATGATGGCGGTAATTATGCTGACTTAGTAAAAAATATACAGGATGTTATAGCATGGCGGGGTGTTCCAGATTCGCAACGAATAAAGGTTTATGCTGATTATGTCAATTCATTAAAAGAACATCAGTGTAAAAATAGCGGAATTAATCATTTCTTTGCTAAGAATAAAGCGTATCAGCAATTTAGTGTTCCTTGGTGGCGGAGATTGATATAATTAAGGACAGAAAGCGTTAATCTATTTTGAAGTGATTATCCAGTAAAATAATTAAGTTATTATTGTCTATTATGTTTCAAAAGTGTTATGGTTGAATTTGAATAAAATTAAAATGATTGATTGGAGGGATTCTTGGATGGGAACCGATTATGATCAACTTAAAGCAGCTTTAAAAGAACCGTCATTAAATGCCAAACTGTTTTCTTCACAGTTTGGTTTAGAGGCAAAGAAGCACCGAATTTTGACCAATGGACGGGCAAGTCGTTATCCATATCCTGAAAATCTGCGTTCGCGGCAATATAATATTTATTTGAACTCAGGCTATACGGATGACATGATGGACTTTGAAACGGGTCCAGTTGTTGGAGCTAAAAATGCAGTTCGGCAACTAAAAATGTTAGAGCAGATTGTTATCTCACATTTACGGAGTGATGAACGATTATGGCCGTTAAGTATGGCGCCAGGACCGACTTATCAGCATGACCTTGAATATTTACAAACTGCATTTACTAAGAAATGGGACCAAGAGACTCATGATTACCTAGGAAAGAAATATGGTATTGTTCAAGAAATTTTAGGGGATGTCCATGTTAATTTTAGTTTGGATGGTGAATTAATCAACGAGATTTATCACCGCTTTTATGCAGACCGGTATCCAAACCGCATTGATTTTCAAAATCATCTTTACTTTAAATTAGCGCAAAAATTCTACCTTTATCAATGGTTATTTACGTACTTATATGGAGCAAGTCCGGTTTCTGAAGATATGCCACATAGTATTCCAGAGGATTTGGAGCTGCCAGTTCGGAGTTTGCGTTGTAGTGATTATGGGGATGATAACTTTACCAATGAGCAAGTTACCTATACTTCATACGACCAGCATTTTGCAGAACTAAAGCACTTCATGGACAATGGCACTTACTATAGTATGAAGGAATTCTTTGGCCCAGTACGATTACGGCGGCATAACCATGATATGCATGATATTGATGGGGCCTTACATAAGGGAATTGATTATCTTGAATTTCGTAATTTTGACCTTGACCCGTTGTCGCGAACAGGAATTAGTGATGATACGATTAACTTCCTTGAATTAATGCTTTTAAATAGTATTCTTTCACCATTACCTGATAACTTGGAGGAACGATTAGCGGAAGCAAAAAAGCGGAATAATGAAGTGGCCTTACAAAAGCCAAAGGAACAATTGCCGTGGATGCATGAAGAAGCAATGCAGTTAATCGCAGAGTTGCAAAACTTTATTGTTGAGTTTAATGCTCCGCGAGAATACCAGCTTGCTTTGAAGTTTGTACAACGACGAGTGGATGATCCTTCACTAACTCTTAGCGGTCAGTTAGCAGATCAACTTGAAAATGGTGATTTATTATCATTTGGGTTAAAAATTGCCAATGATCGTTACACGAAAAATATTAATTTCCAACATCCATTGCAAGCAATCAGCGATGTTTACTCAGACGATGTTCAACAATTGGTTAAAGCTGCCATTGAGTTAGGTGTCCAAATAGACTTGCAACCAACGCAAGTAGTATTATATGTAGGAGATCATCAAGAAAGTTATAATGCTCAAGCAACTTTTGATTTCTCAAAGGGTGCCCGTGATGTAATTCTTAGTGATTTCCCAGAAGTTCAGGATTTTCAGGAAAAGTAAAAAAAGAGACTGAGGAGATTATTTCCTAGTCTCTATCTTTTTAAAGTAGGGTAATAACCTTGTTTTCACTTTCGTTATTTCCCGGGAAATAGAAAGAAGCGCTAAAAATGAGAAAGATTGGAATTATTGGCCTCGGTCATGTGGGTGAAATGCTAGCCAACCAATTAGTAATGAACGGAAAAGTTGATGAATTAGTTTTGATTGATGAAAAAGATCAACTAGCTATTGCAATTCAGGCCGATTTAAATGATGCCCAAACGGTTTTAGCGACCCACACAAAAATAATTATTCAAGATTACGCTGCCTTAGCCGATGCGGATGTCCTTATTACCGCCTTTGGAAAGAGTGCTTTGATGAAGCAACAACCAATGGCTGAGCTTGAGACCAGCTATCAGCAGGCCTTACAAGTTGGTAATAAGATTTTTAAGAGTGATTTTAGTGGGATCTTAATTAACCTTACTAATCCTAATGAGGCAATTACTGCTGTTCTCCAGCAAAAAGTTGGCTTGCCGCAAAAGCAAGTAATTGGGATTGGCACGGTTGTTGAAACTGCGCGCCTTTATCGGGCAATTGCAGAAGCCGCAAAGGTCGCTGCTGCCAATGTAACTGGCTTTGTTTATGGTCAGCACGATGGTCACCAGGTATTTGCTTGGTCAACTGTTCGCGTGAATGGACAACCATTAACTGCGGCAATCAATGGTCATCACTTAGATCAAAGTCAGCTTAAAATTAAGGCGAACCTTAGTAATTGGTACACTCTCGATGGATTAGGGTATAATGTTAGTGCTGTTACTGCCTGGACTCTCCGAATTATTACGGCAATTTTTGCGGATGAACAATTAGCGTTGCCGGTTGCAATTTATCAGCCGCAGTATTCAACCTACATCAGTTTTCCAGCGTTAATTGGCCGGCAAGGAATTGGCAACCTCCTCCTCTTAAAGCTTTACCCATTGGAAGAAGAGGAGATTAAGAGTGCGGCAGCAACAATTAAGCATCAATTAGATTCTCTAAAAAATATTAAAGGGGAGTAGTTGTATGATCAAACGAATTGCAGTTTATTGTGGGGCGCGTGACGGAAATGATCCAGCATTTAATTATGAAGCACAACGATTTGGTGAATGGCTGGTCCAACACGATATTGAATTAGTTTATGGTGCTGGTGCGTTTGGCTTGATGGGAACCCTTGCTCGGACAGTCTTAAAAAATGGCGGCGTTGTTCACGGGGTAATAACTACTGAGCTGGCTGATCGTGGAGCCATTTATAACGAATTAAAAGATGTAAGAATTGTCCCTAATATGGATATTCGCAAGCAAACGATGATGGATCTTGCGGATGGATTGTTAGCTTTTCCCGGCGGCTTTGGGACATTAGAGGAAATTACCGAGGCCGCTTCATGGACAACAGTTGGGGATAATCATAAGCCAGTTGCTTTTTACAATTTTAATGGCTTTTATGATTCGTTAAACGATTTATTTAAGCAAATGAATAAGGCGGGCTTTGTGGAAGATCCTTATCTAAATAGTATCTGTTTTAGTGACCAGTTTGACCAGATTTTGGCATTTATGCAAAACTATAAGGCACCGGCACATCGTCAGTACACTCAGCACTCAAAAATAATTTAAAAAGAAAAAACGCTGTCTTGCAGCGCCAACATTATTTTAATGGTTGAATAGTATAAACTTGGTCATCAGCTTCATCGGTTAATGAAACTGGCCGTTGTTCATTTGCCCGGATAGTAATGTGATAACCAAACCGATCAAGGAAAACTAACTTATCAGGTTTGATTTGTTGAACCGTTGCCGGAATGATTTGGTTATCGATGCCGAGCTTTAATTCAGGAGAGATGGTTATTTTATGAGAGCGATCTCGTTCTTTATCATAATATTGCCATGTGCCCGCATAAAAGATAGGTAACGAGATCGTATTATTGCTTTTCTTCGCACGACTGAACCCTAAAGTACTGGTGAGTCCAGCCATTAGTCCCGCGCCGAAAAGTAACATTCCTTTTTTTCTCATATTTTATCAGTCTCCTCAATTAAGTGATAAGTCATTCTATAACATAACTAATTATACACACATTTCTATTATCAGAAGATTTCATTTCTGTTAAAAACGCGCAATAATTGTTAAAATTAAATGTAAGCAAAGAAATATTTGAAAAGGAAGAGTTGATTTTATGCTAAAACTTGGTGTTATTGGAACAAATATTATTACTGATCAGATGCTAGATGCGGCCAAGACAACTGGAAAATATGAATTGACTGCTGTCTATTCTCGGACATTAGAGCACGCTGAGAAGTTTGGTAAGCCATATGGAGCAACTGAATTTTATGATGACATTGATAAGTTCTTTGAAGAGGGCGACTTTGATGTTGTTTATATTGCTTCACCAAATAGTTTGCACTATCAACAAGCACGGAAAGCAATTGAAAATGATAAATTTATTATTGTTGAAAAACCAGCCTTCGTAAATCCAAGTGAATACAGTGCAATTGAATCATTATTAGCAGCCCACCCTAAGGCTCGTTTGGTTGAAGCAGCCCGTCATATCCATACCAAGATTTATCAAGCTGCCTTGAAGAAAGTTGATGAGATGAAGGAACATTACGTTCAAGGCGCAACCATCACTGTAATGAAATACTCATCGCGTTTTGACAAAGTTCTTAATGGCAGTGAACCATATCCAAATATCTTTACCCTTAAGTATGCAGGGGGAGCATTAATGGACCTCGGTGTATATGCCGTTTATGGTGCCGTTACTATTTATGGTGAACCAGAATCTGTAGTTTACTTCCCAACTCTTACTAAAACTGGGGTTGATGGTAAGGGGGTTGCAATCCTTAACTATGACAAATTTACTGTCACTTTAAACTTCGGTAAGACTGCCAACTCTCATCTCTATTCTGAAGTTTACGGCTTGAAGGATACCTTAGTCTTTGATAGTATTTTTGATACGCGAAAGGTTACTTACTATGATGCTGACCAAAATGCGCACCCAATCGAAGCACCAGTTGAAGAAAATTCAATGACTGATGAAATGAATGATTTCGCAGACCTCTTTAACAATCCTGATGATGAAGAGGAAATGAAGAAGTACAAGCATTGGTTAGAATTATCTAAGACGGTCAACTCAGTTATGTACTCCCTTCGTCAATCTGCTCAACTAGTTTTCCCATCTGATAACGATCAAGAATAGGATGATTTAATTTGATCGAACAATTTCAAAAACACTTTGATGAAAAATACAAGCAGCCCACAGCAATCCAAAAAGCAGTTGCGCCGGCATTAAAAACTGACCAATCTGTCCTTGGAATAGCACCGACTGGCTCTGGTAAGACCCTAGCTTTTACGTTGCCACTCTTGCCTAAGATTATGCCAGGCGAGGGAACTCAATTATTGGTTCTCGCACCATCCCAGGAATTGGCAATTCAAACAACGAAAGTAATCCGTGAATGGGCAACTTTAATTGGTGTTAGCGTCCAATCACTGACAGGAGGGGCAAATTTACGGCGACAAGTTATGAATTTGCACCAACACCCGGATGTTGTGGTGGGAACTCCTGGACGGGTACTCCATATGCTTGATAACCACCACTTAAAGCTCGGTCATCTAATGACAATGGTTATTGATGAAGCCGATGACATGCTTCAAGACGATACTTTAGCCGTCGTGGAAGATATTGAGCGTGCGACCCCGTTATCTACTCAATTAGCATTCTTCTCTGCTACCAAATCTCCTGTTCTGGACGAATTGAACGTGATGTTTGGTCGCGATATTGAAACTATTGATGTTCGTGATGAGGATACTTCTCAGGGACCGGTAGAACATGGTTACTTAAGTGCACGAACCAATGCGCAAAAAACAGCAACTTTACGCCGGTTGACGAGTATTAAAGATTTTCGGGCGCTTGTCTTCTTCAACAGTACCCGTACCCTTAATTATGCTGCAAGTCGGTTGCGACACGAACATGTTCCGGTCGATACCTTGGGTGGTAGGCAGAAACAAGTACAACGGGAAAAAGCAATGCGGATGTTTCGGAAGCGGCAAATCAAGTTGTTGTTGACGACGGATTTGGCAGCCCGGGGCATTGATATTCCTAAATTGCCTGCCGTTATTAACTTTGACTTGCCAACATCGCTCAATACCTATATTCATCGGGTTGGCCGTACTGGGCGACAGGGAGAACCGGGGTTAGCACTTAGTTTAGGTGATGACCATGATATTCGTGACCTTAAGAAGCTGCTTGCTAATAGTGATTATGAACTAACTAAGCTCTACATTGGTGATAATAAATTAACCAACCAGAAGCCAGAAGAGGGTCAACGGGTGGTTTCAATCAAAAAGCAGGCTAGTCGTCACTTGCAAAAAGAACAATTAAGTGGGGAAACCCATAAAAAGATGAATCAAACTCTCAGTGGATTCTCTAAGCCAAAGAAACGGCGAAAGAAAAAGAATCGCAAAAATAAAGGAATTCGTTTGAAGCATCGTCGTAAAAATAACGAAAACTAAAAAAGAATAATTACCGTCTTTACGAAATCCTTCGTAAATGCGATAATATTCTTTAGTTTGGTCCTATAGTATAATTGGATAGTACATCCGCCTCCTAAGCGGTCGATTCCGGTTCAAATCCGGATGGGACCATTTGATAATGCACTGTCGACGTGATTGCTTTGTTTAGTGATTACGTCTTTTTTTATTAAAAGCTGAAGGGAGAGTCATTAATGCAGCCACCATATAAGATTATGTTTTTGTTTGGTACGCGGGCTGAGGTTTTGAAGTTGGCGCCGATCATTAGATTGATGCATCAAAATCCTGCGACCTGGCAACCGGTTCTTGTTGCAACGGGAAATTCACAATTATTAAACGACACGTTGGCATATTTGAATTTCCAAATTGATTTCAGTGTTGATTCATCGAACGTAACAAGTACAAATGAAGTTGAACTATTGAGCCAACTGTTGCATAACTTAAATAATGTGATTAATGCTGGACAACCAGATATGATCCTTGTCGCTGGTGATGCTACTACAAGTTTGGCTGCCAGCTTGATTAGCTTTTATCATCATATTTCACTCGGCCATGTCGAAGCTGGTTTGCGTACTTATGAACGGTATTCGCCATTCCCTGATGAAATGCATCGGCGCCTTACAGATAATCTAGCAGACCTTTATTTTGCGCCAACGACAAGTGCCCGCGATAATTTGTTGCAAGAGCACCATCCGGCAAAACGAATCTATGTTACTGGAAATACTTCCATTGATAGCGTGAAGCATAATTTGCAAGAAGATTTTACGTATCCTTTACTCCAGTCTATCCCAGCAGACAATCGGATTTTATTAATGACAATGCGGCGCAAAGATAACCTTGGTGCCCCCATGAAGCGTGTTTTCCATACAATGCGTGATATTGTGGAAACTAACAACAATCTTGACCTGATATTTCCTGTTTATCCTCATCCAGAAGAAGAATCACTGGCTAATGATATTTTAGGAGACCATGACCGAATTCATCTTATTGCACCATTAAATCATCATGATTTCTTAAATATTGCTGCCCGGAGTTCGATTCTGTTAACTGATTCAGGCGGTTTGCAGGAAGAAGCTCCAGCATTGCATCGCCCTCTCTTGCTTTTACGGGATGAAACAGAACGTCAAGAAGCAGTCAGTCTGGGGGGCGTAAAAATTGTTGGAACTGATCCAACAACGATTCAGCAAGCAGTTTTTGAATTGTTAAATGATGAAAAGAAGTATCGGCAGATGGAACAAGCGGAAGTACCATTTGGGGATGGACACGCGAGCGAAAAGATTCTTAAAATTGTTGAAAAATACTTATCACAACAATAAAAAAGGTGAATAAGAGAGCTTTTATGTAAAAGAGTAGTCTCTTATTCACCTTTAGTTTGCTTTAGGTGGTCGTAATGCTCCACGTTTAACGATAATTGGTAATTGCTTTAGGGCATTGTAAACATGATGAAGTTCCGTCTCTGCTTTCTTTTTATCAATTCCTTTAGCAGTCATAACAGCATCAGCAGCTTGTGCATAATTACGCTTATATTCTTGATTGATTTTATTCCAATCAACCCCGGCAAATTGTTGAGCTAATTCCTTATTATATGGTAACTTTCCTTGAAGCATCAGTACAGCAATTCCGGGATAGCCAAGATAGCCTTGCCAGTATGAGGCATTGTCATTTGAAGTATAAGTATGTCGTGAAAGGTGACGGTATAAGTTTTTGCTTCATTAGAGGAGGTTACGAGTGCTTGATCGTTTTCAAGTTTAACGTGACCGTCTGCAATTGCTGTATAAGCTTCTAATATTTTTTCAATTGGTGGGAATTTTTTCATTATTTTAGGTCAGTCCCTTCTTTATATTTATTATAGTTGAAATTCTCAAAATAAATAAAAAATTCGCACTGTAAGTTTACAGCCCGAATCCTATCATTTATTTATCTGCAATATCACGATTATCTTTGAAGATTAACCACTTTGAGAAAATATAATTAGCAATTACCACAATGACATTATCAATAAATTTAACGATAAATTGTTGGAGAGGTGTATCGAATTTCAAAACTTTGATACCTACATACGTAATTATTAAATCGATAAATAAAGTCAATCCACGATAAAAGAAAAATCGGAAAATTTCAACAATAAAGTCACTAACGGTAGTGTAATGGGAACCAAATACCCAGACTTTATTGGTAAAATAAGCAACTAATACGGATGCAAACCACGCAATTACAGTTGCAAGGGCAACATTCCAGTGAAGTCCCGGACTCAAAATCTGGAACACTGCTAAGTTAACCACCGTTGTAACAACGCCCCAGAAAAGGTAGGCGATGATTGACTTATATTTTACCCACAGATTCTTAATCATTCAGTTTAGCCGCCTTTTCTACTAATTGCTTAGCGAAGGCATCGAGCTTTTGAATGTCTTCTTCATCTGGTGCGAGGTTGATTTTAACATTTTCAGCGCCCTTAGTTGCCCCTGTCTTGGCAAGAGCATTCCCAAATTTATCGACGGCAACACAGAAGTCATCCCCATAGAAAGTATCACCAGAGCCGGCAACCCCGTAAACTTTGCCTGCTAGTTGTTCTTCTTGCAAGTCTTCATAAAAGTCAATTCCTTCTTCTGGAAGAGCTCCCTCATCGTAAGTGTAAGGACAGATTACGCAAATATCGGCTTCTTCAAAGTCAGCTGGATCAGCCATTGTCATTTCAACTTCATCGACTTCTACTCCTAAATCTTCAAGAGCGTCAGTAATGATATCCGCAACGTCTTCATTATTACCTGTAATGGTTGCGTATACTACAAGTGCTTTTGCCATTTTATAACCTCCATTAAATCTATAACGTTCATATAGTATAGCACGGTTTGCGATATCAGGGCAGACAAGTGGTATACTATTTATGTTAGATTGTAAATAAGGAGATCGCGAAAATGATTAGTTTAAAATCACCTCGAGAAATCGATGCAATGGAAAAGGCCGGGGCAGCCTTAGCGGCAATGCACCTTGGCCTTCGTAAAATTATTAAGCCGGGCATCTCAAGTTGGAAGATTGAAGAATTCGCTCGGAAGTACTTCAAGGCTGCTGGAGCTAAAGCTGAACAAATTGGTTTTGAAGGATACAAGTACGCTACCTGTGTTAGTGTTAATGATGAAATTTGTCACGGATTCCCTCGTAAGAAGTTAATCTTAAAGAAGGGCGACTTAGTAAAGGTTGATACGGTTGTCAGTGTTGACGGTGCTTTCAGTGATTCTTGCTGGAGCTATGCGGTAGGGGAAGTTTCTCCTGAAATCCAAAAGTTAATGGACGTTACTAAGAAGTCACTGTTTATGGGAATTGACCAATGTGTTCCTGGTAACCGGATTGGTGATATTGGTGCAGTTATTCAACACTACACAGAAGATGAGAATGGCTATGGGGATGTCCGTGAATTTGTTGGTCACGGTATTCAACCAACAATGCATGAAGATCCAATGGTGCCTCACTACGGCGAACATGGTCAAGGAATCCGTCTTCGTAATGGGATGACCATTACTGTTGAACCAATGATTAACACCGGTACGTGGGAAGCTGATACCAGTGATCCAAGTGGTTGGCTTGCCAAAACTGCTGATGGTGGTTGGAGTTGCCAATATGAGCATACCTTAGTTATTACGAATGATGGTCCGAAGATTTTGACGTCTCAAGATCCAGAAGCAGATGCTGATTACATGTACGATGATAATTATGCTAAGTACTTAGACCATTACCGTGAGATCGCAGAAAAGGTTGCTAAGCAGTTTGAAAATTAAAAAAGTTAATTTCCACGATATCGTAACAACATTCGTATAAAAAAGAGGCTGTTAAAAAAAGTTTTCTCAGCCTCTTTTTTATAACGCTAATCATATTGATGCATATACTTTGAAAGCCGCTTTAAGCCTTCTTTTAGGGTTGCCTCTGGTGCGCAGTAGCCGAGGCGAACGTGACCCGGAGTATCAAAAGCATCGCCGGGCACGAGGAGAACTCCTTCATCATGAAGCAAGTTTTCACAGAAGGTATGGATATCAACTGGCACATTAAGCTTTGGGAAAGAAGTGGAGACTGCTTGTGGCATGATGACACTTGCTCGGTCTTCATGATCAATCCAATCCTTATAAATGGTGAGGTTGCCAAGAACTAACTTCCGGTTCCGAGCAAGAACTTGATCACGGTGCCGTAAAACATAGGTAGCTAGCTGGTCGTTAAAGACTCCGCCACAGATCATGGTGTAATCACGGAACTTACGGAAGACATCGGCAACTTCAGCGTTAGTCGCAGTCCAACCGATCCGAACCCCTGGTACTGAATAAGTCTTTGAAAGAGAATTAGTAGAGATTCCCTTATCATAAAGGTCAATAATCTGCGCAAATTTTTCGGGATGATCGAGGGGCAGGTAGACTTCATCAACAAGAACATAAGCATCGACTGACTTAGCAATTTCAACAACTTGTTCGAGAAACTCTTTATCAAGAACCGTTCCCGTTGGATTATTCGCGTTGTTTAAACAAATCATTTTAGTATTAGGTTTAACCATCGCTTTTAGGGCATCGATTCGTGGGTACCAATTGTCTTCTTCATGAATATGCCAGTAATCAACATCTGCACCTAATGATTTAGGAATATCGTAGAGTTGCTGATAAGAAGGGTATTCGGCAATTACATGGTCGCCGGGATTAATTAAGGCATAAAGGGCTAAAATATTTGCCCCAGTGGCACCATTCGTTTGCAAGACATTTTCTGGATCAACATGGTGATACAGTTTAGCAACTTCTTCTTTAAACTCGGGTGATCCTTCAATCCATCCGTAGTTCATTTGCTGCTTATCAAGCATCTCATAAAACTCTTCACCATTGTTACCATCTAAATTTAAGAGATCGTGCATGCTTAAAGAAGCGATTGTACTTTGTGAAATATCATAAGTCGCGCTCTTTTCCCACTTATTTAGCCATGCTTCGACACCAAAATGTGCTATTTCTACCATGATCTTTTTCTCCTTTAATTAATTGAAATTGTTCCGTTGATTACTAATACTAAGGAAATAACCGCAAAGACAGCGATAATCCCCATTGCCCATTTTTCCTTTACTGTGATTGAGTGATGGAATTCTTTGCATGCTTGGACGTAAAAGAAGAATCCAGGAATAAAACCGACTGAAACGACCGTTATTTCTTTCCAGCCAGAGAGAACCATCGCCATCAGTTCAAAGAGGGTGGCGATTAGTCCAATGACAAATTGTCTCCATTCTTGGTGCTGCCAACTGTACATCATCTGGTAAATGCCAACAAGGAGGTAACAGATCAAAATCGCAGCCGTACAAAGCGTATATGCGAAGTTGTAGGCATAGGTAGTGAAAAGCAAAGAGAAGAGGAAGATCGATTGAAGAACCCCAGTGATTACTAATGCCCGTGTTGGCGCTTTTTTGTCATTTACTTCGCCCCATGATGTTGGAAGGGTTTCATCATCAGCCATTAGCATTAATGATTCAGCTGGGAGCATTGTCCACGAGAGCCACGAAACTAAAACCGAGATGATCAATCCAATACTGATCAGGGCGGTACCCCATGTTCCAACCAGGTGTTGCATGATAGCCCCAAGCGCCGGTTGACCACCAGCTGCTAACTGGGCTCGGGTCATGACCCCGTATGGCAAAATAGAAACCACAATGTAGATAACAAGCAAGCTTACCAGGCCGAAGATGGAAGCTCGTTCAGCATCAGTCCGCGTTTTGGCACGACTGGAAAGGACAGAAGCACCTTCAACGCCGACAAATAGCCACATCATTACCATAATTGAGGCCTTTACTTGGTCATAGATTGAACCGGTTTCGATTTTTGAACTAAGATTCTGCGTTACATTGCCCCAGAAATCAGCAGTGAAAATCTTAGCCTTAAAACCAAGAATCACACAGATAACAAAGACGACTAATGGAATAATCTTGCAGATTGTCCCAATTGAATTAATAAAGGCCGCTGATTCGATCCCTCGATTTACCAAGAATGTCAAAACCCAGGTTAAAATAATTGCAACAATAATTGAGAATAAGTTTTGACCATTGGCAAATAGACTGGGGAAAAACGTTCCAAGAGCGCTCATCATAATCGTCGCAAAAGCAATATTGCCGAGCCACGCCGAAAGCCAGTATGCCCAACCAGAAATAAATTCGCCCAGCGGACCAAAAGCAGCTGCCGCATAGCTGAAAATCCCTGAATCAAGGTCTGGCCGCTTTTGCGAAAGATTAGTTAGGGAGAGAACTAAAGTCAAGACCCCGATCCCTACTATTATCCAGGCAATGATTGCTGGTCCGGGAGCCGCCGCGGTAGCTAAATCACTGGTAATGCCAAATACTCCCGAACCAATTGTCGACCCCACAATTAAAAGGGTTAGTTCCGTCGTATTAATACCTTTTTTCTCACTCATTTACTCCACCTCACGATCTTATATATTAGAGTGAAAATCACATAAATTTTCTTAACTCAATTATAGCAACGTCAGAAAACGCTATCAATATCATTAAGATTAAATGTGAAAATGATTATTAAGTGATGAAAATAGTATACATCACTTGGAGTTAAATATACAAATACACGAATAAAGATTTCTAAATTAGCATAAAAATACAAAAAGTAGTATAAAAGTAATGTGAAATTATGTAAAAGACTTTTATTTTTTTAAAAGACGACTATACTAATAATTATTAAATAATTTCTTATTTTTATTTAAGAATTTTAAAGCTTTGGAGGCATTATTTTGGACGAACAGAGTAGTAATAAAAAGATGATTACTACCTTTGGACTAGTGACGATGATCATTACCGCCATTTTTGGTTTTGGGAATGTTTCAAACGCCTACTTACAAATGGGTTACGGTAGTATTATTTGGTACGCATTAGCAGGGATTTGTTTCTTCTTTCCTTGTGGCTTGATGATGGCAGAGTACGGTTCCACATTTAAGGATGCTAAAGGGGGCATTTATTCCTGGCTTGCCGGGTCAGTTGGTGAACGAATCGCCTTTGTTGGTACTTTCGTATGGTTAGCATCTTGGATTGTATGGATGGTATCAACGGCATCACGGATTTGGATTACTTTTTCTGCCTTGCTTTTTGGTAAGGATACTACCCAACAATGGCACGCATTTGGTCTGACCTCGACTCAATTGATTGGGGTCCTTGGAATTCTATTGATTCTTGGGACAACTTGGTGTAGTTCACGGGGAATGACCGCCATTGCTAAAGTTGGTTCACTTGGTGGTATTTTTACAATTGTTGTTAATATTATCTTTGTTATTGTCAGCGTTATTGTTTTAGTCGCCGATAAGGGAATCTTAAAGCAACCAATTCATGGGGCTTCAACTTTCATTACATCGCCTAATCCACAATTCCAGACACCAATTGCTATTATTTCATTTGTTGTTTATGCTATTTTTGCTTACGGTGGGATGGAATCATTAGGGTCCGTTACTGATAGTATGAAAAATCCTGAAAAGACATTCCCTCGTGGATTGATTATTGCAAGTATCTTTACGATTGGTACTTATGTTTTAATGATTTTTATGCTTGGTTGGTCAGTAAATTATCAACAAACTTTGACTAAGAGCAGCGTTAACCTTGGTAATGTTACCTATGTTGTCTTTAATCAATTAGGGGTTACCATGGGGGATGCACTTGGATGGTCGCACGGTGCTGCCCTTACTTTTGGACTTATTATGACGCGGATCGTTGCCTTTGCACAGACTCTTGGTTTCTTGGGTGCATTGTTTATCCTGCTTTACTCCCCAATCAAGGCCTTCATTCTTGGATCTAATCCAGACTTATGGCCAAAGAAGCTTACGAAACTTAATAAGGCGGGGATGCCTGCAAATGCAATGTGGCTTCAAGCAATTATTGTTTCAATTATTGTTTTCTTGGTTGCCTTTGGTGGCAATGCTGCTCAACAGTTCTACTTGATTTTGACTGATATGGCGAACGTTTCAACTTGTTTCCCATATATTTTCTTGATCGGGGCGTTCCCATTCTTTAAGGCAAAGAAGGACCTTGACCGGCCATTCGTCGTCTTTAAGAACCGTTTCTGGACAGATGTATTAGTATGTTTCGTTGAATTGATTTTAATTGTCGGAATCGTCTTTACGTTTGTTCAACCACTATTACAAAAAGATTATCAAACAGCTTTCTGGACACTTGCTGGGCCAATCTTCTTTGCAATCGTTGCGTTGGTCTTCTATCAAATTTCCGCAAAGCGTCACCATGTTGAAGGGTAATTGATAAAAACCTCAGCACCATTAGTTTGGTGGTGAGGCTTTTTTATCTATTCTGTAATATTTGTCGGGTGTTCAGTTTGTTATAATTGTCTTTATAAATTAATTTTGGAGGTTATTATGGACAAGGAACCGGGCAAAGGTAAGACATTTATTGCGTTATTAATCCAACATATTACAATGGCCCAGATTTCAAGTTCTGCTGCTGTTCTAGCTTACTATACCTTGCTATCTATTTTTCCTGCCGTGATGGTAGTAGGAAATTTATTACCGATGATTGGAATTGACGCTAAGACGATTTTAGCCTACCTCTCAACGGCAATTCCTGAATCGGTCTATGATTTTATCCAGCCGTTGATCTATGATTTCTTACGACGGGGGAGTGGTGGTGTTCTGACAACCGGGGCCTTGATTGCTCTCTGGTCGACTAGTCAGGGAATTGCCGCTTTTCAACGAAGCGTTAATCATGCGTATGGAATCGCTGAAAATCAAAATCCAGTGATGAACCGAATCGTCTCTTTTGTTTGGATGATTGTCGTTTTAGTAATTATCTTTATCATTATTATTTTATATGGTTTTGGGGAGCAGGTTCTTAAGAGTATTCAGCCAATTTTTAATTTCCGGCGTGATTACATTGCTATCTTTAGCTCATTAAGGTGGCCGGTAACATTTGGCGTCTTGTTTATTGCTCTTACGCTCTTGTATTACTTTGTTCCTAATGCGAAGGTCCGGTTGCGCTATGCACTTGCTGGTTCATTCTTGGCCTCTTTGCTTTGGATGGGACTATCACGTTTATTCTCGTTCTATACCTTATTATTTAGTCATGGGGTAATTTCCTATAAGACAATTGGAGCTTTTATTGCAATGATGGTATGGCTTGACTTTTCGGGTTATATTATCATGTTGGGGGCGGCTCTCAATGCTGCTTTGCAAGAATGTCATGAGGGTGAATTGCACGCTAAGAAACACTTTTGGCAACTGGTAGAAAGAAAGAACAAAAATGGAGGCTAGGAATTTTTCCTAGCCTCCAAATGTTGAAGATCTTTAGAACTCGATATTTAATTACTTTTGTTCGTCGTTAAAGATAACGGTAGAAACAGTATCAATGTATTTTGCAGAAAGAGGTTGCTGATAAATATCTTCGCCTTCCTTAGTGAAGAGGTGAGTTTGTGCAATTTCTTGCATTGCCTTCCGAACGGTTTCGGCATCAAGATCACCACTGGCATAGTTTAACTTTAATGAATGCTTTTTACCAAGACTACCTTTGAAAGTTAAGCTTAATGTACGCATAAGTTAGTTTCCTCCTTGAAATTAGTTGTTCAATGCGACTTGACTAGTAACGATAATGTCTGTATCAAGGCATTTTTCAGCAGTAAGCATTTCAATTGCCGCACTAAATTGTGCTACCTGCTCATTAGTGACATCCTCAATAATGTTGTTAAAGGGATGTTTAACGCCCTTGGGATGTTCACTGTTAGTGAGGGTAAGCTGAATTTTAGCGGACTTGAAATTACGAACCATTTGCATGATAAAAACTTCCTTTGTTTAATTTGATTTGTTAAGTAGTGGCCACTGCTTACACCTTTATAAACGATTAAAAATTGAGAATGTTAAGGAGAAATTTAAAAATGGCAAAAATTTCGAAAATTGAGGCGCAAAAACGGAAGGGTCGATATAATATATACCTTGATGGTAAGTATGCTTTTCCGGTTGCAGAAAGTGTTTTGATTCAGTTCCGTTTGATGAAGGGAACTGAGCTAGATGAAAAGCAAATTACGGCCATTGCGACTGCTGACCAGCAAGCAAAGGCTTATTCACGAATGCTTGATTACCTTTCTTACCAGATGCGGACGGAAAGCGACATCGTTAAGAAGCTAAAAGAAATTGATACGCCAGAAGAGTTTATTGAGCCAATCTTAAAAAAGCTGCGGGGCCAACAGTTAATCGATGATCATGCCTATGCAGCTTCTTATGTCCGCACGATGATCAATACGGACTTGAAGGGGCCTAGGGTAATTCGTCAACACTTACGACAAAAAGGGATTGGCGAAAACGATATTGATGATGCTTTAACGCAATTTACTCCCGAAGTTCAAGCAGAATTGGCAAAAAAGTTAGCTGTAAAGTTATTTCGCCGTTATCGGAACCAGCCAGAGCGGCGACGAGAACAAAAAGTACAACAGGGACTCATGACAAAAGGCTTTTCCAGTAGTGTGTATGAAATGATTAAGGATGAAGTTGTTCCGCAACCTGACCTGGAGCAGGAGAACGACCTTTTAGCGAAGGAAGCAGCGAAGCAATGGCGTCGTGTTCGCCGTTATCAGGGATACGAGCGTGAGCAGCATTTTAAGCAGACAATGTATCGCAAAGGATTTGATCTGGATGACGTGCAGAGCTGGCTAGATGCGCAAGATTTCCAATAATAACTTTCCAAGATTGGGAATTACTGGTATTATTTTAATGTTTATATTAATTTATTTAGAAAAAAGAGACAGTTAATTATGAAAAATAAGAAAATATACATTAATGAGGAAAAGCTTAATCATCAATATTTTTATCGAACTGTAAAAAGAACTTTTGATATTGTTGCTTCTTGTATAGCTTTAATACTATTAAGTCCTCTATTTTTAATTATTGCTATTTGTATTAAGGTAAATGATCCAAAGGGACCAGTTTTTTATTCACAAAGTCGTGTAGGAAAAGATGGCCAACGGTTCAGAATGTATAAGTTTCGTTCAATGGTTGTAAATGCTGATGAATTATTAGATAGACTAAAAGATGAAAATGAAATTAGCGGAGCAATGTTTAAAATAAAGAACGATCCACGTATTACTAAAGTTGGAAGAGTATTAAGGAAATATAGTCTTGACGAATTACCTCAGTTAGTGAATGTTATAGAAGGTTCAATGAGCATTGTGGGGCCTCGTCCACCATTGGTTAGTGAAGTAAAAGAATACTCAAACTATGATAAACAAAGATTGATGGTGAAGCCTGGGGCTACAGGTATGTGGCAAGTTGGTGGAAGAAATGATGTTGACTTTGCTGAAATGGTAAGATTAGATTTAACATATATTCAACAGCGTTCAATTTTATTAGATGTAAAAATTATGTTTGAAACTGTTAAAATAATGATTAAGCCTAACGGGGCATATTAAAAGGAGCAGACTTGTGGAGATTAAAGTATTAGTAGCAGCACATAAAAACTATCAAATGCCAGATGACAAGTTATATTTACCAGTTTTTGTTGGTAAAGAATTACGACCAGATGTTAATCATAGTTTTCAAGGGGATAATACTGGTGATAACATGTCTGCCATGAATCCTTATTATAATGAACTAACGGCTATTTATTGGGGATGGAAAAATTTAGACTTAGATGCGATGGGGCTTGTTCATTATCGACGATATTTAAGCTTAAACCATCAAAAGTCACTAAATAAAGTTCTCTCATATCAAGATGCAGAAAGGCTTTTAAAAAATAATGATATTATTTTGCCGGAAAAACGACGATACTATATTGAAACAATAGAATCGCATTATCGTCATTCGCATGAAAATAAACCTTTGGACATTATGACAAATGTTATTAAAGATAAATATCCTGAGTATGAAGACGCTTATAATAAGGTAATGAAACGTACATGGGCTCATATGTTCAATATGTTTATAATGAAACGAGAACCATTAAATGAATATTGTAAATGGATGTTTGATGTATTGAAAAACGTTGAAAAGCAAATTGATATTAGTACCTATTCAACTTATGAACAAAGAGTTTATGGCTTTTTAAGTGAACCATTATTAGATGTTTGGTTAGAAAGGCATCCAGAATATAAAACAACTGAAGTAGATTATGTTTTTATGGAACATACAAATTGGCTTGTAAAAGGTGGTAATTTCTTAAAGAGAAAAATTGTTGGACACTATTAAAGGAGAGTCAAAATGCCAAAATTATCAATAGTTGTTCCTTGTTATAATGAGCAGGAAGCTATCCCACTTTTTTATCCTGCCGTTGAACAAGTGGTTAAACAGATGCCAGTAGAAACTGAGTATTGGTTTGTTAATGATGGATCCAATGATGATACTTTAGCCGAATTACGTAAATTACATGAACAGGATCCAGAACGTGTTCACTATGTTTC
The DNA here is from genome assembly GCF_020785355.1 of Limosilactobacillus reuteri. GTDB lineage: Bacteria > Bacillota > Bacilli > Lactobacillales > Lactobacillaceae > Limosilactobacillus > Limosilactobacillus reuteri_I. The sequence goes on along the minus strand of NZ_JAJGVH010000083.1, from coordinate 44,610 downwards.
TTTTTCCCGAAATTTTGGAAAAGAAGCGGGGCTTTATGCAGGGCTTCAAGCGGCAACAGGAGACTATATTGTTGTTATGGATGTTGATTTACAGGATCCGCCAGAATATCTACCTGAGATGTATAAGGATATTTCCACGGGCAAATATGATTGTGTAGGGATGCGGCGGACAGATCGAAAAGGTGAGGCGAAGTTTAAGTCTTTCCTTTCTAACCAATTCTATAATGTTATCAATAAGATTTCTGATACCAAGATTGTCTCTGGGGCTCGTGATTACCGGATGATGACCCGTCAGATGGTGGATGCAGTGTTATCATTAACCGAGTATAATCGCTTTTCCAAGGGAATTTTTAACTGGGTTGGGTTTAAGACCAAGTACCTTCCTTACAAAAATGTCGAGCGGGTTGCCGGAACAACTGACTGGTCGACTTGGAAATTGTTTAAATACGCGATTGATGGTATTACCGATTTTTCTGAAGCGCCATTAGCACTTGCAACCTGGGCTGGAGGATTGACAGCATTTATTTCTATAATCGGAATAATTGTCGTTTTAATTCGTAAAATGCTAGAGCCTGCTAGTAGTGCTTTTGGATGGGCATCAATGGTTTGTATAATTTTATTCTTAGGTGGAATTCAATTACTGTGCCTAGGAATAGTTGGACGTTATATTGGAAAAATTTACATGCAAACGAAAAAACGACCTATTTATATTATTAAAGAGAAAAAGTGAGTGAGATTTGATCGTTTTAAATTATTACAATTAAGTTAAAAATATATATCTTAATAGTTACGATTACCTACAAAGGCTGTTATTTAAGGCTTTTGTAGGTTTTTTTGTTGATTTGCAAGGAGAAAGCACAACCAGTATGATATTAATCGTGAGAAAATTAAGTATTTAAGTTACAATTCGGTTTTAATTTTATGGAGGACAAGCTTATTTTTAAACCTAGTCATTTAAAATCAAAAGTTTTATCTACTCTTACTGTATGTGGAGGAGCTTTATTCCTGTTAAGTGGAAATGCTGCTGCTGATGATCAAACAACTGATGTTCAACAACCAGTTACTCCTCAACAAACAACTAATGAACAACCAAATGCATCCACAGTTGATGTACAAACACCAAATACATATAACGGAGTAGCAGTTAGTCCACAAGCTAGTGAAACTACTCAAAATACAGAAAATTATAATGTTGTTCCAACGCAGGACAATAATCAAGAAGTACAACATAAAGAAGCAACTCAACCACAAAATCCCAACAATTATGGTTATTTAGATTCAGTTAGTTTATCAAACAACGAGTTGCAAGTTAGTGGTTGGCAAGCAACTAACCAAGCTGCAGACAAGCCTTACCATTACGTAATTGCGTATGATAATACGGTTAACGCAGAATTAGGTCGCCAACAAGTTGAAAATGTTAGTCGACCGGATGTTGCTCAAGCCTATCCAGATGCAACCAATGCTGATAATTCCGGCTTTAACTCGACTATTAAGTTAAATACAACTAATGAAGATTATACTAACCACTCTATTAGTGTAATCAGCCGGTATAGCGATGCTACTAACGGTGAAGGTAATCATGTTGATTATTGGTATCCAGCATTTACTTTTGACCAAGGTAACTATGCTTGGCTAGATGATATGCATACTGAAAATGACCAATTGCATGTTAGTGGTTGGAACGCAACTAACCAAGCAAATAACAAAGATTACCACTATGTAATTCTTTATGATACAACTAAGGGTCGCGAACTTAGCCGCCAGTTAGTAGATGAAACGGCTAGCCAACGTCCAGATGTTCAAAAAGCATATTCAAATGTTAATAATGCTGGTAAGTCTGGTTTTAACGTTACATTTGACTTGTCAAAATTATCCTTTGATGCAAGTGACCAATTACAAGTAATTAGTCGTTATAGTAATGCTGAAAATGGTGAAGGTGACCGAGTAGATTACTGGTTTGCACCAACTAGTCGTGAAAATCAAGGTTACCTTGATAGTGCTAACTTTAGCAATGGACAATTAGTAGTTAATGGATGGCATGCAAATGATGCTTCTACCATTGCACCTAATCATTTCTTGATTCTATTTGACCAAACAGCTAAAAAGCAAGCTGGCGTTATTAATGCTACCCAAATTGATCGTACAGATGTTGCAAATGCCTTTAAGAACATTCAAACGGCTAATCAATCCGGCTTTAGTGGTACTTTCAATGCTGACACTATTATTCCTGGTCATGAATACTCACTTGTTAGCCGTTATTCTACTTCTGCAAACGGTAATGGTGATACCGGTCACTATGTAGATTATTGGTTCAACGATCTCAAGTTTGATCAAGCTCGGTATAGTATTGATTCATTTACTCAAAATGATAATAATGGTTTTCACGTAACAGGATGGATGGCAAGTGATTTTGCTATTAATCGTCCTAATGCTTACGTAATTTTACTTAATAATGGCAAGGAAGTTACACGAAGCAAAGTAACATTAACCGATCGTTCAGATGTAGCAGCTGTTTATCCAAGTATTTACAACAGTCGAAAGAGCGGCTTTAGTACAGACTTGAACGTTGATCCAACTAGTTTGAACGGTGAACTCTCCTTTGTTTTACGTTTTACTAGTTCAGAAGATGGAAACAGTAATTACAGTGATCAATATACTAGCAAATATGCTACTAATACTGGTTATTTCGATACTGTTGATGTAACTGATAACCAAATTAAGGTTGCTGGTTGGCATGCAAGTACCCAAGCTAATGGAAAAGATTACCAATTTATTATTGTTTTAGACCAAAATGGTCATGAACTAGCTCGTCAGGCTGTGAATACAAAGAATATTACTCGGGATGATGTTCAAAAAGTTTATCCATGGCTTGAGAATAGTGATAAGTCAGGGTTTGAAACTGTTGTAAACCTTAATGATCAAATTAATCATAAAGCGGTTCGTTTGATTCACCGATTCTCTAACCAAGCTAATGGTGAAGGTAATTATGTTGATTATTATTCTGATTTAGTATCTGTTCATTCTGAATTCCAAAATGAAAATGGTTCTACTTATTACTATGATCCACGGACAGGTGCTAAACAAACAGGTTGGGCAAATATTAACAATAATAATTACTACTTTGATCCATCTACTGGTGCTATGTTTACTGGTACCCATACGGTGGACGGTAAGTCTTATGATTTCGGTAGTAATGGGGTTGCAGTGGAAAATGATAAGTGGGGTTGGCCATTCCCTAGTACTGGTGAAGGTCACTTCTCTGGTGTTCAATTATTTGGGGTAAACGCTGGTGGTCAATTCCGTATGAATGGATTCCATGATGGTCTAGATTTTGGTTCAATTGACCATCCAGGTGCAGAAGTTCATGCTATTCATGGTGGAAAAGTTACTCAGATTGGTTATACAGCTGGTTTAGACTGGTACGTATTAGTTGATACCGGTGAATATCTTACTGTTTATCAAGAAGCATTCTCTAACCGGAACAATATTCAAGTTCAAGTGGGACAACAAATCAACGTTGGAGATGTAATTGGTCGTCGTGACACATCTCATCTTCACATTGGTGTTACTCGTCAACACAACTTTAATATTGCTTTGGCTAACTCATTTAACAATAATGGTACTTGGTTAAACCCATTGGATTTAATCCGGAATGGTTCTAAGTAATAAAAAAGCTGCTTATTGTTAATTAACATTAAGTGGCTTTTTTGTAGGGAGTTATGGGAGATAACAATGGAAATAAAGAAACACTATAAATTATACAAAGATGGTAAAAATTGGTGCGCAATGGCGTTAGCTGTTGCGGCAGTTTCAGCGGGATTAGTATTGGGGAATACGAATGTAAAAGCTGATACGCCGACTGATAATGTACCGGTAGTTAAAACTACTAATCCTACTACTGGCGATGCCAATGCAGAGCTCGCTAGTCAAGAAAAGGCTGCTCAAGCAAAGGATAACGGAAACTATGGCTACCTTGATGCTGCTCAAGTTGTTAATAATAATGACTTGCATGTTAGTGGATGGCAAGCAACCAATCAAGCCGCTGGTAAAGATAATCGTTATTTAGTGGCTTATGATAGTACTACTAATACCGAATTAGGTCGTACATCGGTAACCGAAAATGTGGCGCGTCCTGATGTTGCCAAGGCTTATCCGGACGTGGTCAACGCCAAGGATTCCGGTTACCAAGCAACGATGAATAATCTGGACTGGAGTAAGGTTAAGAGCGTTGATGACCAGATTCACATTGTTAGTCGCTATAGTGATGCCGCTAATGGTGAAGGAAATCATGTTGATAATTGGTCACAACCAATTAATCTTGATAGGGGAAATTATGCTTATCTCGATAATTTTAGTGTTGCCAATAATCATCTTCAAGTTTCTGGTTGGAATGCAACTAATAAGGCATTAGGGAAAGCTAATCACTATGTGATTTTGTATGACCGCACCGCTGGTCATGAAATTACTCGGGTAAAAGTAGAACCTACGGTCCGTCCCGATGTAGCGAAAGCTTACTCCCAAGTGATTAATGCCAAAGATTCTGGCTTTAATACAGCCTTTTCACTGGCTGGCATTGACTTAAACCATGAACTGCAAATTATCAGCCGCTATAGCGATGCTGTTAATGGTGAAGGAAACTATGTTAGTTACTGGTATGCTCCTAAGAAGTTTGCGCCAGCTAACACTAGTAACCAAGGAAATCTTGACACCTTTAATCTTAGCGACGGTCAATTAATCGTTAGTGGCTGGCACGCAACTGACTATTCTCAAGTTGAAAATAATCACTACTTGATCTTATTTGATAATACAAATAAGACGCAAGTTAAGTCCATTAAAGTAACTAATGTTGCTCGTCCCGATGTGGCAAAGGCTTATCCTACAGTAGCAACAGCTGGGCAATCCGGCTTTAATGCTAATTTTGGTCCAGTAAATCTTACCCCAGGCCATAGCTATAGTCTTGTTAGTCGTTACTCGACGTTAGATGGTGGTAATGGGGATAATGGTCAAAGTAAGACTACCGATTACTGGTTTAATCCTGTAACGTTAGATCAACAAGCTTCTTATGTTGATAGCTTTACCAAGACTGACAATGGCTACAATGTGAAAGGCTGGATGGTCAGCGATCAATCAATTAACAAGCCTAATGCTTACCTTATTTTATTGAATGATGGTCAAGAAATTGTCAGAACGAAGGTCGAACTAACTGACCGTCCCGACGTAGCTAAAGTTTACCCAAGCATTTACAACTCGCAAAAGAGTGGCTTTAACGGTGAATTTAAGGTGGATCCAGCTAAGGCAAACGGCACCCTTAAAGTAATTATGCGGTTTGCTGGTGATGATGCTAACCAAAATTACAGCGATCAATATAGTCAAGACTACCCAACAAATGCTGGTAATTTTGATAATATTCACGTAACAGCTAGTCAGGTTAGTTTAAGTGGCTGGCATGCAAGTACGCAAGCGGGTAATAAACCATATGAATGGTTGATTGTTCTTGATAATAATGGTCAAGAACTTTACCGCCAAGAGATTACGGATAAAAATGTTTCACGAAATGATGTCCAAAATGTTTATCCTTACATTGAAGGAGCAAATAAGTCAGGTTTCCAAATTGTGATTCCGACTCAAGAAAATATGCTCCACAAAGTAGTTAAAATTATTAACCGATTAACGGATGATCCAGCTGGCAATGGTAATTATATTGATATTGTATCTGGACCGGTTTCTATTCTTTCAGGAGCTCAAACTGAAGGTCGTAAAACGACTACCTACAATGATAATGGACAAATTGTTGCGGTTTATAATGATGCGGAGGTTATTAGTCAACTTCCGGAATTACCAACTGGTTGTGAAATTACGGCAGTAACAATGATGTTACGTTACGCAGGCTATGATGTTAATAAGGTACAGCTTGCTAATATCATGCCACGAAGCAATAATGGAGACTATGGATTTGTAGGTAATCCGTTTAGCCCGAGTGGATGGTGGATTTTCCCAACTGGAATTGCACCAGTAGTTGACCGTTTCGTTGGTCATCATGAAATTATGACAGGTGCATCGATACAACGTATTCAAGATAAATTAAAGCAAGGACATCTAGTAGTTGCATGGGTTGCAAATGTCAATGGATTTGTAAATCATGCATTGGCATTAACTGGTTATGATGCAGGTCGCTTGTTCTACAATAATCCTTGGACAGGAAGAAAAGAAAGCATGACGTATGGTGAATTTTACCAACATTGGAATGCTGATAGACAACGAGCAATTAGTTATTAAGATTAACTTTAATTAGTGGCGTAAATAATCAAGATGGTTTACAATAAGTGCATAAGATACATGATCCTAAACGGAGGAATTAATTAAATGAAAATTAAACGACTTTTACTAAGCAGTTCTGTATTATTAATGACCACTTTAGGCTTAGCTGGTTGTGCAAGCAGTACAAACAAATCTGCTTCTAGTGACAGTTCGTCTAAAGAGACGACCTCAAAAGTTACTGAGAGTCGCAAAAGTTCTGCAAAAGCTAAAGATTCAACTAAATCAAGTAGTAAAAAGAATGCCGCTTCATCTAAAGTTAGTGATGATGATGTAGCCAAGATTGATTCTAATAGTAGTTCAAATACTACTTCTCAAAATGCAAGTTCATCTAAGGCGACGAGTTCATCACAATCTTCTGCTACAAGTACGACAAAGTCATCTACTTCTAGTCAACAATCTTCAAGTAATAAGGCTAATCAAAGCAGCGAAATTCAACTTGGCTTAAGTGACGTTGCCGTTTGGACAGATGAAAATGGCGTTACTCACCATGTGGATAGTGATGGAATGGATCGACAAACAACGAGCGGTAGTGATCAAATTACTTATAATGATTGGTCAGGTAGTTTACCAAGCAATGCAAAGGTTGTTCAAGCTCATTAAAAACCATTCAATAGAAGAAAAGGAATGCTTTTTGAGTACAAATTAAACTGGATATCTGTCAACTGGTATGGTTGACTAAAAATACTTCCTACGAAAATGTAGGGGGTATTTTTTTATGCCTGAAAACATTTTAGTAGTCTTCTATATTACAGAAATTTTACTAAAAGATTACAAAAATACTTAAATAGTCTTAAATTATGATAAATATTTCAAAGCTTCACAAACACTGTAGTAATGTAGTATTATACAAAAGTATGTAAAAGTTATGATATGGAGAGAACAATGAAAAAATATGATTATCTAGTAGTAGGCGCAGGCCTTTTTGGGGCGACTTTTGCCTATGAAGCTGCTAAACGTGGTAAGCGTATAAAAGTGATTGAAAAGCGAGACCATATTGCTGGTAATATCTACACTAAGGAAGTAGATGGCATTCAAGTGCATCAATATGGGGCCCATATTTTCCATACGTCTAATAAGGAAGTGTGGGATTATATAAACCAGTTTGCAGAATTCAATCGATATACAAATAGTCCAGTAGCTAACTACAAGGGCGAAATGTACAACCTCCCATTTAATATGAATACTTTTAGCCAAATGTGGGGGGTACGGACACCAGCAGAAGCAATGGCAAAGATCAATGAACAACGCCAAGAGATGGCAGGTAAAGAGCCACAGAATTTGGAAGAACAAGCTATTTCCTTAATCGGTCGCGATATCTATGAAAAGCTCATCAAAGGTTATACTGAAAAACAATGGGGACAAAAGGCAACTGAATTGCCAGCCTTTATTATTCGGCGACTTCCAGTGCGGTTGGTTTACGATAACAACTACTTTAATGACACCTATCAAGGAATTCCGGTTGGTGGTTACACCCAGATTGTTGAAAAAATGTTAGACAGTGATTTGATTGACGTTGAAACTGGAGTAGACTTTTTTGATAAAAAGAATGAGTACCTCAAAGATTATCCAAAGATCGTCTTTACCGGAATGATTGACCAATTCTTTGACTACCAGTTAGGTGAATTACAATACCGTAGTTTACGCTTTGAAACTGAGGAAAAGAATATTGGCAATTATCAAGGTAACGCGGTAATTAACTATACTGATGCAGAAACACCATATACCCGGATTATTGAACATAAGCACTTTGAATTCGGTAAAGGCGATAAGGATAAAACAGTGATTACCCGTGAATATCCGGCTGATTGGCATCGTGGTGATGAACCATATTACCCAATTAATAATCAACGGAATAACGAACTTTATAAGCAATATGCGAAGTTAGCGAGCGAAGAGGCTAATAATGTGATCTTCGGTGGTCGTTTAGGTCAATATCGTTACTACAACATGGATCAAGTATTACACGCAGCTTTGACAGCTGTTAACAAGGAGTTTGATTAGTAGCCATGAAGGTTATTAAGAATTATTTGTATAATGTTGTCTATCAAATATTATTACTGTTAGTACCGTTAATTACTGTTCCTTATATTTCACGTGTACTGGGACCGGAACTTGTAGGTATCAATTCTTATACAAACAGTTGGATGACCTTCTTTATGCTTGTTGGGCAAATGGGAATTGCACTTTATGGTAATCGTGAAGTTGCCTATCATCGTGAAAATCCTATTGAACGTTCAAAAATCTTTTGGGGAATCGAATTGTTGCAAGTGATAACTATCACTTGTGCCTTAATAGCTTATCTAGGAGCTGTATTACTCTTCAGTACAACTTTTAAAGAATATTTTTTACTTCAATCTTTTTGGATTATTGCCGCTGGTGTAGATGTATCATGGTATTTTATGGGCGTTGAAAATTTTCAGCGGATTGTTTTCCGTAATATGCTTGTTAAGTTGGCTTCAGTTGCTTTAATTTTTTTAGTAGTTAAAGGTAATAATGATTTAGGTAAATATATCGCGTTGCTTGGTTTATCAAATTTAGTAGGTAATCTGACCTTATGGCCGTATTTAAAAGATGAAATTAAATGGGTTCCAATTAGTACGTGGCATCCTTTTCGGCATTTTTATCCAGCTTTATTATTATTTGTTCCAACAATTACTACTCAAGTATATCTGGTTGTTAACCGATTAATGTTGGGGCGAATGTCAACGCAAAGTCAATTAGGTCAATTTCAATATACAGATCAAATTATTAAAGTTATTTTAGCTGTTGTAACTGCTTCAGGCCAAGTAATGTTGCCGCATATTGCTAATAAATTTTCTAAGGGTGATGTTAAAGGAATTCGTGATAGCCTTTATAATTCTTTTGATTTTATTACGGCGATAGCGATTCCAATGATGTTTGGAATTATGGCAATCGCCAAGCAATTTGCACCATGGTTCTTAGGAAAGCAGTTTAATGATGCTGGGATCCTAATGATGATTGAAGCACCGGTGATTTTGTTTATTGGTTGGAGTAATGTTACAGGAACACAGTATTTAATGCCAATTAATCGGACTAAAGAGTATACAGTTTCTGTCACTGTCGGTGCAGTTATTAATGTTATTGCAAACTTATTTTTAATTGCATTATGGGGAGCACGTGGGGCAACTCTAGCTACTGATATTTCTGAATTTGCAGTGGCAGCAGTACAGTTAGTTTATATTCGACAAACAATCAGTAGAAGAAAACTTTTTGGTCAAATGTGGAAGTATTTATTAAGTGGAGGAATTATGTTCATTATTACTTATCGGTTGGCAATGATTATGAATATGACAATTCCTAATTTAGCAATTGAAGTTATAATAGGAGCGATAGTCTATATATTATGTATATTTGTTTTACGCGCTCCTATTGTCAATCAGGCTTTAGAATTAATTAATGAGCGTAAAGCTAATAGAGAGTGATGGTAGATAATAATGGGACAAGATAAAATTGCCATTTTAATGTCAACATATAATGGCGAAAGATATTTAAGGGAGCAGATAGAGTCTATACAAAAACAAACAAACAATAACTGGCATCTTTATATTCGTGATGATGGATCTAATGATAAAACAGCTTCAATTATTTCTAAATTTGTAAATAGTGATGATCGAATAACCTTCTTTAATGAGGAAAATATTTGTAATGTGGGAGTTATAAGGTCATTCATGGATCTCTTAAAAAATGTTGATGCAGATTTTTATATGTTTTCTGATCAGGATGATATTTGGAAAAGAAATAAAATTCAGCGAGCTCTTGACCTGATTACGAAGGAAAAATATCAAGAAATCCCTCTTTGTTTACATACTGAGCTACAGGTTGTAAATGATGATTTAAAGCCGATCGAATTAATGAAACGAGGACGTGTATGGTCTGATTTTCAACATTTTTTATTTGGAAATTGTGTTACCGGGTGTACGGTAATGATTAACCAGAAGCTTAAAGAAAAATTACGGATCAATTCCGTGAATTGGGATAAAGTAGCAATGCACGATTGGTGGTTTGCTGAAATTGCGGCTGCTTTTGGTAAAGTAATTTATGATTCAACTCCAACAATACTGTATCGTCAACATATTGACAATGTTGTGGGAGGAAGTGATAGTCAAGCTCCTCAGCAATTGATTCGTAGGTTTTTCAACCTCTCAGGAGAACTTGATGGGTTTTTATTAATGACTAAAATGGCGAATGAATTTCAGCGACTGTACAATGGTGAAATAACTGGAAAGAATGCTGAGTATCTCAAAGCATATGCAAACTTAAGTAAGGATAGTAGCTTTACCAATAATTTGAAGTTGGCGCTAAAATTGCCACCAGTTCGTTCTCATCTGCGAGGACAGTTATTGTTAGACTATTTAATGATACGTTATCCTAGTAAATTCCTTTATACTAAATAAAAAGATAGGTGAATAAAATGGCAGTGGCAAGTACGCCGTTAATTACAGTTATCGTTCCAATTTATAATGTGGAAAATTATCTAAAAAAATGCTTAAATTCGATAATTAATCAGCAATACAAAAAACTTGAAATTCTTTTAATTGATGATGGGTCAACAGATTTATCTGGTAAAATTGCGGATGAATATGCTGCTAAAGATAATCGTATTAAGGTAGTTCATAAAGAAAATGGCGGTCTTTCGGATGCCCGTAATTACGGGCTAAAAATTATGACCGGAGAATATGTAACTTTTATCGATTCGGATGATTATGTAACCGAGGATTATGTTTCTTTTATGTTCAATTTACTAAAACAAACAAATTTTACTGCTCCATTGGCTATCTGTTCTCTTATTAACGTATACGGCAATTCTGGCCGCCAAAAAGATAATGGAAATCAAATAGAAAAAGTTCTATCTGGAAAAAAATGCATTGAGATGATGTGTTACCATAATTTGGTTGATACATGTGCATATGCAAAATTAGGAAAAAAAGACCTATATTCTAATGATTTCTTCCCTAAAGGTAAACTATTTGAAGATATTGGATCTACATATAAATTGTTATTACAATGTGATAAAGTAGCATGTGGCTTTATTGGGAAGTATTATTACGTTATTCGACCAAACTCAATTGTTACTGCTAAATTTAGTAATAAAAAATTAGATCTTTTAGAAATGACAGATCAAATGGCACAAAGTGTAGTTGCTGCACATCCTGATTTAAAAAATGCTGTTCTAAGACGACAAGTTTATGCTCGATTCAGTACCTTAAATCAAACTCTTAATACTAAAAATGTGAAAGATACTCAACTTAAATTGATTAAATATATTAAAACTAATAAAAAGGTTATATTAAATAGAAAAGCGCCAAAACGGGATAGGCTTGCTTATTATTTATTATGTTTAGGCCTGCCATTTTATCGGTATGCATGGTCGAGATATGAGCAACATAAAGGAGAAAGTTGATGAAGACATCAGTAGTAATATCAACATATAATGGCGAAAAATATATAATTGAACAATTAGATTCTTTACGCAAGCAATCAAGACCAGCAGATGAGGTGATTATTGCAGATGATTGTTCTAGCGATCATACTGTTGATATAGTAAAGCAGTATATTAATCAAAATAAGTTAAACAGCTGGCAAGTTATTGTTAATGATCATAACAAAGGCTGGCGAAGAAACTTTATGGAAACGATGTGGAATGCAACAGGAGATTTAATTTTTCCATGTGACCAAGATGATATTTGGCGTACAGATAAAATTGAGATAATGGTACGATTAATGACTGCAAATCCACAAATTATGTTACTAACTTCTAATTATTGTGAATTCTTTGAGAATGGTAAACAAAGAATTGATCCGTGGAAAAACGATAACAAATTAAAACAGGTTCCACTTAAAGATAATTATCTATTGGTAAATTCACCAGGATGTACATACTGTATTCGGAAAGAACTATTGACTCTTAGCAAAAAGTATTGGCAACCAGATTATCCTCATGATGCCTTACTCTGGCGAATGGGATTAATGGATGGAAGCGTATATGCTTACACTGATGATTTAATCCGCTGGCGCAACCATAAGAAAAGTGCGTTTGCTAAAGAAAGTAAGAAACTTAAATCAGTTGCAGCGAAAAAAAATTGGATAAAAGTTTCTAGCAAATTTAATAATGAATCAATGCGTAAATTTATAGATAGTGATGTTATGGGAGATACAGCCTACCAGCAGGAAATTATTAATAAAAATAGTCAATGGTTAGCAAAGAGACAACAATTTTATGAAACTAGTAATATTTTTAATGGAATAAGTTTATTAACGTATCTTAACTGCTATCCGCGCTTGCGACAATATTTAGGTGATTGGTACCTAATATATTTAAAAAAGTAAAGGAATGTAAAGTATGGCGATAAAAAAGCTAGAAAATATGACAATTTCAGGAAAGAGAATTTATTATTTTACTTTTTTGTATTATTATGTAATTTCTTTTCTTCGCTTCACAACATTTACACCAACAATTTCCATAAATTTGTTAAATAGGTTATCTTACTTAGCGATAATTTTGTTGCTTTTAAAAATCTATATCTTGGATGGTCTTAGTTTAAAAAAGAAGCTAGGATATTTGTTAATAATATTTTTAGCGTTTCTTAGTTGGCGTAACTCGCAAGCAGTAGATATTTTAATTTATACATTATTTATATTAGGAGCTAAAGGAATTAATTTTCATACTATCATTAATTATTTTTTTAAAACTGGATTAATTATGTTATTTCTAACTGTTATTTATTCCCAGTTAGGAATTATAAAAGATTCAGTTTATGTACGGGAAAAGTTTTTACGTCATTCTATGGGAATAAACTACCCCACTGATTTTGCTGCACATATATTTTCGTTAATTCTTGCATATTTTTATCTATATTTTAAAAAGATTACATGGCGATCATATATTGGCATTATTATTATAAGTATGATTATGTACTCTTTAACACAGGCAAGATTGGACGTTATTGTTAGTTTATTAACAATTCCAGTTATGGCAATTGCAAAAAGAGCTTATGAAGCTAGGGGTATTAGTCGAGATATAGCATCATTTTATTGGATTGTTGCGCCCATCTTATCATACATTACTGTAATCTCTGCAATTTTTTATTCTGCTAATAATCGATTATTTCAAATTGTTAATAATGTAGTTTCTAAACGATTAGAGATTTCACATTTAGCTTTTGAAAAATATAGTATATCATTATTTGGTAAGCGCGTAATTGAGCATGGATTTGGTGGTGCTCAAGGTTTCAAGCAATTTTATCAAAGTGGAATGAGTGGGGGATATTTTTATATTGATTCTTCATTTATTAGATTAACAATAATATATGGACTCATAATGTTATTGTTTGTTATTATTGTAATGACTTTGATTGGGATGAGATCCGTAAGCGTACAAGGATATTGCTTGGCAGGAATAATGCTATTATTAACTGTTAGTTGTATTATTGAACAGCATATTTTGGACATATCCTATAATCCATTTCTAATAGCATTATTAGCAAGTAATGCTTATTATCACAAGTTGGAGGATTAATTTTGAAAGAATATAAATTAAAAGAGTTAGGTCCTAGTTTTTGGAAAGGATTAATCATAACAATAGTTTTAGCAATAATTGGTGGAATTGGAATGGGAGTGCTAGCAAAATATAAGCAAAGTACTTCTTATACTGCTGAAAGATCAGTAGTGATATCACATCGAATTAGTGAGAGTGAGTTAAACCAAGGAAATAATCAACAGCCAATTGTTATTACTGATTTAAATATGATGGATACTTATAGTGATGTTGCTCAAGATAAGCAAGTTGCTATCAGTGCTCGAAAATACTTGCCGAAAAAGTTACAGCACAAATATTCTGCAGATATGATTAAAGAAGATGTTAACGCAATTACGCATCCTCAATCATTAGTAATGAAAATTAAAGTTCAAACTGGTGATGCGAGTGATTCAGCTGCAATAGCAAATGCAGTCGCTAGAGGTTTTCAAAAAGAACTCCCGAAAGTACAACCCGGAGCAGGAAATGTTCGATTGCTTTCACGCGCTACTTCTGATGATGTAGAAGTAAATACTACTCCAAATAAAAAGAAGTATATAGCTGTGGGACTAGCTTTAGGAGCATTAGTGGGACTTGTTGTTTCTTTTACTGTTGTAACATGGAAGAGGTATCTTAAATAAAAAAGGATACTATATAGTATCCTTTTTTATTTAAGAATTAGGTGAAAGGTTTATAAAATTAAAGGAGCAATAAATGACATTTTATGTAATAACTCACAAGCATTTTAATTACCAAAGTTTGCCAATTGGATATACCCCACTACTAGTAGGAGCAAATAAAAATCAAAATCCTGACAATTTTATTACAGATAACACTGGTGACAATATTTCAAATAAAAATTATAGTTTTTGTGAATTAACCGGTTTATATTGGATGTGGAAAAACACCAAAGATAAGAATATTGGATTAGCACATTATCGGCGTTATTTTTCTAAATATACTTCTTTTAATACTTTATATTTAACAACTATTATAAAAGGACATTCTCAACCTGTTTCTGTTAGTCAATTAGATACTTGGCTTAAGGATGGGACTGATTGGATTGTTGCTACTCCTCAAATTGGAGGGAAAGGCAGTCTATGGGAGCAATTTGATCACTTTCACCATATTAAGGATTTAGAAATAACACGCAATATAATAAAAGAGACTTTTCCAGAATATATTAGCTCGTTTGATAGGGTTATGAAATATAATAATCAAGCTTCATTCTATAATATGTTTTATACAAGAAGAGAAGAAATGGATAGATATTGTGAATGGTTATTTAAAATTTTATTTCAAGTAGAAAAACAAGTTGATATATCTTCTTATGATCAGTATCAACAAAGATTATATGGATTTTTGGGAGAACGGTTACTCAATGTTTGGCTAGACCATCGTCACCCCAAAATTAAACAGTTAGTTGAATATAATTCTGATTCAATGGCGCGTATTGATGCAGCAAGGCTGTTAAAACATAATCTTATAAAGAAAGGATAATCCTAATGGGTAATTATAACTATGAATATTCTTTGATAACGATTTCTAACCATGAAGATGTATATCAGGAGTTTAGGAAGGGATTATTACAACAAAAGAATGTTGATTATGAATTAATAAAAATAAATAATGATCAGAATCAATTTAATTCAGCTCGTACGGCATATAATGAAGCTGCAGCTAAAGCAACTGGCAAGTATTTAGTTTTTCTTCATCCAGATATCCGCTTTCTTGATGAATATTCATTACGGGATACTTTAAACAAAATTAAAGATATAGGTGACTTTGGGGTAGCGGGAATAGCAGGAAGTCCATGGAAGTTATATAGAAATAGGAGCTTTATTGTTACTGCAATTGTTCAAGGTGAAAATAAAGAATCTGTAGGTACAAGTATTAGTAAAACTACAGAAGTTCAAACTGTAGATGAAAGCTTTTTTGTAATGAAAAAAACTTATTGGGAGCATATTCCTTTTACTGATTGTCCAGGTTGGCATTTCTATGCTGTTGAACAGTGCTTACGTGCAGTCATTGATGGAAAGAAAAATTATGTTGTTCCAGCAAGAATTTGGCACAAATCAACAGGTGGCTCAGAAGATAGAAATTATGTACGTATTGGAAAACAAATAGTAAAAGAATATGGGAATTATTTTCCATACATAAACACTACCGTAACGAAATGGGATACTAAGGGAATAGCAAAATATACAACTCCATGGTATCGTTATGCTAAACGACAAGTGCATCGATATTTAGATGAACATAAATAAGCTATTGATTAAGGAAAAAATTATGGTAAGTAAAAATTATTTCAAATATAGGACACTCTTTTTTGTAATAGTGTCTGCTTTAATGTTTCTTCTTTTCTATAAAGTACCACTTATTGGTGATGATGTTTATAACCTTCAACATCGAGAAATGTTTAATACGGTTCAGAAAAGTTTTGATTATGTAGTAGGTCAATATGGTAATTGGTCTTCTCGAACAATTATTAACTTCTTTATGTATCTTTTTTCGACTCATAATATAATATATTTTTCATTTATTACTGCCCTGCTATTTTATGTCTTATTAGAAAGTCTGTCTAAAATTTTTAATAATGAGAAGAGCATATATATAGATATTTGTTTATGCTTATTGATATTGCTTATTCCATTTCCATATTTTAGTACAGCAGGGTGGATTGCTACTACAACAACTTACTTGTGGCCAATAATAGCAGCAATTTATGCAGTTACACCTTTATTTGTGGATCAGCAGATGAAGGGATATCAATATATATTAGCGAGTTTAGCAGTTATATATGCTGCTAATAATGAGCAAATTATGATTGTTTTGCTTATTATTTATATTACTAATATTATGATACGAGCAATAAAGCATAATATCAGCCCTCATTATAAGTATAACTGTTTACAATTAATATTTATATTATTTAACTTTATATACTTTATTTTATGCCCAGGAAATAGAGTACGGAGTCAATTAGAAACCGCAAAATGGTTTCCAGAATTTTCTAAACTAAATATGATTAATAAGTTGGATATTGGCTTTATGACAACAGGAGAACATATTTTATTTAGTAATTCATTATTAGTGATGCTGTTAACCTTATTAATATTTTGGACACATATTTTAATTACATCAAAAAAATATATGCTGGCATCTGGAATTAATTTAATTCTTTTAGTTACTGTTAATATTTTGTTTGATATGTTTATTTTAACAGGACATTTTCGAGTTTTGTTTACCTTTCCTAAATTGGGATTGCTTAACCATATGACCATTACTTCAATTGTTCAGTTTCTGTTATATTGGTGCTATATTATCTTGCTTGTCTTTACATATTATTATGGGCAAAATAGCTTTTTATATATTGAAATGATAGTTCTATTAGGAGGAGCATTTTTAGCGCGAGTAGCACTTGGATTTTCTCCTACAAGTTACGTTTCCGCAACAAGAACTTTTGCAGTGCTAGGCTTTGCATTTTTAATAATGTGCATTCCTTTAATAAAAAAGATATTAAGCAAGAATAGAAAAATATTATTTGTATTATCAATATTTGCAATTGTTAATATGTCAATTTTTATTTTGCAGATTAAGGGCATAGAATTACAGAAGTATTTGCCATTGTGGACAAATATCTGGTAGTAAAAAGGATTATTATGAAAAACAAAAGGTTAAAAAGTATTATAGCGATTATTACGATAGTTACTTTTACAGTATTAATGATCCTACCCTTTTTATGGGTAGGACAAATAGGCGTTCATTCTGACTGGAGTTTTCATTCGGCAAGGGTTCAACAAATTTATTTAAACTTACAAAGAGGACACTTATTCACGTATCTTGCAACAGACACTTTTAGTAAAGTGGGGAATGCTAATTTTTTGTTTTATCCATCTGTCTTTTTATATCCATGGGCGTTATTAAAATTTATTTTTGCTCCTGTTACAGCATATTTGGTATATGTGTGGCTTTTATTCTTAGCTACAGGGTTAATCGCTTTTTATTGCATGAGGTCTTTTACCAATGGAGATATTCGGCAATCTCTCTTTTTCGCAATTATCTACGTAATAGCTCCGTATCATCTTTATCTTACTTTAAGCAATTATGTGTTAGGAGAAGCGCAAGCATATACATTTATTCCGTTAATATTACTTGGTATGTGGAATGTACTTTATCGTAATAAATGGATAACGTTAGCTGTTGGAATGACATTAATGGCTTATAGTCATTATGTTAGTGTTTTCATTTCAGTTGAGGTTTGCTTTATTATGTTAATTTGCTATGTCATTCAAAAACAAAAAGTAGAATGGCATAAACTTATTAATTTAATAAAAGCAGTAATATTTTTTGTTTTGCTTTCTGCATGGCAATTTATTCCATTGTTTACTGATTACCTGCATGGTAATTTAATGAGACCATCCTCTGGGTTTATGCTGATGCAGTCAGCAGGAGATTTCATTGTATCGGCTATTTCTAATGATGCGCTTAATCGCGGAGGAATCGGTCTTCTACTTTTGATAGCTTTAGTGTTTGGATGGATATTTATAGATAAAAACTCAAAGTATATATGGGCTTATATTATAGGTGTGGTTATTACCTTAATGATCACAACGGCTTTTCCTTGGCAATACTTTGCTAAGACTCCACTATCCATTATTCAATTCCCCTATCGTTATACTAGCTATGCGATTGCTTTTTTAGCAATTGTATTATCAAAAGCACTTTTAAAGCTTAACTATTCTACTATTAGCACTAATGTTATTACTAGTGTTATTTTATTGTTTTTTATTTTGTTATATGCGGGTAGTATTTATTCAGATATTGCGAGAAATAAAAATACTGACAATAGCGTGGCAGTACTAGCAAATAGTCGTCATGGAAAATATAAAACCTTGAGAGACTCGACTGATACACCGATTATTCTTACAAACACTTCATATAATAGACAATTTTCATATGGTGCATTATATGGGGAAACTGATTATATGCCAGTAGCTGCATTTAAAAATTGGAAGTCAATATTTAATAGAGTTACATTTATTAATAACAAAGAGACTAAAGTGATCCAAAAAAGCAATGCTAACAAACTTATATATAATATAAGTTTGAAAGAAAATAGTAAAGTAGATTTACCCGCTTTGGCTTATAAACATACAAATGTAAAACTTAATAATAAAGTCAGTAATTATAAAATGTCAGATCGAGGCACTGTTTTACTAAAACTTAACAAGGGAAGTTATAAGATTATAGTTTCATATAAACCAATTATTTTACTGTCAATTTTTAAATTAATAGCATTTATCGGATGGGCTGGGATTATATTAGTGTATCTACTTCATTATGTAAAGAAAAGAATTTAATGGGTTGATATAGTTAAAGGAATTGCAATTTTAGCAATGATTACAGGGCATAATTTAACCGGTGCACCTGGTGAAAATTTACTAACATTATTAATATATTCATTTCATATGCCCGTATTCTTTATTATGTCTGGATTTACGACGAAGATAAAAAATTATAGGGAAAAAACTATTTAAGCTAATTAAAAAGATTCTAGTTCCAACGATAATTGTAGTGATTGTTTGTACAATTGAACGAATAATGTTCCATATCTATAATAAAGATGTATTTTTTAGGCAATATTAAGTGCATTAGTTTTGCACCGCCAACTCCAGCAAGAGGACACTTTACAATTGATACTATGTGGTTTTTAATTGTGTTTTTTTGAGTAAGTTTTTCTTTTATTTATGACAAAAGTAATAGATTTAAACTATGTAGGGATAGTTTTTGTTGTATTAGCCTACATTAGTAGTAGCTTTGCTGATAGAATTTGGTTAATTCAGGCATGGGATTTAGTGCCCGTTGCCTGTTTATTTATGTGGATAGGTGCTGAGTTTCGAGAACATTATCCAGCAATAGAAAGGAAAAGAGTTTTATTAATCACAATTGCCTTTGCAATTTGGATTTTGGGATTAGAAAATAAGATTTATATAGATATGGCAATGAGAGTATTTCCTAATTTTATTTTCTCTATGATTTTTATAATTTCTGCTTCTTATTGCATAATTTATTTTTCAGAAGGTATAAGCAGTACAAAATTGGGCAATTACCTAGCATTTTTTGGAAGAGAAACATTACCGCTATTGTATATAAATACTATAGATTTCTTTTTGGCCTGGGGTTACCTTTCTACTTTCAGTCGTATATTATTAGACATTTTTTTGGATTGGAATTAAATTATTAGCTTGGAAAATTAGTAGTAAACAAATTAGAGTGTAGCTTAGGAGGGATACAGTGAAAAATAATATAATCGTTAAGAAACTCATATTATTAATATTATTTTGCTTTTTGTCAGTGATATTTATATTACCATTAGTTAAAACAAATATAATATTTTATGGTGATGATTTAATATTTCAACTTCATAGAATTTTGGAGATGGTAACTAATTTTAAAAATGGAAATCTATTTATTGGTATATACACTTATACTTTCCATAGTATTGGTTACCCTTTAAATTTGTTTTATCCTTGGGTAACGTTATTACCATTTATATTTTTTGGTTTGCTTGTAAAAAATAGTGTTATTGCAATATATATTGGAATAGCATTCTATACATTTTTAACGTTGACATTTACTTACTGGACAACAAAGAAGTTTTCAAATAATAATTTACAATCCTTTATGACTGCAATAATCTATACGTTTTGCTCTTACAGAACAATAGATATTTATGCCAGGTTTGCATTAGGAGAGTTTATAGCATTAACATTTTTGCCATTATGTGTGTATGGGTTGTATGCAATTGTATTAGGAAATAGTAAAGATTGGCCCTTTCTTGGATTTGGTATGTCATTTGTTCTTCTATCACATCTTCTTAGTGTAGTACTTTATGCTATTTTTTTGCTTCTTCTTTTTATTATTTTCATAACTTATAAAAAAATAACAAAAAGAAGAAACCGTGTTATAGACCTTGGGAGGGCTATATTAATTTCTATTTTAAGTTCAGCAATTTTTTGGATTCCTTTCTTAGAACAAGAGACATATCAAAAAATATCACAACCCGATAAAATGGATATGGTTGCACAAGCGCTTTTGCCAAGTAAGGTTATTATGGAATCGCTAAATAATAATTTAACTCGTGGTGATGCAGGTAATACTTATAATATTGGTATAATTTTATTTTTAGCAATAATTATCGGAATTGCACAGTATAAAGATTGGGATAAAAATTATAAAATAATTTATTTTTTGGGGATAGTATTCTTGTTTGTATCGACGTCATTATTACCTTGGAACTTGATTGAAAAAACGCCATTGAGCATTATCCAATTTCCTTGGAGATTTTTAACGATATCATCGTACTTATTAAGCCTAGTTGCAGGACATGAATGTTATATTTTAATAAGTATCATTGCTACTTCATACTATAGAAGAATAATTGTCATACTTGTACTATCTGTAATAACTATAGTGCCATGGTATGCTGGAATAACCAATTTTAAAAATCCAGTAAATAATAATGAAAAATTTGCTTTGGCTACATTTACCCCAAGAGGAGTTAATTATACTGATTCTGGAAAAAAAGTAGAACCAGCTTTATATCACTTAGGGGACTATGCTCCTATAGATGGTACTAAAAAACTTCCTGAAATAATATCAAAGAATGCTAGTATTAACGGGAAAAAGTTTACTTTAAAAAAGACTATTGTTAAACCCAATGAAATCGAATTTAATAATAGTAAATTTAAAAATTCTAGAAATATAACACTACCAATTTTCGCCTATAGAAATTTGAAAGTCTATAATAAAAATGACCAGGAATTGTTTTATAAAGTTAATAGTTACAGACAAATTGTTGTAGGGAAAACTAATAATAGTAATTTAATTAAAGTCAAATATCAAATGTCAAATTTAGATAAATTTTCTGTAGTAACTAGTATGTTAACTTGGATTATCGGTGTCATTTCCTTTGTCAGGAAAAAAGGGTTGGGGTCTCTCAAAAAAGCAAAATTCTAAAATAAGCTTATCTAGAGCTTTAGAAAACCGAAATGTTAATTTAAATTAGAAAAAACTTGAAACTTGTTCATCTGTGATATGACTTAGAAATACTTCGAGTAGCGTGCAGTAATTAAGCGACTTTTGTGGAATATTATTTCTACGAAGCATTAACAATGCATCACAGGTAGATGTCAGAAGTCAAAGCGTTTACTGAGACCGTCATGACATAAAAGACCATTGTTGTTTTCATTCAAGCCTTGTTGGTTCGGTGCATCAACCTTCGTAAAGTAAGTGTGGGTATCATGCTTATTAGCGATATCACACCATCTAGCTATCAAAAGTAATTGACTTAACAAAATGACGAGGCATTTTAGAAAGCCAATTATCTAGGCGATGGTTGACAGCTTTATCAGTTTTACGGTGAACGTTAAGGATAATGGACTGGCGTTTCACGAGTGTCATCACCGCACCACGATGGCTTTTCCCTTGAACAGTATCAGCTTCAAAGTGACCAAACTCGTGCTGGTAATGAGGGAAATTACTATATCATTGATAGATACTGCGACTGAGGTGACCGGCTTTAATTTGTTTGTTGATGTAGCTAATCTCGGCTTTAGGAAGTTGAGTTTTTCCACATCCACAACGCCGTTTATTACGTTGGTAGGATTGGAGATACTGTCTTACTGCTATGAGGAAGCGATAAACACGATAAACAATTTCTTGGCTTTGCTTAAGAAATTTAGCAACTTGATTAGTCTTCGTTCTCTGGTTTCCAAAATCAGCTATGAGGGTTAATTCATATGTGGTGAGATGTTTATAGGTCATTTGTGGTTATTCAAAAGTCTATCACAAATGGCTTGTTCCTTTTCTAACTTAATTTTACAAACGGCGTAATAAAAGAAAATAACATTAATTAATATTCTGTATTTGAATATATATCAAGTATAAGGAGAGAAGATATTTGGTAAGCTTTTTGGATGATCTCTTGAAATATAAGGATATTATAAATATAGCTTCGACAATTATCTTTGGCTTTTTTACAATAATTTTTGGCTTTTCTAGCTATACTCTTTCTAAAAAAAGCAATGAGATAAGTGGTGAGGCTAATAATCTTGCTAAGAAGTCTAAAAAGATAAGTGAGATTGCTAATAACATCAGTGAATTAACTGCTCCCTTAATAGTAACAATTAATGATTTCTCTATATTCAGTATAAAAAATAAGAGTAAAGACGAACTGCCTGTGGATCAGAACTCAAAGGAATATTATCAATTTAACTTTGAAATAGCTGGAGGTCTAACTATTGAGCATGGTATGATCGATAGTGTATATATTGCTGTTTACAAAAAAGGTAAAAGGGAACCGGAATTCAATAATGTTATTAATAACGATGGGGTAATTAATAATGATGGAAAGTCTATTACTTTAAGTAATATTCAAGTTAAAATGCCATCTTTGTCTAGTGACAGTAAAAAGGAAATTTTTGTGTTCTATTTTGTTATTGTGGATAAGACAATGAAAGTAGAAATATTTGCAGTAATCTTGCAAGCAGAAAGTTACATAAAAAAAGAATTTGAAAAGCAAGACAAATTTATGATATCGAAGACAAGCTATTTGGACGTTCGTAATGGTGTAAGCAAGCAGCCTATTAAAACTTTCGTGATAATTAATAGTAAATATTTACTGTCTGCTAATTATAAACGCTTTTATAGTTATAAAGGGAAAAATTATTCTAATTTAGGGAAAATAGATAATATAAAAATATTACAAAAAGCAAATCAGATTAAAAAATTAATAAAAAGCAACCTTTAAATAAGCAAAACCAATCCAAAAGCTAAAAATTATCTAATAATTGATTTTAATATATTTTATAATTATAGGTTAATTTTAGAGATAATTTATATATTATGGCAAAAGATTACAAGTAACCCACTTAAAACTTACTTGTAATCTTTTTGTAATTTAAGAGTGGTAAACTAAAAAACGACTATATAAAAGGGAAAGGTATATCTTAAATTATGGCAAGTGATAGTAACTCAAAAAACAATCAGTTTCGCATTGTATTACCAGTAATCTTTACATTTGGGGCTTCATTAGTTTTCTTCCAAGGAAATGCACATGCTGATGATGCCAATGTTACTGCTAATACAGCGGTCACTACTACACAAACCAGTGACAATCAACAAAGTAGTAATTATCAAAATGCTAATGTTGTTTTGATGACTGCCCAAGCTGTTCAGACTCATGCCGCTGAGCAGACTGCTAATACAGATCCTAATAAAGGAGCTGTTGATATTAGCGCGGAGAATGCACAAAATGTCGCTAATACACCAGCAGTTGATACTCAGCCTAATGTGTCAACGAATCAAATAAGTAATACCCAAGCTGATCCAGAAAATGGAACTACTTCAACGACCGTTAGTGGGACTGGTAACATTAACACTAATGGGCTTTCTGCTCGTAACGTACAATTTTTAGAAAGTATCCACCAAGGAGCCGTTGATGGCTGGAAGCAATTTGGAGTCTTGCCATCATTGACTGGTGCTCAAGCTATTATTGAAAGTGGTTGGGGGCAATCTGCTTTAACTACTCAGGGTCATAACTTGTTTGGGATCAAAGGCTCTTATAATGGACAATCAGTTACAATGCCGACTTATGAGTATTATGGTGGTCGGTATGTTCAAATAAATGATGCTTTCCGTGCATATCCGTCAAATTATGAAAGTATTGTCGATCATGGGCGTTTCTTAAAAGAAAATAGCCGTTACAGTAATTTAATTGGTCAGAAAGATTATCAAACAGTCACTCGCTTAATTCGACAGGACGGGTATGCGACTGATCCTAGCTATACTACTACACTTAATCGTGTAATCCAACAATATAATTTAACTGCTTGGGACCAAGAAGCTTTTAATGACAACATCAATACTGGTCATATTGATAATGTTTCTGTTCAAGGAAATAACCTTAAAGTTGAAGGCTGGCACGCTACTAATAATTATGATCAAAGTATGCATCACTTTATCATTCTACTTGATGGTAATACTAAGCAAGAATTATATCGTCAAGAAGTTCCTGGTACTTACCGGCAAGATGTCCAAAACGTTTATCCAAATGCCAAGATTTCTGGTTGGGGTGGTTTTAGCTTAACTGTTCCAAACTCTGCTAATTTTGCAGGTAAGGCAATTCAAGTTGTTTCTCGTTATACTAAGAATACTAATGGGGAACCAAATGGTGGAGACGATTTATGGTTTAATTCGGTAAATCTTAATACCAATGCTGGTTATCTTGACAATTTCAATATTGATACTGCTACTAATACTCTTAATATTAGTGGTTGGCATGCAACTGATCAATCTGTTGGCAAGGATCATCATTTTATTATCCTTTATGATGCCACTAAAAACCGGGAGTTAGGTCGATATGAAGTTAATTCCGCAATTCGTAATGATGTTGCCAAGGTCTACAATGTTTACAATGCTGGTAAATCAGGATTTAACCTTCAAGTAAACATTAGTCCGGCGTTGATTGGTGATAATATTCAAGTAATTTCTCGTTACAGTAATGTTGCTAATGGTGAAGGCAATTATGTTGATTATTGGTTTGCACCAAAAACGTTTAATGCGAACCAGTCATATTTAGATAAGGTTGAGATTTCAGATAACCAAGTTCATGTTAGTGGTTGGCAAGCTGCTGATGCAAGTGTTAAGGAACAAAATCATTTTGTGATTCTTTACGATGCTACCACTCATCAAGAAATTGCTCGTAAACAAGTAAGTAATGTCAGTCGCCCTGACGTTCAACGAGCTTATCCAAACATTGCTAATGCTGGAAAGTCTGGCTTTGATGTTACCTTTGACTTTAATAGAGCAGCTTACGCGGGACATCAGTTACAAGTAATTTCCCGCTATAGTGATGCAAATAATGGTGAAGGTAATCGTACTGATGCATGGTTTGCTCCTACCACTGTCCCAAGCAACAATCAAGGATTTCTTGACAGCTTTGTTGTAAAGAATGGTGAAGTAAGGGTAACTGGCTGGCAAGCCGCTGATCAAAGTTATAATCAAAAGAATCACTTTGTTATCCTTTATGATGCTACAACTCACCGTGAAATTGCACGTCAACAAGTAACTAACTTAGACCGACCTGATGTTCAAAAAGCATATCCGTCAATCTATAACTCTGCTAAATCTGGTTTCAAAGCAGCATTTAAATTAGATAGTAGTTTAATTGGACATGAGATCCAAGTGGTTTCCCGCTATAGTGATGCAAACAATGGTGAGGGTAATCGTACTGATTTCTGGTTTGATGCTATTAAGTTACCACAAAATCTATATTAATTTATCGTTTATAGCTAAGCAGTACTTTAAATGTAGGTGCTGCTTATTTTATATAGAAACCTAGAGCGAATTTTTAATATAAAAACATTGTTCAATTACTTGTGTTAAAATAAGAAAGGATTTTTGTTAATCATAAGGAGGCCACTATGAAAGGAATAATTTTAGCTGGTGGGTCAGGAACCCGCCTCTATCCAATTACGCGTGGTATTTCAAAACAATTGATTCCGGTTTATGATAAGCCGATGATTTACTATCCTTTGTCGACTTTGATGCTGGCCGGAATTCGGGATATTTTGGTGATTTCTACTCCAGAATATATGCCCCTTTTTCAAGAACTTTTAGGGGATGGGACCAATTTAGGACTAAACTTCTCTTATAAAGTTCAAGAAAAGCCAAATGGACTCGCCGAAGCCTTTATTCTCGGCGAAGATTTTATTGGTGACGATAGTGTTTGTTTGATTTTAGGAGACAATATCTATTATGGAGCTGGTCTGTCTGAATTGGTTCAATCAGCAGCGAAAAAAACTGATGGCGCCACGGTCTTTGGTTACCATGTCAATGATCCAGAACGTTTTGGCGTGGTTGATTTTGATGACCAGATGCATGCCTTATCGATTGAAGAAAAGCCGGCTCATCCTAAGAGTAATTATGCGGTGACTGGTCTTTACTTCTATGATAATCAAGTAGTTGATATTGCAAAAAACATCAAGCCATCGGATCGGGGCGAACTTGAGATTACTGATGTTAACAAGGAATACCTGCGTCAAGGCAAGCTTGATGTTAAGTTAATGGGTCGTGGCTATGCCTGGTTAGATACAGGTACGCACGATTCAATGCTTGAAGCAGCCAATTTCATCGCCACGATTGAAAAGCGGCAAAACTTAAAAGTGGCTTCCTTAGAAGAAATTGCTTATCGGATGGGTTACATTAATAAGGACCAGTTAGTTGAACTTGCTCAACCATTAAAGAAGAATGACTATGGTCAATACTTATTACGGTTAGCACAACAGGACTAGGAGTGAACAAGTAATGGGAAAATTAAACGTTCAAACAACAAAATTACAAGACGTCAAAATTATTACGCCGGCCGTCTTTGGTGATCACCGGGGTTTCTTTGAAGAAACTTACTCTGATCGTGACTTCAAGGCAGCTGGGATTGACTTTAACTTTATTCAAGATAACCAGTCCCTTTCTACGCATGCTGGTGTCCTTCGTGGCTTACACTTCCAACGGGGGAAAGCAGCCCAAACAAAGTTAATCCGGGTAGTTACCGGTGCTGTTCTTGATGTGATTGTTGACTTACGGAAGGGTTCACCAACATACAAGCAATGGGAAGGTTATATCTTATCCGCAAGTAACCACCGTCAACTATTAGTTCCCCGGGGATTTGCTCATGGCTTCTTGACTCTAACTGATAACGTTAACTTTGTTTATAAGTGTGATAACTATTATGATGCAGAAGCTGATGGCGGAATTTCCTTTAAGACGCCGGAACTAAACATTGACTGGCCAATTGAATTTGATAAGGCTATTACTTCCGAAAAGGATGCTGCACAACCAACCTTAACTGAATTTGAAAAAGACAACCCCTTTGTTTATGGTGAAATTTAAGCGAGGTCGCTATGGAAACTTTTAAAAATATTATTGTTACCGGGGGAGCCGGTTTTATCGGTTCCAACTTTGTTCACTATGTTGTTAACCACCACCCGGAAGTTGAGCACATTACGGTTTTAGATAAACTGACTTATGCTGGTAATCCGGCCAATCTTGATGGCTTGCCAAAGGATAAAGTTGAGCTCGTAGTTGGCGATATTTGTGATAAGGATTTAGTTGATAAATTAGTAAGCAAAGCTGATGCAGTTGTGCATTATGCCGCGGAAAGTCACAATGACAATTCGTTGATTGACCCAACCCCGTTCATCCAAACTAACATTGTTGGGACTTCAGTTTTAATCAATGCTTGTCGCAAATATGACGTCCGTTACCACCATATTTCAACGGATGAAGTATATGGGGATTTACCGTTGCGGGAAGACTTACCCGGTCATGGTGAAGGGAAAGGAGAAAAGTTTACTCCTGAATCACCATACCGACCATCAAGTCCTTACTCTTCATCCAAGGCTAGCTCTGACTTGTTAGTGCGGGCCTGGGTCCGGTCATTTGGTTTACAGGCGACGATTTCCAATTGTTCCAATAACTATGGCCCTTACCAACACATTGAAAAGTTCATTCCCCGTCAGATTACTAATATCTTGAGCGGTATTCGCCCCAAGCTTTATGGATCCGGTAAGAATGTGCGGGACTGGATTCACACTAATGATCATTCGCGGGCGGTTTGGGATATTTTGACCAAGGGAAAGATCGGTGAGACTTACCTCATCGGGGCCGATGGCGAGAAGAACAACAAGGAAGTTCTCGAAATGATCTTAGAGTTAATGGGCCAACCTAAAGATGCTTATGACCATGTCAAGGATCGTCCCGGCCACGATTTGCGTTATGCCATTGATGCCACGAAGCTCCGGACTGAACTCGGTTGGCAGCCCGAATTTACTGACTTCAAGACCGGCTTACAACACACGATTGATTGGTATACGGAACACCAAGATTGGTGGAAGGACGAGAAAGCCGCAGTTGAAGCGAAGTATGCGAAAAACGGTCAATAAAAGATAAAAAGAGTCGTGTTATTCCCGAAGTTTAAGGAATGCACGACTCTTACTTTAAGGACAACAGATGGATGACATGGAAAAATATTGAGAGCTGTTGTCAAACTGATTATATCATTAATTAGCTTTAATTAAGGAGAAAACAAATGACAAAAATTTTAATTACTGGTGCCAATGGTCAACTTGGCTCCGAATTACGTAATTTATTGGATGAACGCGGGGGTGCATATGACGCTTTTGATTCTAACCAAATGGATATCACTGATCAAGTTGTTGTAAATGAAAAGATTAGTGCGCTTAAGCCGGAAGTAATCTATCATTGTGCTGCTTATACCGCCGTTGATAACGCGGAAGATGTTGCTAAAGACCTCAATTGGCAAGTAAACGCCGATGGTACGCGCAATGTTGCCGAGGCCGCTAAAAAAGTTGGCGCTAAGATGGTTTACATCAGTACCGATTATGTCTTTGATGGGACCAATGAAGGCGAGTATGAAGTTGATGCGCCCACTAATCCACGGAATGAATATGGTAAAGCTAAACTTGCCGGTGAAAAAGCAATCCAAGAAATCTTAACTGATTACTACATCATTCGGACATCCTGGGTCTTTGGTAAATATGGCAAGAACTTTGTATACACAATGATTCGTCTTGCCAAAGACCATGATCAGCTCACTGTCGTTAACGATCAATTTGGTCGGCCAACCTGGACTAGAACCCTGGCAGAATTTATGACTTACTTAGTCGATCATGATCAGCCATTCGGTACCTACCAGCTATCTAATGAAAATAGTTGTTCCTGGTACGAATTCGCTACCGAGATCTTAAAGGATAAAGATGTTGAAGTCGCTCCTGTTGATTCTTCAGCATATCCGGCCAAAGCTTACCGCCCTCGCCATTCAGTTATGAGCTTGAAGAAGGCAGAAGATACTGGCTTTGAGATTATTGATTGGCAAACAGCCCTTAATAAATTTATGGAAATAATTTAAATCTTAATAAAACTGTAATCATTTTTGTGGTATCTTTAATAGTGATATTTCTAACTTATAGGGAGATAACAATGGAAATAAAGAAACACTATAAATTATACAAAGATGGTAAAAATTGGTGTGCAATGGCTTTAGCTGTTGCGGCTGTTTCAGCGGGATTAGTATTGGGAAATACAAACGTAAAAGCTGATACGCCGGTTGATAATGTACCGGTAGTTAAAACTACTAATCCTACTACTGGCGATGCCAATGCAGAGCTAGCTAGTCAAGAAAAGGCTGCTCAAGCAAAGGATAACGGGAACTACGGCTACCTTGATTCTGCTCAAGTTGTTAATAATAATGACTTGCATGTTAGTGGCTGGCAAGCAACCAATCAGGCCGCTGGCAAAGAGAATCGTTATTTAGTGGCTTATGATAGTACTACTAATACTGAATTAGGTCGTACATCGGTAACCGGAAATGTAGCGCGTCCTGATGTTGCCAAGGCTTATCCGGATGTGGTCAACGCTAAGGATTCCGGTTACCAAGCAACGATGAATAATCTGGACTGGAGCAAGGTTAAGAGCGTTGATGACCAGATTCACATTGTTAGTCGTTATAGTGATGCCGCTAATGGTGAAGGGAATCATGTTGATAATTGGTCACAACCAATTAATCTTGATAGGGGAAATTATGCTTATCTCGATAATTTTAGTGTTGCCAATAATCAGCTTCAAGTCTCTGGTTGGAATGCGACAAATCAGGCTTTAGGTAAAACTAATCATTATGTCATCTTATTTGATCGAACAACGGGACGCGAAATTGCCCGGAACAAAATTGAAGCTACAGAACGTCCTGATGTTGCTAAAGTGTATCCACAGGTTATTAATGCTAAAGCTTCAGGGTTTAATACAGCTTTTTCGTTAGCTGGGATTGACTTTAATCACGAATTACAAATTATCAGTCGCTATAGCGATGCTGCTAATGGTGAAGGCAACCGGGTTGATTATTGGTTTGCACCTAAAAAATTTATGTCAGGTAATACCAGTAACCAAGGAAATCTTGACTCCTTTAATCTTAGTAATGGTCAATTAACTGTTAGTGGATGGCACGCTACTGACTATTCACAAATTGAAAATAACCACTACCTAATTTTATTTGATAATACGAATAAGACTCAAGTAAAGACAATTAAGGTTGCGAATGTTACTCGACCAGATGTAGCCAAGGTTTATCCCAATGTGCAGACGGCAGGTCAGTCTGGATTTGATGTTAACTTTGGTTCTGTGGTTCTTATCCCTAACCACAGTTACTCAATCGTTAGCCGTTATTCTACATTAGATGGAGGCAATGGGGATAATAGACAAAGTAAATACACTGATTGGTGGTCAGCACCAATTACTTTAAATCAGCAGGCTTCTTATATTGATAGCTTTACTAAAACAGATAGTGGCTACAGTGTTAAAGGATGGATGGCTAGTGACCAATCAATTAACAAGCCTAATGCTTACCTTATTTTATTGAATAATGGCCAAGAAGTTGCCAGAACGAAGGTCGAACTAACTGACCGTCCCGACGTAGCTAAAGTTTATCCAAGCATTTACAACTCGCAAAAGAGTGGCTTTAACGGTGAATTTAAGGTGGATCCAGCTAAGGTAAACGGCACCCTTAAAGTAATTATGCGGTTTGCTGGTGATGATGCTAACCAAAATTATAGTGACCAATACAGTCATGATTACTTAGTTAACGACGCTGGTAATCTAATCACTGTAGAAACAATAAACAACATAAATGCATCTCCTCTCTATACAGTCGATGTTTATTCTGGCAGTGATGATAGCATAATTAGTGATTCCTATGCACAAGGTGTAATTGTTAAGGCAACTCAGGGAACTTATTATGTTAATCCTAAATGTAATCATCAATATAATCTTGCTAAACAGGAGGGAAAGTTAACAGGGCTATATCATTATGCTGGTGGAGGTAATCCTGTTACAGAAGCTCAATACTTTATAAATAGTATTAAGAACTACGTAGGTCAAAGTATTTTAATTCTTGATTGGGAACAAGGCCAAAATCCTGCCTGGGGAAACACCAATTGGGCAAGACAATTTGTTGATGAAGTTCATCGTCTTACCAATGTATGGCCACTTATTTATGTTCAAGAATCTGCACTTAATCAGGTTGCTAACTGTGCTAATGATTGTGGATTATGGGTAGCAAAATATCCATCTATGAACTGGCATTCATGGACTGTTCCAGACATGAATGTAAATTCAGGGGCTTTCAAACAAATAACTGGATGGCAGTATACCGGTGATGACCGAGACCGTTCTATCTTTTATTTAAATAAAGAAGAGTGGATGAAATTAGCTAACCCTTCTGAAGTTTAATAATTTAAACAAATCTACCTAAATTTATTGTACAATTTTAGGTAGATTTTATTTTTGAGAGGAAAACTTAAATGTCTAAGCAAAAATTTTATCATTGGCTGTTTTGGCCATTGCTATTACTAACAGTGGCAACTCTAATCTGGATGTGTACAAAAATTCAGTTTATTTTTCAGCCGTTTTTAACATTTATCTCAGTAGTTTTTGTTCCATTGATTATTTCTGGATTCCTATATTATATGCTAAACCCAGTCTTAAAGCTTTTTATGAAGATCAAAATTGGGCGTTTTCATATGAATCGTGGAATTGCTAGCTTATTAATCGTACTTTTATTGATCGTAATTGTTGTTGGTGGAATTGCCATGTTAATTCCACCAGTTGTAAAGGAAATTTCAACATTAGTACGTAACATGCCGCAGACGGTCACAGGAATTCAACACCTTATTAATGATACAATTGAGCACTCATTCTTGCGAAACGTGGATCTAAATGCATATTATCGGCAATTTGATCACCAACTAGCAGGATATGCGCAAAAAGTTTTGCAAGGCCTATCAACGCGGGTCGGGGATATTATTGGAATGCTGACGAACGTGACAGTGGTAACAATTACTGTTCCGGTAATGCTATTTTATATGCTTAAGGATGGGTCTAAACTTATTCCAAGTATTCAAAAATGGCTTTCTCCCCACCATGCAAAAGAAGTAAATGACTTGCTTGGGAAAATGAATTCAACTCTATCTTCCTATATTTCTGGGCAAATGATTGAATGTTTATTTGTCGGTGTATTTACCTCAATTGGTTACGTTATTATTGGCCAGCCGCTGGCAATTGTTCTCGGAATTGTTGCTGGTTTGACTAATATCATTCCATATATCGGACCTTATATCGGGATTGCACCAGCATTATTTGTTGCTTTAACGATGGCACCAAATAAGATCATTTGGGTAATTGTGGTGGTGATCGTTGTTCAACAAGTTGATGGAAATATTGTTTATCCTAATATCATCGGGAAGACGCTTCAGATTCACCCATTAACAATCATTATGTTATTACTTGCTGCGGGCCATATTGCTGGAATCGGAGG
Organism: Limosilactobacillus reuteri; assembly: GCF_020785355.1. Lineage (GTDB taxonomy): Bacteria > Bacillota > Bacilli > Lactobacillales > Lactobacillaceae > Limosilactobacillus > Limosilactobacillus reuteri_I. Next base: position 11,311 of record NZ_JAJGVH010000083.1, on the reverse strand, counting down.
AATGATTTTATGCATTCCATTCTATGCCGTTATCAAGACTGTTTGTGAATACTTCTTTGATATTTATCGAATTGAACATCCTGTTGATAAAAATAAAACTGAATAATAAAAAAGCATTTTCGTCTTCACTTGCGAAAATGCTTTTTTATTAATAATACCGATGTGTATATCCATAATGATTGCCATATGTTGGGTGAGTATAAGTTGAATGATAACCATTATAAGTGTGGTATTGAGGGGTAGAATAATGATGCTGGATAGGAGCAGTCGGTGTTTGGTTTCCAGTTGCCGGAACTGCTCGAGATTCACTGTAGCTTTCATTGTTACCCGCTGTGTATGCTGAAGATGATTCAGTCTCATTTGTACTCCGTCGGGATGAACGAGAGCTGCCAATAACTTCATCACTTCCATTACCACTACCAGGATCATTGTAACTGGCACCACCAGGAAGGATAAAGTCTGTTTCATTGTAACCATTATAGTGTGGTTGTGACTTGTACATCTTCGTTTCGTGATTAACAACGTTCTTAGCCTTTAAGTCAAGTTGAGCTCGTACCAGTTTTGAAACCCGATTGATTTCTTTAGGACTGGCAATCTGGAAAGAGACTCCTTCGATCGTTGCGTTTTGTCCTTGGAAATGGTAGGTCTTAACATTGTTCATTGCGCCATGGTAATTACCATACAAGGTCGCAATATCATCAATTGGAATATTAGTCTTAACGCCATCCCCAACAGCATCTAAAATCTTGTTAGCTGCCCCAATTGAACCTGAAGCCTTGAACTTATTAATAACGCTCTTTAGAATTTGTTGTTGCCGTTTTTGACGACCGTAATCATTATTTGGATCATCATACCGCATCCGGGAATACTTCAACGCATTTGCTCCGTTGAGGTGTTGTTTACCTTTCTTGAAGTGGTGGCCTTCGTAGTCAAAGGCAAATGGGTTATCAACCTCGACTCCGCCAACGGAATTAACAACTTTTTCGAGAACTCCCATGTTAATAACCGCATAGTAATCAATCGGTACATCAAGTAATTCTGATACTTGCTTTACGGTTTGCTTTGGCCCATTGATTGAATAAGCAGCGTTGATTTTAACGTAATCAGGGCCATCACTAGTTTCAACACGTACTAGGATATCACGAGGAATACTAGTCATAGTAATTGTTTTCTTTTTCGGATTAATAGTAAATAGTTCCAAAGAGTCAGTATTACCACCCTTGTTACCACGATCTAAAGCACCGACATCTGTTCCCATGGCCAGGACGGAAACTGGTTCACCTTTTTGTAACTTTTTACTAATTTTTCCATCACCAGCGCCAAACACCCCTTTGGCAACTGAGTGAACTTTATGATATTCGTAAAATCCGCCGGCCACTACTAGACAAATTAATAACCCAATTAAAGCGCGCACCCAATTTGGCGTTCGGTAGTGATGCTTTTTTGGCGGTTGATAATCGGGTGACGATTGTTCTTCTTCTCGTCGCAAACGATTTTCACGTCTGTTGTGTGCTTCCTCGCGTTCTCGCCGCTTGCGTTCATTAACGTCACGTTGGATACGTTCTTCCATCCGTTTACGGTAATGTTCCCGCGATTCGTTGTTATTGTTATTATCCATATACTAAGTACCTCAATAAAAATAAGTTCTAACTTTATTAATATAGCAGAAAATTAATCCTAAGTTCAAATATATCTCAATACTTTAAACTTTCTGTAACTTTTTTAAGAATAGACTTTCATAAAAAATTGTAATAATATAGTAGAGATATTTCACGAGAATAAAATAAGGAAAGGAAAAAATTAATGTCACCAAAAGAACTTGCTGAAGCAGTTAATAAACGGCGTACGTTTGCCATTATTTCTCACCCGGATGCCGGGAAAACAACGATTACTGAACAACTCTTGCTTTTTGGGGGAGTAGTTCGTGAAGCCGGGACCGTTAAAGCACGGAAGACCGGTAATTTTGCAAAGTCAGACTGGATGGAGATTGAAAAGAAGCGGGGAATCTCTGTTACCTCATCTGTTATGCAATTTGATTTCCAAGGTAAGCGGATCAATATTTTGGATACTCCAGGGCACGAAGATTTCTCTGAAGATACTTATCGGACATTAATGGCGGTTGACTCTGCTGTGATGGTTATTGATAGTGCGAAGGGGATTGAGCCGCAGACTAAGAAGTTATTCCAAATTTGTAAGATGCGGGGAATTCCGATCTTTACCTTTATGAATAAATTTGACCGAGATGCCCGTGAACCACTTGATCTCTTAAATGAAGTTGAAGACGTATTAGGAATTGAGACTTACCCAATCAACTGGCCAATCGGTTCTGGTCACCAGTTCAAGGGAATCTATGACCGCTTTAACCATCGTGTTGCTTTGACGCACCCAGCTGATGAAAACAATCCTTACTTACCATTAGATGAAGACGGTAATGTTAAGGGCGATAACCCATTAGCTGGTGATGGTGAATGGCAAGATGCAATGGACGGCATGGAATTAGTTGAAGTTGCCGGTAATGAACTCGATCAAGAAAAGATTGCCAAGGGGGACCAAACACCGGTCTTCTTTGGATCTGCTTTAACTAATTTTGGAGTTCAGACTTTCTTGGAGACCTACTTACAGTTTGCGCCTGCACCAAGTGACCACAAAACTGAGGACGGGGATGTTGTTAAGCCCCTTGATCCCGAATTTTCTGGTTTTGTCTTTAAGATCCAGGCTAACATGAATCCTCGTCACCGTGATCGAATTGCCTTTGTTCGGATTTGTTCTGGTGAATTTGATCGAGGGATGGATGTCACATTATCCCGGACTAAGAAACCAATGCGGTTATCAAATGTGACTGAATTTATGGCTGATACCCGTGAAAATGTTGAGACAGCGGTTGCCGGTGATATTATCGGTTTATATGATACTGGAAACTTCCAAATTGGTGATTCTATTTACAATGGTAAAAAGGATATTCAATTTGAAAAGTTGCCACAATTTACGCCAGAACTGTTTGTCCGTGTTTCTGCCAAGAATGTGATGAAACAGAAGTCCTTCCACAAGGGAATCAATCAATTAGTTCAAGAAGGGGCCGTCCAGCTTTACCGGAGTTATTCTACTGGTGATTATATTCTCGGTGCAGTTGGTCAACTTCAATTTGAAGTATTCAAGTTCCGGATGCAAAATGAATATAATTCAGAAGTTGTGATGGAACCAATGGGAACTAAGACTGCCCGGTGGATTGATCCAGACCAATTAGATGAAAAGATGTCGTCATCACGAAACATCTTAGTCAAGGATATCCATGATCAGCCATTATTCTTGTTTGAAAATCAATTCGCCGAAAATTGGTTTAAGCAAAAGTACCCTGATGTGAAGTTAACAGCGAAGTTATAATAGTTAATAAAGTGTTTATGGAGCTTTTTTTCTTCATAAGTACTTTATTTTTTTGCCTGAAAATTGTGAAGAAAAAATGAAAAACTATTTAAAAATTATTAAACCTGTGATTTAATTAACGTGTTTAAGTGAAAGTAATTTATTTGTAGAAAGTCAGGTAATATTATGCAAGGAAAAAGCCACTATAAGCTTTTTAAAGCTGGTAAAAACTGGTGTACGATGATGATTACGCTAGTAGCAGTGGCAGCAGGAGTTTCTGTTGCTAGTGGAACAGTGCATGCAGATACGGCAACTGCTCCAGCTCAAACCCCAACTGTTGCTGTAACTAACGAGTCAGTAGACAAGGGTGCTCAACCTTCAGATATTAAGGTGCCTAATTTGGCAACTGATAAGCAACAGGGCACAGATATTGATTTCCAAACACCAGTAAATGCTGGTTATATCGATACAGTAACTGCTGATACTGACAATGCTAATACAATTGATGTTAGCGGTTGGCATGCTACAAACCAGTATAAGACAGGAATGGACCATTACTTAATTGCTTTAAATGGTGATAATAATCAGGAATTATATCGTGGAAAAGTAGAAACAGTTAGTCGTCCAGATGTTCAAAAGGTTTACCCTAAAGCTCCGATTTCTGAAAATGGTGGTTTTAAAGCTTCGATTCCAGTAGATCGTCTAAATAATGCTTCTTCGGTTCGCTTCGTTTCACGTTATACTAATGATGCCAACGGTGAAATAAACGGTGGTGCTGATTTTTGGTATCCTACGATTCAAACTAAGGCTGCCTATTTAGATAACTTCAAAGTTAATGGTAACAATATTGAAGTTTCTGGCTGGCATGCAGATGACCAGTCTGTCAACAAGCCAAACCATTTCTTGATTCTTTTTGATAAGACTAAGAACAAGGAAATCACCCGTCAAGCTGTTAAGACTTTGGCAAGTGCTGATGTAGCACGAAATGGTTATAATGAAATTGTTAATGCAGATCATTCCCGTTTCAGTGCTAACTTTACCATCACCCCAGCAATGTTAGGCGATGAATTAACGATTGTTAGTCGTTACAGCTCTGATGCCAAGAATGGTGAAGGAAATCGTTCAGATTACTGGTTTAATAATTCTCTCAAATTAGGTAAAGACAAAAATGCCGGTTACCTCGATCAATTTAGAATTGATAATAAGTCTAACAAAGTGATTGTTAGTGGTTGGAATGCTAATGATCAATCTACCGTATTAACTAATCATTACCTAATCTTGTTTGATAAGACGGCAAATCATGAAATTGCTCGTCAAGCTGTTAAGACACTGGCAAGTGCGGATGTTGCCCAAAATGGTTTTGCTGATGTTAATAATGCTGATCAAGCACGTTTTACAACTTCCTTTGATATCACTCCAGCAATGGTCGGTCATCAATTTGTTCTCGTTAGCCGCTACACTGATGATGCAACTCATGGTGAAGGAAATCATTCCGACTATTGGTATAATCAAGCAATAGACGTATATGCAAATCAAGCTGGGTACCTTGACCAATTCCACGTTAATGGTGCAAATAAACAAGTAGTAGTGAGTGGCTGGCATGCGACTGATGCTTCCGTTCTATTAAAGAATCATTATCTTATTCTATTTGACAAGACGGCAAATCGTGAAGTTGCTCGTGAAAATGTAAAGGTGGTTCCTAGCGTTGATGTTGCTCGCAATGGATATGGTAACATTCAAAATGCTGGTCAATCGCGCTACAGTACAACGTTTGATATCACTCCAGCAATGGTTGGTCACCAATTTGTTCTTGTCAGCCGTTATACTGATGATGCCAAGAATGGGGAAGGAAACCATATTGATTATTGGTATAACAATAATGTGAACTTAAATAATAATCAGGCATGGTTAGATCATTTTACTCAAAATGGTACAACTATTTCTGCTTCTGGTTGGCACGCTGATGATGCATCGATGATTGACTCTCATCACTTTATAATCTTATGGGATTTAAGTAAGGGTCGTGAAATCGCTCGAAAAGAAGTAACTAATGTTGCCAGTCCAGATATTAATAACGTTTATGGTAATATCTTAGGCGCAAATAACGCTCGATTTACAGTTGACTTTAATATTGATGGTCAATATGCTCACGATGCTATGCAATTAGTCAGTCGTTATAGTAACGCAGATAATGGTGAAGGAAACTATTCGCAAGTATGGCTTACTAATCAATATTTAAATCTTTACCAAAATCCTTCATGGATGTACCAAATTAACTATAGTCAAATCCAACCAAGTGGTCCCGTTGGTCATAACATCGGCCCTGGTTATGAAGGAATTAAGACGCAACTAGTTAAGGATCGAATTGGGACTGGTTATCAACATAACACTTACACTACTGCTGATGCTTACCGGGTAATGAGTGTTCAACGAGCTCATGGCTTACCAGCAACTGGTTGGGTTGACTATAACACTTGGGTTGCATTAGGTCTTCCAGCTGATCAATGGACAAGCATTGATAGCTACGTAGCCCCACTTGGAGCAGGTGCTGGTGCTTCACGTCAAGATCATATTGAAGCAATGATTCGTCAAGCATATCAATACATGGGTAAACCATGGCTTGCAGGATGTTCTTCATCTCCAGCTTACGGTGTTGATTGTTCTGGGTTAGTAATGCAAGCTCTATATGCTGGTGGAATTAATCCAACTTCATGCAGTTCCATCTATCATGGCTTCCCTGGCAATGAATGGAATTCTCGAAACCTCTTTGCTGATCCGCACTTTATGAATGTTTCATATAATGATCGGCAACGTGGGGACCTTGTCTTCTACTATCAACCAGGAACCCATACTATTTGGCACGTTGCGATTTACCTCGGTAATAACCAAGTAATTGAAAGCTGGCCACCAAGAGTAATGGTTCAACCAATTGTTAATGGTCAACGTAATGTAATTGCAGGTATCAGACGGGTATTTGCTTAATAGGTGAAAAAGGTTTAAGGTGTGTCGTGCACTTTAAGCCTTTTTTGTTGAAAATATTTGGCAATTAAATATAGTGTTTAATTATTAGTCAGAGTATAAATAATTTATAAGCTTTTAAATAAGGGTTGAAGATTCTTAGCTTTTTCTCCTCTCTTTATTGTAAAATTTGATTGAAAGCGTAACCATTAAACGAATTAGGAGAGATAATTATTTATGAAAAAGAAACTATATAAGGCAAAGAAAAATTGGGTAATCGGTATAATTATTAGCGCTGTTTTTGGAGTTAATACTGGGATAACAGTAAAAGCCGATAGTAATCCAGATATAAACAATACAATTTCACAATCTGTTAATTTAAATCAATTACAAGAAAGTAATAGGCAAGGAATAGATCAACAAATTAAACAACCAGTTATTCCTCAAAATAATGTTCAACAAAGTAATTGGAATCCTACTAAGGATCAACAACTTAATAGCTATATCAACCAATACGGACAGCAACATGGGCTGACTTTTCAGAAGTATGATGGATCAACTTCAATGCCAATTGATGGCGATTATCCAATGTTTGACATAACTAAAGTACAAGATAATCAAAATGCTACAATTGGCTATAGCAAAACAGGTAATGATGATTATGACTACAATGTTGTTGCCATTTATAATCATTACCAAGGGAAGACTGTTCCTAGTGAATTTCATGATACTTATTGGTTTGTGTTTCATAATAACCAACCAGTTGTACTAGAAGATAGCACAACTAATGGGGGAACAGTCTGGCTAAATAATGAGCAAGCTGTGCGTGAATGGGATAGCAAGACTGCGGATAATATGAATAATTTTCAAGCGGTATTTACTCAAATTGCAAATAATGAACCGATTTATGACATGCAAGATCAAGGAAACTATGCATGGTTAGACAATCATAGTCTTAATAATGGCCAATTAAATATTAGTGGCTGGCACGCAACTAACAAAGCGATTAATAAAAATATCGTTATACTATTATTTTAAACGATGAAACACACCAAGAAATTGCTCGAAAGAATATTACGAATGAGCAAGTAGAACGTAATGATGTTGCAGTAGTACATAATATTTACAATGCAGCTCAATCTGGTTTCAATGTTCAATTTGACCTTGCTAATGTTATTGCTACTACTCCTAGTATTCAAGTAGTTGACCGTTATACAGATGATCCAGATGGTAATAGTAATGCAATAGATTACTGGTTTACACCGTTTAATCTTGATCATGGAAATTATGGTAATTTGGATAATGTTTCAGTTAAGAATAACCAGTTACAACTAAGTGGCTGGCATGCAAATAATGGTACTGCTAATAAGAAGTATCACTATATAATTGTTATCGATAAAACAAATAATAACCGTGAACTTGCTCGTCAACGGATTACGGAAAGTATTTCTCGTCCAGACGTTGCTAAGGTTTATCCTGAAATTTACCAAGCTGAGAAATCTGGCTTTGATGTAAAATTAACAGCTTCATTATTTAACTTTAATCACCAGCTTCAAGTAGTGGATCGTTATACAGATGATCCAGCTGGTAATGGTAATGCAATAGATTATTGGTTTGCCCCATTTGGAGGAGGATTTGCCAATCAGGGATGGGTAGATGCTGTAAATCTCGCAGATGGTAATAACGTTCAGATTAGTGGCTGGCATGCGAATGATGTTACCCAGTATGAGCAAAATCATTTCATTATTCTTTATGATCAAACTGCTAATCAGCAAGTGGCCGTCACCAAGGCAACTTCCTTTACTCGTCCAGATGTTGCAAAAGCTTATCCTGATATTAAGACAGCAGGTAATTCTGGTTACCAAGCTGAATTTGATTTAACAAATGTAAAGTTGTTATCAGGGCATAGCTATTCTGTTGTTAGCCGTTATTCAACCGCATTAGAGGGAAATGGTGATCAAGGTGCCTATACTGATTACTGGTCGAATTCATTTATTTTAAATACTAAGGCAAATTATCTTGATCAAGTTCAAATGACTAAGGATGGACTAAAAGTAGCCGGCTGGATGGTTGATGATAATTCATTAATGCAACCCAATGCCTATGTGATTATTCTCAATAATGGTAGGGAAATTGCACGCCAACAGGTAAAATTAACGGCTCGTCCTGACGTTGCAAAAGTTTATCCAGGGGTATTTAACAGTTTGAATAGTGGCTTCAATACTTTAGTAAAATTCGATCCACAATTAGTTAATGGTAATATGCAAGTTCTTTTGCGATTCTCAGCCGATCCATTAGGAAATAACAATTATAGTGATCAAATTAGCAATAATTATAGTTCTAATGTAGGTAGTTTTGATCAAATTGATGTCAATAAGGCAACGGTTTCTATTAATGGTTGGCATGCAAGCAATCAGAGTGTAAATAAACCATATCAATACTTGCTAGCACTTGGTGAAAATGGTCAAGAATTAGCAAGATGGAAAATTGCAGAAAAAGGTCTAGTGCGTTCAGATGTTGCAAAGGCTATTCCATATATTTTTAATAGTGGAGAATCTGGCTATAGGCTAAGTATTGATATTCCGAATAATGTTCAACATCATACAGTTCGTTTTATTCATCGTTATACCGATGATCCATCCAGTAATGGGGATTATTCAGATATTTACTCTAATCCAGTGATGGTAAATAATTTTATGCGGACACCAATTGATTATCGTCAGCCATCAGAATATGCGCCATATCCAGATCTTAAGACGCTTAATAATTTCTGGATTCACGTAAAGATTGGAAATAATCGAGTTTATTTAATGAACAATAATGATGTTGTTTATACAATGTACTGTACAGCAGGTTACTATGATCATGGTGTAAGTACAACCCCAACTGGTACATTCCATATCCAAAATGAACGTGGAAATAGCTTTTTTAATCGGAGTTTAGGAGAAGGAGCTAATCACTGGACTTCATTTTTAGATCATGGCGTTTACCTCTTCCATACAGTTCCAACTGACGCTTATGGTAATTACAAGCCTTATGAGGCAAGTCAATTAGGAATTAATCAAGGGTCACACGGATGTATCCGTCTATCTATTCCTGATGCAGCATGGATTCAATATAATGTGCCAACTGGAACGAAAGTAGTTATTGATAATTAGAAGTAAGAAGAACCTAAGCATTTTGACTTTAGGTTCTTTTTTCTTTTACCCTCTTGCCAAATCTCTCATTTACATATATACTTAGTTACATAAGTAATTAAGTGTTAAACAAAAAGTCATGTGGTAATAAGTCAAGATAAAATTATCACTGACAAACTTGTTTTGACCAGATTTTTGACGCACTTAAATAAGCCTTGATCCCAAGGTGTTTTAAAAGCTAAGCGTCGAGAATCAGTTTATCTTCCTATACCAATTACCTCTTTTCCTGATAGATTTGATGATTTTTGAGTAGGAAGAAAATCACCCTAATAAGTTTACGTGCGGTAAGGACGAGAGCGCGTTTTGATGGGGTATGCTTTACTTCTTGATATTTACGCCGATAATATTCACCAAAAACTGGATCTTGGATTCTAACTCTGTTGGCAGCTTCAACCAAATAGTATCTAAGATAAGCATTACCAGTTCTCTTGAGCGGAGTATTATCACTAGCGTAAGCTCCGGACTGCTTTTCTCGCCAGGAAAGCCCAGCATATTTAGCCAATTTAGCTTCATTATCAAATCGTTCGATTTGACCAATTTCAGCTAAAATACCAGCAGCGTATACTGGTCCAATTCCGGGAATGGAGCGCAAAATCTGTTCTTCATCAGTTACTTGAACTACTTTCTCAATTGCTTTGTCGAGGTCTTTAATCATCTTCTGAAAAGCTTTAATTTCCTCGGCATAAACGGAGAGAACTGTATCAACTGAATTAGCAATTACTTTGTCTAAACGATAAGAAGCACGAACTGCCTTTTGAATTATTTTCGCCAAGGCTTCAGGGTTCGCGAAGCGACCCCGGCCGTGTTCATTCAGATAATCGGCTAAATCAGTAATCGAAAGATTAAGTAAGTCATCAGTAGTCATATCTTCAGTTAGCAGACTCATCATCGTTGAACCAAAGATAGAAGTATTCAGTTCATCAGAAATTACTAATTTATTGAGCTTGTAGTATAGGTTCTCAATAAAGTGTTGCTTAGCCCGAGCTAAGCTTTGAACAAGCTCATATCGGGAACGCGTTAAGCGTTGCAGGGCAATGTAGTTCTCTTGACGAACAATCCCTACTGAATAGCGTCCAACACGTAGGAAGTCAGCAATGTAAAAAGCGTCGATTTGATCATTTTTATCTTCAGCGAAGACATCATGATAGCGCTTAGTTTTCTTAGGATCGATAACCACGGATTGTGTATTGAACTTTTTAAGGTCCGAGTCTTCTTGGAAAAACATTGCTGGGTGAAAGCTGTAAATGGAAGTGGCTTCCATGCCAATCACAACTTGGTCGAGATGATTTGAATTCGCCGTATCGATAATCATGTTTTTTAATTCTGTTGCGCCTTTCAAATCATTAACAAAGTTACCATGGAAAACAACTTCAGTTGTTTCTTCAGAAATCATTGAAGTTACTAAATCTTTTGAGCTAACGTCAATACCGACAAAAAGTTTCATTGGAATGGCCTCCTTTCATTAAAATTTACTGGTCTTAATCTGATCACTGCATGATAGCCCCTAATTACAATCACTAAAAACATCCTCGCAAGTATCAGTATTCATTGGTTAGAGAGTTAAAGCTGCACCTAATCCTACTCTGAATTAGTAAACTATCTAATCGATACAGCATGTGAGTTCGAAAATCAGTAGATTGGCTGGGCGGCAGACTTCATAAGTAGTTAAAAACTACAGGAGGTATTAACCTATACCAGTTGACCAAAGCCAATGATAATTAGAGGTTATCATGCGGTGACCAGAAAACAAGTTGTAATGTAGCAAAATCCGTAAGGATATATTTATAGAATACGAG
>NZ_JAJGVH010000082.1:0-153030 GCF_020785355.1 Limosilactobacillus reuteri | reverse complement strand
ACTAGACGTGGTCACCACTTTGTGCGCTATGCGGATGATTGTAACATTTATGTTAAAAGTCAACGAGCCGGAGAACGAGTAATGCGAAGCATTACCCAGTTTCTTGAAAAGCGATTGAAAGTTAAAGTGAACCCAGATAAAACCAAAGTCGGTAGCCCGCTACGGTTAAAGTTTCTTGGCTTTTCGTTGGGTGTAGACCACAATGGAGCCTACGCCCGTCCAGCAAAACAATCGCAACAACGAGTAAAGAAAGCATTGAGGTTATTAACTAAACGTAATCGTGGAATATCCCTGACAAGAATGTTTGAAGAAATTCAGCGAAAAATGCGTGGATGGCTTCAGTACTACTCAATTGGGAAACTAACTGACTTTATTCAACGCCTTGACAAGTGGTTGAGGGCCCGAATAAGACAGTATATCTGGAAGCAATGGAAGAAACTTAAAACTAAGGTAACTAACTTACAGAAGCTGGGGCTGTCCCAGCGTGATGCATATGTCTTCGCTAGTACCCGCAAGGGCTACTGGCGAACTGCACACAGTAAGACCTTGAGCTATTCTCTAACAAATAGAAAACTGGAACAACTCGGACTTATGAATATGTCCAAGACGCTCCAGTCAATTCAAAGTGATTAAGTTGTCGAACCGCCGTATACGGAACCGTACGTACGGTGGTGTGAGAGGTCGATAATTGAACTAATCAATTATCTCCTACTCGATTTTAAATTTCTTAAAAAATGTGGTTTGATTAGCATAGAGGTGATTATAATGAATAAAACATTTATGAGCGGCTATTACCAAGGTGTCATCGAAACAGCCCCTGCTACCCTTTCGGCTGCTAAAACAGAACAGTTAGCAATTACGATGACAATCCTACATTTACGTCATGCTGGAATAAACATTACATCAATCCATGATTTTCTTGTCAACGATCTTCATGCAAATGAACGCCTTGTAAATAAATATATTAATTTAAATGCTGATGAGTTAGAAACTATTCAGGCCCAAGTTATGGCAATCGCTTTCAATCAATAATCATTTTGATATTACTTCCTTTTTCGTAAAACTTTACTAAAATTGCATTGACTTTTTCTATGAAAACGCTTACCATTATTCGTGTAAGATATTATTATATGTTGTTGTAGAAAAGGGGAGTTAACATGGATGCAAAAATTGATACTGCACAGAAAGACCCACATGTTGTCCGCTCTCGTTTAGCCTATTCTTTAGGTGCATTCGGACATGACGCTTTCTTTGCATTACTTTCTACTTATTTCATGATGTATGTTACTGGTCACCTGTTTACTACTAGTGACAAAGCTTTCGATAATCGGATGGTTGGCTATGTTGGTGCAATCATTATGATTTTACGAATCGTTGAATTGTTAATTGACCCATTAATTGGGAATGCAATTGACCGAACTAACACTAAATGGGGTAAATTTAAGCCATGGGTTGTTGGTGGTGGTATTATTTCCGCCGTCTTACTTGCAGCCTTATTTACACCATTGGGAGGATTAAACACAAGTAATCCGATTCTTTACTTAGTTGTATTTGCTATTATTTATATCATTATGGATGTATTCTATTCTTTCAATGACGTTGGTTTCTGGTCAATGGTTCCTGCCATGTCATTCGACTCACACGAACGGGATAAAATAGCTACTTTTGCCCGGGTTGGTTCAACTATTGGTGGTCAGATTATCGGATTTGTTATCATGCCAATGGTTCTGTTCTTCTCGATTAACCAAAATGGCGGTACCGGTGATGATCGTGGTTGGTTCATTTTTGCTGCAATCGTTGCTGCAATTTCAGCAATTACTGCAGTTGGTGTCGGAATGTTTACTCACGAGCAGAAATCACTACTTCGTGAAAACAAAGAAGAAACTAAACTTAAAGATATTCTTCATATCTTAATTAAGAATGATCAACTTTTAGCCATTGCAATGTCTTACTTATTCTTTACAACTGGTCAGACTTTGCTAAACAGTTTTGAGCTTTACTACTTCACCTATATTTTAGGTGATGCTAAGGCGTTCTCAATTCTTGGTGGATTAAACACTATTGTTGGTGTTATCTCAGTATTTGCCTTCCCATTATTCTCTGGAAAGATTGGTCGGCACAAACTATTCTATGGTGCTGCTTCAATCGAAGTGCTTGGTGCATTGATCTTTGCCTTCGCCGGTAAGTCATTAGCATTAGTTCTTCTCGGTGCTGAATTATTCTTCATTCCACAACCAATTATTTTCTTAGTTGTTCTTATGACAATTACCGACTCTGTTGAATATGGGCAACTTAAATTAGGTCACCGTGATGAATCACTTACTTTATCAATTCGTCCATTACTTGATAAGTTTGGTGGAGCGGTTGCTAACGGGGTTGTTGTTATGGCTACTGTTGCTGCCGGTATGACTGGTGGCGCCACTGCAGCTACCGTTACTGCTCACGGTGTAAGCGTATTTAAAATTTACATGTTCTTAATTCCAATTGCTTTAATCATTATTGGTATCATTATCTTCATCCTTAAAGTTAAATTGGATGAAAAGTCACATGCTAAGATTGTCGCTAAACTAGAAGAAACGTGGGGAAACCAATTTAACAAAGACAGTAGTAATGCCGAAACCACTCCTACCCCACAACCTGGCGTTACTGATATTACATCACCAGTTGCCGGTACACTTGTTAACTTAAAAGACGTTAACGATGAAAACTTTGCTTCTGGTAACATGGGTAAAGGATTCGCTATAAAACCATCTGATGGTAAAGTAATTGCTCCATTTAGCGGAACAGTACGAGCAACTTTCTCTACTCGTCACGCAATCGGGCTTGAATCCGACAATGGTATTATGTTACTGATCCACGTTGGTATTGATACCGTTAAGCTTCGTGGTACTGGATTCATTAGTTACTTTGATAAGGATCAACACTTTGACAAAGGTGACGAATTAATGGAATTCTGGGACCCAGCAATCAAGAAGGCTGGCCTTGATGATACTGTCATGGTAACAGTGACTAACAGTAAAGACTTCGATATTAAATTATTGAAGGATGCTGGTGAAAAGGTAACTACTACTGATATTGTCATGGAAGTTACTAAAAAGTAATTAAATATCTTCTCTGTTAAAAAAGAGGTTGGAAAAATAATCCAACCTCTTTACCATTTTAAAGTATAAACTGCCAAAACGCAGTAGCTGGCTGGATTCTGAACGTTGATAAATCAACGTCCAGAACACCTAGCCATCCTTGCGGGGGGTGGGACTAAAAACTCGCAAGCGAGTTTAGTCCCACTCCCTTTTAATCTACATATTTTATTCTAAATCTTGTTAACGTTACGGCATTAATCAACGTTACAGCAGTCATAATAATAACCACAGGTGTAAATGATGAATAAAACCAGGAAATTCCAAAACCGGCTATTGTTGAAATAATAAAAATACTTACAACGGTCTTATTCACTTTTACCTTATTGTAGTAGTTAGCAATTGCAAGGCCAATATAAAACAAAGCAAAGCCAAGATACATGCAGGTTACCGCAAACCGCGGATCAGCCGCTGCATCATCAATAAATTTCATCGCCACAGTTATTAGGCTAAGACCAAATAAAATAAAGTAATGAAGATAGATCATTAAATTTCCAGTCTCATGGCGTTGGTGTTCATTAATTAAATGGTCAAATTCAACAATGTAGGTAAAGAATAGCGCTGCAACTGTAGTAAAAATAAGAATAGATTGAATTGAGAAATTTGCAGCGGTAAAGTAATCAGCAATTCCGACAATTGTCTCACCAAACATCACAATAATTAATGCTGTAAGCCGTTCTAGCAAGTGCGAAAAGATGATGGGATGATGCTTTGTATATTTTCCGGTAAAGCCAGGCGCAATCCAACTGATAATAATACCAGCAAAAGCAATCCCCACTCCAACTCGGCTTTGATAAAAAATCCCACCAATAAAAAGCGTAACGGTCCTAAAAATTAAAATCCCAGCAAATGCTCGTGTAATCTGTTTATCTATCGTCTTTTCTGATTGAAAGTAGACTAAAACATATTGGATACATAACGTTAACGATAACAATCCTGCAGCTATGAAAAAAATTGCTAAATGCCAATCGAATGTCGTTGAAAACGAATTTGACATATACAAGAGAATTGCCATATCGACGAACGAAAAGATAACATTTGTTCCCGACAGCTTCCCATACCGATTTGTAAAGACCATCTGGACCATCCAGGAATTAATAAATACAATCACGACAATTGCAAAGATTCCTAAAACCGGCAGTCCAACAATCCCATGGTGCAAGTGGTGAATCATTTCTGTTGCTCGGGAAACCATGTAAACGAACACTAAATCGTAAAATAATTCTACCAAGGAAACTCGCTTAGTAATTTCATCTGCCACGATAACACGCCTTTCATTTTTTATAAAAAAAGAGTTAATGGTAATATCTACCACTAACCCTCATCGATAATATTTAATGACTATTTAACCTGATCTACATCAGTCCGAACAACCAGCACATCAACGGGTGCATTACGCTTTACGTATGACGTAACTGAACCCATTACGGCTCGTTGCATCCGTGATAATCCACTAGCACCGATAATAATCATGTCGTTGTGGTGGTCACGAGGGAAGTCAAACGAAATAATTGTCTTTGGATTACCAAGACGAATGTGGATATCAAGATTATCAAAGCCATCCTTATCCTTGGCATTTTTCAACAATTCATCAAGGTATTGCTTTGATTTATCAACTAATTGATAAGCAATACTTCCATCTGACATACCAGCAAAGTTATAAGCCATTGCTCGTGTATCGATTACATTTAAAATATCTATATGGGCACCATTACGCTTTGCGATTGCAATTGCGCGGTGCAATGCAAATTCTGATTCCTGAGAACCATCAACTGGAACTAGGATGTTTTGGTATTCTTGATCCATAGGTTTGAACCTCCAAACAAATTAGTAATGTCTTTACTTAAATTATACCATTTTTTTAAAGAATAAAGCGAAGGAAACCAGAATAATACTGACTTCAGATAAAATTCAATTAATTCATGATTTCCTAAAATTTAGACTATACATTAATCTTTAATTAGAGTAATCTTAATATATCCAATATACCTTTAATACTTGAAAGTGAGGCCGCATCTTATGGACAAGATCGATAGGAAGATTATTAACCTTCTCCAAAAAAACGCCCGTGCTTCTTTGAAAGAACTCTCTAAAGAATGTTTCATTTCATCACCAGCAATTGCGGCGCGAATCAATAAGCTTGAACGAAATGGGATTATTACTGGCTACCATACAAGTGTTAACATGGAAAAAATTAACTTCCATGTTAAAGCTTTTATTCAGGTACAACTTGAGCCTCGCCAAAAGCAAGAATTTTACCCTTACATTCAACAAATCCCCAACGTGATTGAATGTAACTGTGTAACTGGTGATTATTCGGAAATTATGGAAGTTGTTTTCCCTTCTACCACCGATTTAGACGACTTCATCAATACGATTCAACAACGTTTTGGAAAGACAAGTACACAAATCGTATTTAGTACAAGCGTGGAGCACCGGGGAGTTAAGTTAGCATCAGCAAAAGATACTGCCAATTCAGAAGAAGTATAAATATAAAAGCGAAGGTGAGTATTTTTCCCATCTTCGCTTTTATGTTTATTATTCGACTTCAGCATCAGCTTCTGTTGGTGTCTTTTCTTTTCCGTAATTATCTAAATATGCATTATATTTTTTCCGGTCAAGGGCACCTTCAGATTCACCGATAACCAGCGTAGCGATTGAATTACCAACCACGTTTACGGCAGTTCGTCCCATATCAACAAAACGATCAATTCCGGCAATAAAAGTCAGACCAGCCATCGGAACACCAATCGTGGAAACACTAGCAAGCAATACAACAAAGGAGGCACCTGGAACCCCAGCCATCCCTTTGCTAGTAATCATTAAAACTACTAACAACGTGATTTGGTGAGAAAGACTAAGATGGAGTCCGTATGCTTGTGCTAAGAAGATCGCTGCTAATGATTGATAAATTGCAGATCCATCAAGGTTAAAAGTATAACCAGTTGGGATAACAAAAGCTGTAATCCCCTTGCTTACCCCCATCTCGTGCGTCTTTTTCATCAGGCGAGGCAACGTAACTTCTGAACTAGCAGTAGTAAATGCCAAGACAATCTCATCAAGGATCGCGCGCATCGTCTTCCAATAACGTAAATGGAAAATGTGAGCAGTAATACCGAGGACAACGATAATAAAGATTAGCATTGTCACATATGCGATCAAAATAAACAATCCTAATGGCAACAGAGCGCTAATACCCATTTCGGCGATTGTCATTCCAATTAAACCAAAGACCCCAATTGGCGCAAACTTCATGACCCAATTAGTGACTTTGAACATAACTTCTGAAACTGCATTTAATACATCAATTAAAATTTTAGCCTTTTCCCCAACAGCTGCAATCCCCAATCCAAAGAGAACAGAGAACAGGATAACAGGCATCATGTCACCATCAGACATGGATTTAAAAATATTCGTTGGAATAATCGACAAAATTAATGGCCAAAATCCGCTATTATGTTCTGCAGATTTTGCGGTGGACATATATTGCGAAATATCAGTTGCATGAAGTTTATGAATATCAATAAACGACCCTGGATGAGTAATGTTAGCCATTACGATCCCTAGAATCAACGCAATCGTGGTTAAAACTTCAAAATAAATTAATGTTTTTCCACCAATCCGTCCTAACTTTCTAATATCACCAATATTAGCAATTCCAACAGTCAAGCAAGAAACAACAATTGGCATTACGATCATTTGAATCAGCCGGATAAAGATTGTTCCTAAGCTCTGCATAACAGTGATGGCACCCTTATTTTGATAGAAAATTAATCCACAAATAATACCAAGGGCCAGCCCAATCATAATTTGCCAGCCCATACTAAGGCGCCCGAAACGATATCGCTTCACTTTATATCAATCTCCCTTATGTAGTCTTATTATACTTTAGCACATTTTTAGTAAGATTTTAGCAATTTTTAAGATTTTATTTAATTAAATCCGAACACTTTTTACGCTCTCCCCGTATTTCATTCACTTCAATATAATAATTCTAATTTATAATTCGTAATTTTCACTAAAGAAAAATAAGACCGCTACTAAGTATTTCTCTAATATGATAGAGTGTTTAGAGAATATTTAATTGAACAGGAGTAATTTATGAACGCTTGGATAACGGAATTTATCAATCAGTTTGGTTATTTTGCGATTGCCTTATTAATTGCCCTTGAAAATGTCTTTCCACCACTACCGTCCGAAATTATTCTTACAATGAGCGGTTTCATGACGACTACCACCTCTTTATCAATTGTTGGAGTAATTATCGCCGCGACAATTGGCTCACTTATCGGGGCACTTATTTTATATGCTCTCGGCCGCCAGTTAACTGTTAACCGCCTTGAACGCCTTCTTGATCATCGCTTATTTAAGCTTTTAGGCTTTCATCAAGATGATGCTAAAAAAGCAGTCGATTGGTTTAATAAACATGGGACAGGCGGCATTCTCTATGGCCGCTGCATTCCCGTTATCCGCAGTTTAATCTCTATTCCTGCAGGGATCGCTCAAACTTCATTAGGAAAATTTTGCCTTCTCACTACTATCGGGAGCACCATCTGGAACACACTGCTTGTTGTTCTTGGCGCTTGGGTCGGCCAATCATGGAATAAAATTGTCATTATCTTCAACGATTACACGACTGTTGCTATCATCATTATGGCGATCGTTTGCTTATACTTTGCTTATCGGTGGTATCAAAAAAGAATTAAAAAATAAAATGATTCAGTTTTTATTGGTAAAGGGTTCTAGTACCATTACTCTCAAAACTGAATCATTTTTTATATGCTATCGGGTTGTTTGTCGTTTGATCAAGTGAGTGCCGACAACTGTCTTACATGGATCATTATTGGGATTCTGCAGCCGCTTAATCATCATATCAACTGCGGCATGCGCCATTTCATCAGTGGCAACATGTACTGCTGACATACTTGGATAAACGTACTTAACGATTGCCGTATCGTTAAAACTAATCAGAGCGATTCGATTTGGAACGTTAATTTTGGCTTCTTGAATCGCTTTAAGCGCGCCAACTGCCATCGGATCATTTGCTACAAAGATTCCATGCGGCATACGGTCACCAAGCGTCGCAATTGCCTTTTTCATCGCGTTATATCCTGACATCGAGGTGTAGTCGCCAGCAAATATAAATTCTGGATGATAAAGGTTTTGTTGACGCAAGTTACTTTCAAAATAGAACCGCCGTAAATCAGGAACAATTTGTTGGTCCGTTGTCTTTTCAGTTCCTGCTAACATACCAATATCGTTAATGCCTTCGCTAACAAATTCTGAAATAACTGACCGCACTGCATTTTCAAAGTCCGGTACTAAGCAATCGTAACCGGCAGCCAAACTATCGTAATCAACAAACACAATATTAGAAGTTACTAACCGCAATGCTTGAACTTGCGAATCACTAAATTTTCCAATCGCGATGATGCCCGTAACATCACGAGGAATTTCTTCCATATTGTTTTGATAAACCGGAACCGTCTGTAGTCCCTGTTGTTGAGCTGCTCGTTCGATCCCCATCCGAATCGCCATGTAATACAAATCATCTAATTCCTGCGTAAGAGAATACCATTGAACAACAGCTACTCGTTGTACTTGGTTATTGCGTGCTCGCTTATGCTTAGTATAGTTAAACTCTTCGGCAGTGGCTAACACTCGCTGACGTGTCTTTTCATTTACAGAAAGCGTCACATCATTATTTAAAATTCGCGATACAGTTGCAATAGAGACCCCTGCTTTATCCGCGATATCATGTAATGTTACTGCCATACTGCTTCAGCGCCCCTTTCTTCATTTTAGGTTAAAACTATTTTAAAGCATCAACGAATCGTTGCCAACCTTCATTTCCAGCTGCATCATCCTTAAAGACTCCCGCATTTTCCAGAACATTGGCAAAGACATTAGCAAGCTCCTGTTCCATAACCTCATCGACATTATCCGCGGTGATATTAATCCTTGACTGAACCTCTTTTGCCCATGGAAGATGACTATCTGCAATCTTATTTTCAGCGCCAAGCCAAAACTTCTTGACTTCATTTAATTCATCTTTGAGCCGTGCTGGTAAGATTGCTCGACCCATCACTTCAATCAAACCAATATTTTCCTTTTTAATGTGCCATAATTTTTCATGTGGGTGGAAGATTCCAAGCGGATATTCATCATTAGTATTATTATCCCGCAAAACTAAATCGAGAACAAACTTATCGCCCTCCCGATGCATGATAGGGGTAACAGTATGGTGCCGCGTCTGTCCATCAAAAGCTTTAATGTCAAGACTTTCATCACTGTATTGATCCCATACCTTAATAATATGGGTACCAAGATCAATTAGTTGTTCAGTATCTGTACTAGTTAAACGAATATCACTCATTGGCCAGTTAACAATTCCCGCATCAACAGCTGGATATTCAGCAAATTGCAATTCTTTTTTTATAGAGGCTTTCATCATTGGGAAAATATGCTTACCACCTTGATAGTGCTCATGAGCAAGCATTGAACCACCAACAATTGGTAAATCAGCGTTACTTCCAACAAAATAGTCCGGGAATTGCTTTTCGATTTCAACCAAGTTAATCAAAGTTTGCCGATTGATCTTCATTGGTTCGTGCTTACTGTCGAGGAAGATACAGTGTTCGTGGAAGTAAGCATATGGAGAATACTGGAATCCCCATTGTTGGCCGCCTACTGTAATCCGAATAATACGGTGGTTGCTTCGTGCTGCTTGTCCAAGGCGTCCCTTGTAACCCTCATTTTCCATGCAAAGGGCACATTGTGGGTACTTCTTAGCGGTATCATGAGCAGCCGCTGCAATTGCTTTGGGATCCTTTTCCGGCTTTGAAAGATTGATGGTAATTTCAAGATTGCCGTACTTAGTTGGTTTATCAAAGACAACATTCTTCTTGATAGCAGCTACTTTAACATAGTCGTTGCTAGTACATAGGTTATAGAACCAATCGGTCGCGGTTGATGGAGATTGTTGGTACTTTTCCCAGAACTTATGATTGACTACTGATGGCGTTGGGGTCATCAAATCATAAAGCTGATCGTTTAAAATTTCCTTAGCAGTTTGACCATCATCAATTTTGCCACGTTTAACAGCTAGATCAACGAGTTGGCTAACAACTGGTTCATCATCTTTAGCTTCAACATCTTCATCACCAACAAAGCCCCGAATCTTGTTTAAGACATAGATCCGGTCGAGTGGTTCATAAGTTCCACTAGCAATCACTTGGTCAGCAAACTTTTCCATTAACTTCATTTTCTCATTCCCCCACTAAAATACTATTAAAGCTTATGTGGTCCATCAACAACTTCAGCATCATAGAAACTGGCATCGTAACCAATCTTGTCCCGGTAGATCTTTCCAACATTCTTTTTGAAGTTTTCTGCTTCTGACTTCTTAACAATGGCAATCGCACTGCCGGCAAATCCACCGCCGACCATTCGGGCACCAAGGCAGCCTGGTTGATCCCATGCGTTTTCTGCTAAGGTATCAAGTTCTTTACCAGTCACTTCATAATCGTATTTAAGTGATACATGAGAAGCATTGATCAGACGGCCTAATTCTTCAAGATCGCCCTTTTCCATTGCATCAATAGCTTTCTTTGTCCGTTCATTTTCACTAACTGCATGACGGGCACGACGAATCAGCGTGTCATCATCAATTAAGTAAGTGTATTGATCAAATGTATCGGAGTCTAATTCACCAAGCTTGTTAATATCAAGCTTCTTGTTAAGACGATTAACTGCTTCTTCACATTCTTGGACCCGTTCGTTGTATTTGGAACCAGCTAAGGAGTGGTTCTTATTAGTACTCATGATAATGATTTCATAATCGCCAAGTTCAAGTGGCAAATACTTATATTCAAGAGTGTTGCAGTCAAGATAAATTGCGTTATTTTCTTTACCCATTCCAACAGCAAATTGGTCCATGATTCCGGAATTAAGACCAACGAAATCATTTTCAGTCTTTTGGCCAAGTTTAACTAATTCAATTTCATCGATATCAAGATTAAATTCATCTTTCAAGATATTCCCCATCAACATTTCAATTGATGCTGATGATGATAAGCCTGAACCATAAGGAAGAAAACCGTGGATGTATAAGTTAAATCCGTGATCAATCTTGAAGCCCCGTTGCTTTAGATAAACCAGCATCCCCTTAAAGTAGTTAACCCACTTTTCATCTTTAGCACTTTGCGGTTCTGTATCATTAATGTCAAAAGTAATAATCTTACTATCTTCTTCTTTTGCCGAATTAGCTGAGTAAATGGCTACTGTTGTATCTTCACGCGGACCATATACCCCATAGGTTCCAATACTGATCGCACATGGAAAAACATGACCGCCATTATAATCAGTATGTTCCCCGATTACATTAATTCGGCCTGGTGAAAAGAATACATCCTTACCCGGTTCTTTAAATACGTCTTGGTATTCAGCTAAAAATTGTTGCTTATCCATCAGCATAACCTCCATACATCAAACAAACATTAGTAAACTTTTACTAAATACAATTTACTACTTTTTAACCACCTCGTCAATAAGCGCTTACAAATAATTCGGCGCAACAAAGAAAACGATTACAAAAAAACTAGAGTTGATATACACGATTCATCTTTTAATGCTACACTTGTTATAAATAATTGGAGGATTCAAATGAAGAAATATCAACCAACCGATCTAATTAAATTTGCTTCACGTACTGGACGCTGGACCGTTAAAAAGATTAATAATATGCCCACCTTATACACCACTAACCTTGGCAGCTACCTTCGTTTTAGGGTTTCAGATGCTAAAAAGTGTCAAATTACTGTTTTGCCAAATCAAAATTCCCTATCTCCTAGCCAAGTGTTTGCTTTTCGAGTTGACGGCGGAAAGTGGCAACGGGCACAAGCTAGCTTAGAAAAAATTGATATTCCACTTGATTCGACATTACATACCATCGAAATAATGGCAACCGGTAATACCGACATTGACGAAGTGTGGCAAGGCAATGAAGGCTTTGCAATTAAAAACATTTATCTCGATAACGGCGAAATTATGGCAGCCCCACAGCGTCCTGTGGTCAACTTTATCGGTGATTCAATCACGGCTGGTTGTTGGGTAGTTGGCAATCATCCTGCCGCTGACTATCGGCCAGAAACTAACTATGCGGGAATCTGTGCAGACCTGCTTAACGTCGATAGTGTTCGAATAGCCTACTCTGCTGGGGGAGTGTTAAGGCCTGCTACTGGCGGGGTACCAACTGCCGATGTCTTTTTAGGAAAAATTGATGCTCAAACATCATGGACGCCTAATCATCCTGATCTCAACGTGATTAATTTAGGAGTTAATGACCGTAGTTTCCCCTTAACCCAATTTACTGCCGCTTTCGACCTTTTTATCCAGCAAGTTAAGCTCACCTTTCCTCAAACTCCTTTAGCAATCATAATTCCTTTTAGTCAGACTTTTGCTTCTGAGATTCGAAAAATCGCTACTAAACATGACTGTTCGATAATTGAAACCAAAACTTGGCACCATAGTTTCACTGATGGGCTCCATCCCGATCAAGCCGGCGCTATCACTGAAGGAAAAATGCTTGCGCAAGCTTTACAACCTCTTTTATCTCAATTCAGTGTACAATAGTAGTAAGAGTTAATACGAGGAGGATTCTCATGGCTAACCAACGCTTACTTCCAATAAAGAATGGCTATAATTTTCGTGATCTTGGAGGTTATCCAACAGCAGATGGGCATCAAATCAAATGGCATCGACTTATTCGTACAGGATCACTTGCTCGTTTAGATCAAACTGATCTCACTGTTTTAGATAATATTCCTATTTCTCTAGATATCGACCTCCGCGCTCCCGATGAAATAAAAAAAGACCCTGATCGAGTGCCTTCCCAAGCAAAGTATTATCATTTGCCTGTTTTTGAAGCCGACGAAACAGACGCTTCGCATAGTGATGAAGAAATCGCCGCGCAGATGCAACAGCCAGGAAACGGTTATCACCATATGATTGATGTTTATCACCGAATGACCACGGCTGCTTCAGCCAAGCAAGCTTACCAGAAATTATTTAATCTCTTATTGAATAATGAACATGGTGCCTTGTTATTTCATTGTACTGCTGGTAAAGATCGGACAGGGATGGCTGCTTATCTTATCCTCAGTGCCCTCGGGGTTGAGCAAAAGATTATTATGGAAGATTACCTGCTAACGAATACTGTTACTCAGGAGTTTCGTAATCACTGGCTGCAAGATATGCGGAATCATGGAGCCAGCGAGGCACTAGTGACAAATCGGGCTGCCCTTGCCTCAGTAGCTCCTGATTACCTAAATACAGCAATCAAAAGCATTACCCAAAATTACGGAAACGTTAATCAATATCTTAATAATTACCTTGATATTACGCCTACCGAAATAAAAGATTTACGAAAATTGTATTTAGATTAGGCTCGATTATAATTGTCTTATAAGGAGGAATTTTTATGCAAATCTCAGTACCATTAATTAATGGGATGTTAGCAGATGAATATGGTAAATATGCGCCAGCAGCTGATATGCTAGCTGACCATCCAATCAAGTCATTTCCAATTAAAATTACCGACGCACCAGCAGATACAAAGACATTTGCAATCGTTTTTATTGATTATGACTCAACACCTGTCTGTGGTTTTACTTGGATCCACTGGTTAGCTGCCAACATTCCAGCAACGTTAACAGATATTCCTGCAAATGCTAGTCGAGAATTAGCAGATAAATTTGTTCAGGGGAATAATAGCAATGCCGGCTCGTTGGTTAATGGAAACCCATTGATTACTAGTGGTTATGTGGGTCCCCAACCTCCAGACAAAACTCATGATTATACTTTAATGGTGTTTGCGTTAGATGACACTTTACCCTTAGAAAATAAATACTGGCTTAATGACTTCATCCACGCGGCCAAGGGTCATATTCTAGCAAAAGCACAAATTGATTTACCAAGTCGTGCATGAGGAGGAACTTATAATGGAAACAAGAATTTTCTTTAATCCAGGCGATTCAGTCGCTAATATTCATGACTATAATGAAGCTGTTCGAAAGGGACAAATTTTTAAACAAGCACGTCACAATGACGAACTTGTCATCGCTAAAGATCCTAACGATAAAGAATACGCAATTTTTTACGCTAAGGATGCATTACCAGCTGAGCACGAAAAATCAAAGCCCTACGAAATTAAAAATCGTCTTTAAAATAGAAAATGAGGTTGGAAAAATAATCCAGCCTCTTTACTATTTTAAAGTATAACCTGCCAAAACGCAGTAGCTGGCTGGATTCTGAACGTTGATAAATCAACGTCCAGAACACCTAGCCATCCTTGCGGGGGTGGGACTAAAAACTCGCAAGCGAGTTTAGTCCCACTCCCATTTTCTATTTCGATAAAAATCTTAACGACCACCCACAATTTTGGCTGTCGCATTTTCAAGCCGTTCAATTAATGAATCAGCATCGTTCTTAAAGTCATCAATAAATGAGCTCGATTGTGGTTGAATGCGTCCTGCTTCATCACCCATAATATCCGTAACGACTAGGTCATCCCCATCCCACTTAACATCATCGTAATGGCCTTCAAGAGCTTCATCAAAAAATGCTTGGAGTATATCCCGAACAGCATTTTGAATAACAGCCTTTTCGTCAACTTGCTCACCACGTACCTGATGTTGAGCCAGCTGCATTGCTACTTCTTCCATATTTTCTGGAATTTCAACGCTCATTATGGATTCCTCCTCTAAAAAATTAATGGCGACGTAATTTCCGCCGAGCCTTTTTACTAAACTTGATTCCTTGAAGGGACTTCTTTTTCCGCTTTAATTGTGAATCAACTTGGTTATCACTGTGCTTAGCCACTTGTTGCTTTTGTTGCATTTCGCGTTGACGCTTGAGCAGGCGCTTACGTTCATATTCGCCCCATGGATTCAATAGGCCACGCATAAAGTCAGCAACTTCCTGCTTATGGTCGTCCATCCACGCTTCGGCCACATCTACATCATCAGTATCGATACCATTACTATTGATGAATGATAAAACTAATTGGGTTTCCCGCTCATCACGATTTAATGAGGCAAGCATGTCTTCTGATGGTTGCATATTAGCAATTGCCTTTAAGCCCAACTTGTATTGATCCATGTTAATATAATCATTTTGCTTCAAGTATTCAAACAAGGCCTGCGCGCTCGGTACGATGTTGTGAATTTGCTTAATTGAAATATGTGGATCTAATGGCATCATCATGCCCAATACGCGTTGCAAGTTGCTGAAAGTCCATTGACCTGGATATTCATTGCATTCTTGTACCATTAATTCCAAGAACTCTTGCACAACATAGTTCAACTCAACATCATCTAATTCAAGGTTATTGAATTGGGAAGCCGACTTAATAGCTTGTTGCACGTTTGCTAATAAGTCCTTGAACTTCTCCGGTGTCCATGTAATTTCTTTTTTAGCAGGACTTGCTTGAACCGGGGTTGCTTCTGCTTTGTCATTCTCTGCATCCCCATGTAATTGTGCCCATGTCTTATGTGCTTTCCGACACTCGTTCATCTTTGTCCGTTGTTCTTCCATTGCTTTTACAACTTCCGCAAGATTTTCAACTTTCAAAAATTCTTGATAAGCTCGCAAAACTGGAACAACCGCAATTCCAAATTGATTAGTTAGTGCTGGATCAGCGATGAATTCCCCGACCATGACCGCTTTTACTGCTTCTGGTGTCCAAGTAGTATCGGTCAAATGCTGATCATTTGCCATCTGGTTATTAAAACGCGTCAAAATATCCTGTGCATGCTTTTGCTGATTAGCAGATAACTGATGATAGTTGGACGAAGTAAGAAACTGGTCAATATGTTGTTCTTGTTCGTTCATTATCTATATATCCTCCGTCTCCAAATTGAATTTTCCTTTCTATCATATCATAATTATATCTAGTAAATATAACAAGATTGCTAATATACAAGGAGAAACTATACCAATGCAACGAAAAAAGATCCAAGAAGCAATGAAAAATGTCTATTTTCAAAAAATGACTGCAAATGGCTATCATGAAATTGAAGAACAAATTGCAAAATTACAACAGCAAAGACCTGCAAAAATTGAACAATTAAAAGCAGCCCGTGCGCTTGGTGACTTATCCGAAAATACGGAATATAGTACTGCTAAGCGTGAATTACGCCACCTTGAGAGCAGGCTTCGGTATCTCAATAAACAACTTCAATATGCTGAAATTGTGACTCCCAAGAATGATCACACTATTGATTTAGGAACAACCGTGACAATTGAATTTGAGGATGACCATGAACAAGAAACTTATCATATTGTGGGAAAGCAGGAAGCTGATCTTGCCAAACAAAAAATCTCCTTTGATTCTCCCCTTGGTCAAGCCCTTCTTCACAAAACAGCTGGGACCACTGTAACTGTTGAAGCGCCGCAATCTTCATATAAAGTTAAAATTGTTAAAGTTGAATTATAGCATTGATAAGTCATTCGATGTTCCGTAATCCGCTAAAGGAAATTTTTAAATTTATTATTTTCAACGATAGGGTTAATTTTCCGCCCTTTAATTAATCTAAGCGACTGATTAAATAAACTTTTGGGTATTGCATCCCTGATTTTGACCCGGTATACTATTAAACGTTGCTTTTTTGCATCCACAATATCTTGTGTTACTAGCCGGCAGTAACCATAAAATTGCACAACATATAGTAGAGGGAGTTAGATTAATGATTAGCGATTATTTTAAATTTCTTGCCCACCAATTAAAGGGCTGGCCACAACAAAATTATTACCTATTCTTTTTCAGTCTTGGCTGTCAGGTAATGACTTTAGTTAGTGCTCCAATAACGTGGGTAACTGTCATTACATTTATTGGAACCACGCTTGGAGTACTTTGCGTTTTAGCAATCAATGCTGCTAAGTCGGTAAATGGTTTCTTAGGTATTTTATCAGCATTATGTTTCATCATTGCTGGTTTTAGTGCTAAAAATTATTTAAGTATTGTCGAACAAATCGCCTATGTTATTACCCTCGATTTACCAGTATTACTTTCCGCAAATTGGAATGTTAACATGGCATCAAAGATCCGTAAATTCAATGCTCGTTCATGGACAGTTGCCATCATTGCAACAATTATCGTTTATTTTGTTTCTGGTTATTTAATTGGTCATCTTACCGACGATCCACGACCATGGATTGATGCAATCAGCTTTTCCATCAGTCTTTCCGCTGGTGTTATTTGCTTCTTGCGTTTTAACAACCAATATTTCTGGTGGCTTGCATCTGGTCTTGCGCAACTAGTACTCTGGTTTGTTTCTTACAAGCAAGGATCTGCCACTTTAGCAATGGCCGTTAACAGCTCAATTTACCTTATTAATGATGTTCTCGCCTTTACCATTTCACCATGGTACAACGAACGTGAACGTCAACGCCTCAGTAAGGAAGAAGCAGCCTATGCCAAAAAATTGGGCTTAGAATAAATATAAAAACGGGACTGTGACATAAGTTAAGTTACTTTCATAAAAAGCAAATACGCAGTACAACAATGGCCTCTAACGTCCGGCAACACCGAACGTTAGAGGCCTATTGTTGCTTGCGGGGGCTCCCAGAGGCTAGCTTCGCGTCGAAAAACGAAGTCACGAGTGACTTCTGTCTCGCTCCCTGTTTTTTGTTTAATATTGTTTATTGTATTCATAAACTAATTCTGGTTCACAACCAGTACGATGATAAGCATTTAATGCATCTATCTGTGCCATTTCTTGGGCGTTAAGTTCAAAATCGTAAATATCAGCGTTTTGGGCAATTCGCTCTTCATGAACTGACTTGGGAATAAAAGAAACACCGTTCTGGAGATGCCACCGCAGTATAATTTGCGCAGTGGATTTATTATGAGCAGCAGCAATATCTTTTAATACTGGTTCATTGAGAACTGCTCCTCGCCCTAATGGACTCCAGGCTTGCGTTACTATTTGATGTTGATGATTAAATTCTAATAGTGGTTTTTGTGTTAATAGCGGATGCAACTCAATTTGATCAACAACCGGCATTTCATTTGCTTGGGTTGCTAAATATTGAAGATGAATCATTTGGTAGTTGCTTACACCAATTGACCTAGTAAGTCCTTCTTTTTTCATGTCTTCGAAGGCACGCCAGGTATCAAAAAATGAGCGTTCAATTGGCCAGTGAACAAGCAACAAATCAACATAATCCATTTGTAATTTACGTAAGGATTCTTTGACAGATTCAATGGCCTTATCGTAACCTTGATTTTCTTCTGCCACTTTAGTTGTTACAAAAATATTATCGCGTGGAATGGCTAATTGCTTAAAAGCCGTCCCCACTTCTTGCTCATTTCCATATAACTGAGCCGTATCAAAAAGCCGATACCCATCTTCATATGCCTTTTTGACTGCTTGATTCATTGTCGCTTGGCCATCTACCTTATAAAGGCCAAAACCTTCTTGAGGCATTTCATTTCCATCGGTAAGGGTTAATAGGTTGTCCTTAATATCCATTAAAAATCACTTCCTTTCCTTATCTTTAATCAGTAACTGAAGATTGTCAATATCGAAATTTTCCTTTCCGAACAAACTAATGTATGATGAGTTTAAATCTATTTACGGGGAAACAATTATGGCTAAAATATTTATCGTTGAAGATAATCCTGATATTATCCATTCCACAACTCAAGAATTAAATAAATGGCAACACGATGTTATCACAGTTAACGACTGGCAAAACGTTGCAAATGAAATTCTTGCTACAAACCCAGATCTGGTCTTATTTGATATTACCCTCCCGACGTTCGATGGCTTTTATTGGATTCAAGAGGTTCGTAAACATAGTCAAGTGCCGATTATAGTTATTTCTGCGGCTGAAATTGATACCAATGTCATGCATGCAGTGGCCGCGGGTGCAGATGACTATATTATGAAGCCATTTGCGATGACGGTGCTTTTAGCTAAAATTCAAGCTTTGTTACGGCGAAATAAGCAAACGAATGATGCAGAAGAAATAATGTGGGATCATAATTCATTCAATCCCCTTACTAATATTCTTACGAACGAAAACGGTACTGCCCAGCTCACTCCAACTGAAGGTGCTATGCTCCAAGTTTTACTCAGTCACCGTAATAAAACCGTTTCTAAGGAGCAATTACTTCAATGGTTATGGCAAGGTGGCAAATACCTTAATGAGAATACCCTTAACGTTAATATTAGTCGGTTAAGAACTAAGCTAAGCACAATTGGTTTACGGCAATGTATTCACACAGAACGTGGCCTTGGCTATCGATTGGTGGAAAACAATGAATAAACATTATTTTAAATTATTTTGGCGCTCAATCCTTCTTCCTACTATTGGCTATCTTTTTCTCCTAGGTCTGGTTGGGCTTTTAGTAATTTTATATAATCTCCCAACTGTTTTTTGGGGCGATGTGATTCGCTTTTCTCTTCCTTTTTTTATAGTGTGGCTTATCGGTAGTGGTGCAATTAAATATTATCGATTGCGCCATTTAAATATTTCTCAGCTCGATAAATTCACTCCTACCAATATGACTGAGGGAAAACTTGTTGAACTATTGCAAGATGAACAAGCAAAAAACATTGACACAATTCGACAGTTACAAGCAACTCAGCATGAACAACTTGACCACCTTGAATTATTTACTCATGAAATTAAAAACTATTTGACTAGTCTTAATGCCGCAGCAGAAAATTCACCAACTGTCGCAAGTACAGAAGTAAAAAAGAATATCCACCAAGCTAACTATTATCTCAATTTGTTGTTAAACGACGAACGATTAGCAATTAATAATCATGATTACGATTTTCAATGGATCGATATTGCCAACTTAATTAATAATATTTTGCAACAAAATTCTGCGGTCTTCATTCATAAACAATTGATTCCAGAATTAACCGGCTTGGACGGAATTAAAATTCTCACTGATCGTAAATGGTTGCATTTTTGCATTGAACAACTACTTTCAAACGCAATTAAATACTCATCCCCCAATAGTACAATTAATATTTCCTGGGAAATGAATTCTTTGCGGATCGCTGACCATGGATGCGGCATCTCAATGAATGATCTTCCGCGAATCTTTGATAATGGTTTTACCGGGAAAAACGGCCACCAAACAACTGCTGCTACTGGGATGGGACTGTACCTTGTTAAAAAAGTTACTGAGCACTTAAATTTCAAGGTTAGCATCTCATCAGTTCAATCTCAGGGAACGACAGCGATTCTATCTTTCTTACCAGATAATATCAGATCATCAAACTAATTCTTACAAAACTGTAAGGTTCTGTACACTTCCGTAAGTAGGAAGTTGCACAGAACCTTTTTATAATTAAGACATAATCAAAACAAGTTCTCTACCAGAAAGGAAAATTACTATGACATTATTAAACCTACAACACGTTCAACGCGTCTATAATCCTAACTCTGCTAATCCAGTAATGTCCTTAAAAAATATTACCTTTAAAGTTGAAGAGGGAGAGTATGTTGCAATTATGGGAGAATCTGGTGCTGGTAAAAGTACCTTATTAAATATAATTGCAACTTTAGAACAAGCAACTAACGGACAAGCAATCCTTAATGGCCAAGATCTCCGGCAGCTTTCCAAGGACGACGCAGCACGATATCGACGGGAACACCTCGGCTTTGTTTTCCAGCATTTTAACTTACTTGATAGTCTCTCAAATCGCGACAACATTTACTTACCACTTGTTCTAGCAAAAACTTCGGTAGCAACAATGGAAGAACGGATTAAGCCCTTAATTGATCGCTTAC
This sequence comes from Limosilactobacillus reuteri, assembly GCF_020785355.1. Classification (GTDB taxonomy): domain Bacteria; phylum Bacillota; class Bacilli; order Lactobacillales; family Lactobacillaceae; genus Limosilactobacillus; species Limosilactobacillus reuteri_I. Next base: position 132,079 of record NZ_JAJGVH010000082.1, on the reverse strand, counting down.
GTATTAATAAAATTATTGATCGTTTTCCCAGTGAAATTTCTGGAGGACAGCAGCAAAGAATTGCCATTGCACGGGCGTTAATTACCCATCCTGACCTCCTTCTCGCTGACGAACCTACTGGAGCTCTAGATTCGAACACCAGTAACGAAATTCTTGAGCTCTTTGATGAAGTTAATGCTAACGGTCAAACAATTATTATGGTTACGCACAGTGCCGCTGCTGCTAGTCATGCTAAACGCACACTCTTCATTAAAGATGGCCGAATCTATCATGAACTCTATCGTGGTGACCTTTCCCTTAAAGACTACCAACAAAAAATTAGTCAGACAATGATGACCTTAACGAATGGCGGTGAATAATGATGCTCTTTTTCAAACTGATTAATTCAAGTTTTAAGCGTAATCTTAAAGTTTACATCCCTTACCTCATATCAATGACAATGCTAGTCGCTATTAACTATATTTTTAAGGCAGTTGAAATTAATCGCAGTCTTAAAGATTTGCCAAGCGCGGCGGTTACTAAAGCATTAATGCAAACAGGATCAACTTTTATTATCCTTGTAACACTTGCGTTTATGATCTATGTTAATCGCTTCTTATGGCAACAGCGCCAACAAGAAATGGGTCTTTATAGTATGCTGGGGATGACGAGACGTAACTTACAAGTGCTAACAATGATTGAAAAGTGCTATCTTTTAGTAATCAGCCTTTTTCTTGGAACTTTATTTGGGATTATTTTTGATCGACTCGCTTTTCTTGGCTTTGCTCATCTCTTGCAAATCGATCATTTATCTCAACCTTGGATTGAATGGGGCGCGGTGATAAATACAATCGTCATCATTGGTGGCTTTTTCTTAATTTTAATGGTCATTGATCTGATCAAACTATTCCGGCTAAATCCAAATGAATTATGGCATCCCCAACAAACTAAAATCGCGCGTCATGGTAAGTTCTTTACTTTTGCCGGACTTTTGGGTGTTGCAGTCCTTGCCTACGCCTATTATCTTACAATTACGGTTAAGCCGCGGATATCTGCTTTAACAACATTCATGACTGCCGTCTTCTTAGTTGTGATTGGAACATACCTCATTTTTATTGCTGGTAGCATCATTGTCCTTAAACTCCTGCAAAAAAACAAAGGATATTACTATCGCCCTCGCCACTTTATCGCGGTTTCCGGAATGTTACAACGGATGGAACAAAATGGTGCTAGTCTTGCAACAATTTGTTTACTCTGTAGCTCTGTCCTTGTAATTTTATTTACATCTTTAACTATGTATGCCGGCATTAATGATACGGTCAATTCTTATGCCCCACGCGACCTTACAATTATCACCTCACAGAAACTTACTGCACAACAAGAATCGACCATCAATTCTGTTGCCAAAAAACACCATGCTCACCTTAATAAGCCCGTTACCTTTACAACGAGCGCTCCACAATACGGCTACTGGGAAAATAATCGCTTCATCAACCAGGGTGATTTACAGGATATGACTAATCAAACTACCAATACGGTCATTACCATGTCGACAGCAACTTATAATCGGATTGCGGATAAACATGTTAAATTAGCAGCAAATAAGGCTTTGATTTATTCCCCTGCTAAAGAACATCGTGGTACTTTACAGATTGGTTCGCAAAAATACCAAGCTACTCCTATCCATGACTTTAACTACTACTTCAATCCAAGTCACGCTATTTATTCACCAATTTTTATAATCACCAATAAACTTCCGACAAACACTGCCACAATTAACTTCACAGGAATTAATTATCGCTTAAACGGCAGTAAGAAAGCTCATCTTAACTTTGAAAATGATCTTCAAGCCCAGCTTCACTTGCCAAACCAAGCATATTCTTCCCGGACAAATCTTCGTAGTCAGTTGACCAGTCTCTATGGCGGAATCGTCTTTTTAGGAATTCTCATTAGCTTTGCCCTAGGAATCACGACAACTGTTGTAATTTACTTTAAACAAATTACTGAAGGTTATGAAGATCAATATCGCTTTAAGACTATGCAACAAGTTGGTTTAAGTGAGAAAGAAACAACCAAGAGTATTCATAGTCAAGTACTGATGGTCTTCATGTTGCCAGTAGTTGGTGCAATAATTAATCTTTGCTTTGCGATCCCTGCAATTCGACAAATTCTAATTCAATTTAATTTCTATAATGTTCGATTGATGGCGATAATTGCCGTATCAATCACTCTTATCCTTCTATGCCTTTACTTTGCTATTTATGGACTTACTACCAGAATGTACCGTAAAATTGTTGAGCAAGGTTAAATACTATAAATTGACATTTCTTATTTTAACGGTTACACTTTAATTACTATAAATAAGTACGGCCGATAAATAAGGAGATGTCGTTCATGATTCTTATTAACACCACCATCATAGAAAAACTTACAAGCTGTTGCTAAACTATTCACGACAGATTAAACTGCCCTTATTTAGGCGTGATTAATCTACGGTATGTTTAGTGACAGTTTTTAGTTTAATTTAGATTATATCGAGGTGATTTCATGACGGCCGATCCATTAAGAATAGGAATTCTTAACTTAATGCATGACAAAGTAGATACTCAACTGCGATTTACAAAAGTACTTTCTGAGGGACCCTACAATGTTGATGTACAATACTTTTACCCGCAAACACACTATACTTCTCGCCCTGTCCCTGACCTTGTTCAAGAGATTTCCCAGCCTTTAGATTTAAAACAAGTTGCTACAATGGATGCTTTTATTATCACCGGTGCGCCAATCGAACAACTTACATTTGAAGAAATTACGTATCTTGATGAAATTCATCAACTGATTGACGTATTAGTTGCCAATAACATTCCGCAACTTTACGTGTGCTGGGGAGCGATGGCGGCTGCTAACTACCTTTATGATATTCCCAAATTTCAATTACCTGAAAAAATTTTTGGAGTCTTCCACAATTATTTGCGCGCGCCAGACCCCCTCTTAAAAGGATTACCTGATGGCTTTCTTGCTCCCCATGCTCGTTATGCCGAACTTGATATTGACAAGATTATGAAAGATCCACGATTAGTTATTAATGCTGTGACCAAAAACAACTTCCTATTCTCGTTCCGCGCTCGAGAAAAGAACCAATACTTTCTTTTCTCTCATCTTGAATACGGAAAGGATGCCCTTCTAAAGGAATATTTGCGAGAACGGAATGCTAATCCCGGCGTTGAGTATATCAAGCCGCAAAACTACTTTCGCGATCCGCTTCATATGAAAGATCCCGAATTTAGCTGGGCAACTACCCAACGAGTGTTCTTTGATAATTGGCTTCATTCAGTTGCGGACCACATAGCTACACAACAATTTGTAAAGGAGTAATTAATATGACGAAAATCACAAATTCAATCGTAAATTTAATCGGTAACACTCCGATTGTTAAGTTAAATCGCGTTGTTCCTGAAGATGCAGCAGACGTCTATGTAAAACTTGAATTCTTTAATCCTGGTGGTTCAATTAAGGATCGGATTGCTCTTGCCATGATTGAGGAAGCAGAAAAAGCCGGTAAATTACAAGCAGGTGGTACAATTGTCGAACCAACCTCTGGAAACACTGGTGTTGGCTTAGCCATGGTTGCCGCTGCCAAGGGATACCATCTTGTCATCACCATGCCAGAAACAATGAGTGTTGAACGTCGGAAACTCATGCAAGGTTATGGAGCCGAACTTATTCTTACTCCTGGTACCGACGGAATGAAGGGTGCAATTGCAAAAGCAGAAGAACTAGTTAAAGAAAAAGGCTACTTTATGCCAATGCAATTTGATAATCCAGCAAATCCAGCAATTCACGAAGAAACTACAGGAAAGGAAATTCTTGAAGCATTTGGCGATGATATTCCTGACGCATTTGTTGCTGGTGTTGGGACTGGGGGAACACTTACTGGGGTTGGTTATGCATTGAAAAAAGCTAATCCTAATGTTCAGGTTTACGCTCTTGAACCAGCCGAATCTCCAGTATTAAAAGAAGGAAAAGGTGGCAAGCACAAAATTCAAGGGATCAGTGCTGGCTTTATTCCGAAAGTTCTTGATACTGATGTTTATGACGGAATCCTCGAAGTTAAGAGTGATGACGCAATTGCGATGGCACGTGAAGTCGGTCATCAAGAAGGAATTCTTGTTGGTATCTCAGCTGGTGCTAATATCAAAGGTGCGATTGAAGTTGCCAAAAAGCTTGGTAAGGGTAAGCAAGTTATTACTGTTGCTCCTGATGGCGGTGACCGTTACCTTTCAACAGAATTATTTAATTACTAAAAATTTAAAAAGGAAAGAGACTAAGATATTTTTAATCTCTTTCCTTTTTTCTATTGACCGCGACCTTACGTCATTAGCTACACTTGATAGTATGAAAGGAGTGGTCAATATGTATACGACTGGTCAATTAGCAAAAAAATGTAATGTTTCAATCAGAACAATCCAATACTATGACCGCCGTGGGTTACTTCATGCTAAACGAACTGAAAACGGATTGCGCCATTATAATGATCAAGACCTTAAACAACTTCAAGAAATTCTAATTTATAAACAACTAGGATTCAGCTTAAAAGATATTCAACAGATTATTAATGACACTGACAATAATATTCTAAAAAGCCTAATTGTTAACCAACGAAGAAAACTCAAGCAGGAAATTAAAGACGCTTCAGAACAATTAGCAAGTCTATCTCAATTAGAAACTTTTTTGAATAAACATTCTGATTTCCCAGGAAATATCAGTCAAAGTATTTTTGACAAGATCAAGAAAACAAAGAAGTTAAAACAGTTACGAATTAAATTATTGCTTATTGGTAGCATTATCGACTTCATTCTCTGGGGTAGCATTCTTTACTTTCTTTTTTATCAAGGAAATTTGATATGGTTATTATTAGGAATCCTTATTACAATTGCTTTAACTTGGTATATTGCTATAAATTATTACCATCATACTTGCTATATTTGTCCTCATTGTTCTCACCAATTTAGAGTTTCGTTTAGTAATTGGCTTTTTGCACGTCATACCCCTAACACAAGGTATCTTACATGCAATAAGTGCCATCAAAAAAATTATTGTATTGAAGAATGTTATTAATGAAAAATGACCAAGAGCACATAAAATTCTGCTTCTTGGTCATTTTTCGATTCTTTATAAAATTGGTGAAAGCAACCGCGAGAAGTATTGCTTGAATTTCCGCCATTTTGATTGATTAGCAAAATACTCAGGAGTAAGTAACGTACTCTTTTTCATGTCATTTTCAAAGTCTTGCTTTAACTGCGCTGTTAGTTTTTCATTGTACGCAAATGCATTGACTTCAAAATTAAGTCTAAAGCTACGGTAATCCATATTTGCCGAACCAACAGAAGCAATGTTGCTCCCACTAACCATCGTCTTTGAATGAATAAAGCCATTATCGTACTTGTAAACTTTTACCCCGTTGTTCACTAAGTATTTAGCATAATATTCCGTTGCCCGATAAACAAATGGATGATCAGGCATGCATGGGATCATAATTCGGACGTCAATTCCACTTCTTGCGGCAATTACTAATGCTTCCAGCACTGAATCTTCTGGAATAAGGTATGGCGATTGAATATAAACATATTTTCGTGCCGAACTAATAATTGATTCATATCCCCGTCTAATCGAATAATTTTCATTATCCGGCCCAGAAGATACGATTTGCATTGGGACCTCATCTGGATCGCCATCTGGTGCAACCAGTTCAAAATTCTTAAATTCTTTTTCAAGGTCAATTTTCTTTTTATGAGTTTTTCGACAGGTTGTATTCCAGTCCATTGCAAACCGCACTGTCATCATCATCGTTGCTTGTCCGACGACACGGAGATGGGTATCACGCCAATAACCAAACTTAGGATCTTCGCCAAGGTATTGATCACCGATATTGAATCCACCAATGTAACCAATCTTGCCATCGATAATCGCTAGTTTACGGTGAAGATGATAGTTTAACCGTGGTGTTTGAAAATAAGCTTTGGCAGCGGCAATAAATGCTTGCGCTTCTCCACCCAACTCTTCTAAATGCTTAAAAAATTTGAAAGTAGTTCCATGAGACCCACTTAAATCATAGAGAACACGGACTTTTACTCCTCGTGCAGCTGCATCTTCTAAGGCTGCCAACACCCGCTTCCCTAGATTATCAGCATAAAAGGAATAGTATTCAATATATACATGATCAGTTGCATGATTTATATCGTCAATTAACTTATCAAACTTCTTTTTCCCATCAATAAATACGTGAACTTTATTATTAAAGGTTACTACTGAATCATTCAAACTCAAAAAAAGGTTAACCAACTGACGATCACGCGACAACCGGCTTCCTTTTGGCATTAATTCATGTTCTTCACTTAATTTTCGTTGCTTTTCAAGATATTTAGTCCGTAATTGTTTTTGTTCATCTTGAATACTAAATATCTCATCATGGGATAATTGTCGTCCCACAAAAAGATATAGGATAAATCCAACTACTGGCAAAATAGTTAAGACTAATAGCCAGGCCCAAGTTGATGCAATATCCCGACGACTACGAAAAACAGTCCATACTGCAAAAGCAATGTTAATCAACCATAGGACTTCAATAATGCGGCGAATAACATCCCATGTCCAAACAATATCCATAATTTAATAATCTCCCTAGTAGTATTACTGATTCATTATAGCCATTCTTTGCTTACTTTTCAGCAGGTTCAGAGATTATTTTCGGTAAAAACGACGAAGAGCAAAAGATAACCCGATCGCTAAAAGTCCGTACACTGCACCTACATAGCCAAGCATCGTTAAATTAGCAAAGTTAACAGTAGTCGAAGCCGTGAAAGATCCAAGTGAAATTCCAACATTAGCGAAAATCGAAATTAACGATGTTGCTAAAGCTAATGACTGCGGATATTCTTTTTCCGCTACACTAATAAATACCAGTTGAATAGTTGTTCCATATATAATTACAACGACACAAAGAGCTGCTAGAACAAGCATTCCCGTGATCTTATTTCCTAATGCAATCCCAAGAATAAGACTTAAGATTGTCATGAGAATAAAGACAAATGGTAATTTGTGAACCCCATTATGACTCGCAACGATTCCAGCAATTTCATTACCAATAATACTCATTACCCCTAAAAGAAGCAGCAGCCAATTTAAACTAGTTAAGCTAAAGCCCATCACAGTAGTAATTAGCGGTCGAACATAAGTATAGAAAGTATACTGGAGACTTAAGACAGCCACCGTGATTCCAATTCCTAATAAAACGCGGTGATCTTTTAATAGTGCTAACTGTTCTAAAATGCTCCCTTTAACTTGAGGTGTATCACGAGGAGTAAGCCAGGCTAACAATGCAAACACAATTAATGTTAATCCCGAAATGATCCAAAAACTATCGTGCCAGGAAAGTAATGTTGCGATGGTTGTACCAAGCGGAACCCCAATGACCGACGCAATACTAAAACCTGCACCGACCCACGCTAGAACCATTGGCCGCTTGTCCATTGGTGTAATTATACTAACTAGCAAGTTAATTAATGAAATAATGGTTCCAGCAACAGCGGCAGTAATAATTCGCGCAAATAGGAGCCAGCCAAGTGTTGGTGCCATCGCAGTTAAAGTATTACCAATAAAAAAGACGGTCATTAATAGCATAAGAAGCTTATATCGATTCCAATTGCTAGTTAAGGTAGTAATAATTGGCGTACTAATCGCATAAACTCCTGCAAAAGCTGTCACCAAAAAACCAACTGTAGAAAGTGGAACATGATAACTCCGTGCAATATCTGATAAAACCCCCACAACCATAAACTCATTACATCCCAGCATAAATGCAACAAGAATAAAAGTGAACGATCGTAATTTAGCGTGCTTCACAATAAACCTCCTTTTAAAACAAAAAATTTTCTGGAAAAGGTCAATCCAGAAAATTATAAACGTTTAACAATTAATTTCCAATAGTTTTGAACTATTTAACTTAATAAAGTTGTGATTGATAAGCAGCATGGGTTTTATCATCAAAGCAAACCATCATTACTTGATCAACATAATTGGCAGTAGGAAGAAAATCTTTAATCGTCTTAATCGCAATTTTTGCTGCCCTTTCAAGCGGAAAGGCATACACTCCTGTACTGATAGAAGGAAAGGCAACCGTCCGACATAAACATTTATCAGCCAACAGTAAGCTATTGTGATAAGAATTGGCTAACAATTGATCTTCCCCATTATCACCACCATGCCAAATCGGTCCAGGCGTGTGAATAATAAACTTGGCTGGCAAGTTAAAGCCGCCAGTTATCCGCGCTTCTCCCGTTGGACATCCATGAAATTTTTCACAGGCGCCATATAACACTGGACCCGCTGCTCGATGAATCGCACCATCGACACCACCACCACCCATTAAAGTTGTATTAGCAGCATTAACAATTGCGTCAACTTTTATTTTGGTAATATCTCCTTTGATTACGTTAATTTGTGGCATTATTTAGCCCTTCTTTCTTTAAATTGCGGAAATAGCCAAATTAATTCTGTAAAAGCAATACTTTTAATTGCAACCACAAAGCCAATCCCAAAATCACGTCCGTTATTATAGCTATCAGAAATATTGAAACGGTAATCATTTATCTTCATCAATAAGACAGAGATAATAATGAGTGTTATTATCATTCCAACTTTCTCTTGTCCTTTAACCTTCTTCCAATCACATTTTGATATCAAATAGTAAACATTTAATAATGCTATTCCAACAATAACACCTAAAACGACTCGCCAAATTGAACTAAGAGAAGTAGTTTTTACTAAGCCAATTGTCTGAAACAAGAAATAAATGCATGCAAGAAAGTTAATAATATATGAAATAGTAAAAGTATTATCTTTCTTAGCATTCATAGTGTGCTCTTCTTTATAGTTATTTATCATTTCATGATCCTCCCGTAATAAATCATCCAAACTAACATGGTAGAGATCACTTATTTGAACCAACATAAAAATATCAGGATAACTCCGACCATTTTCCCAACTAGAAATTGTTTTACGCGAGATCAATAATCGTTCTGCTACATCCTGCTGAGTCCATTCTTTTTGACGACGATATAATTTCATTTTATCGGCAAATTTCAATAAGTTCTCCTACCTTCAATTAAATTTATTTCCCGGGAAATTAACTATGTTTAAACTTTATCGAAGAAGACGATATTTGTCACGCTAAGAATCATAGCAAACAAAAAGGCTGGAGAAACTTCCAACCTTCTGTAAATCATTAAATTACCAAATATGAACCCGATCTTCTGGTGCCCGGTACATTTCATCACCAGGCTTAATGTCAAATGCTCTGTAGAAGTCATCGAGATTTTCTGCTTGAATATTAGCACGTAATTTTTGCGGTGCATGAACATCAATTGAAAGCAGTAATTGCATGTACTGTTCCGTTGCCTTCATTCGCCAAATAGTTGCCCAGTTAATAAAGAATTCTTGGGCATTGAAGTCAGCTTCAGTTTTTGCCGCTTCAAGTGCACAACTGAGGCCTCCTGCATCGGCAATATTTTCAGAAACCGTGAGCTTCCCGTTTACCTTTTGCCCAGCAAATGGGATCCCATCGAACTCATCAATCATCTTTTGAGCTAATTGCTTAAAGTGTGCAGAATCTTCATCTGTCCACCAGTTATTAAGATTTCCAAACTCATCAAATAATGACCCGTTGTTGTCAAAAGCGTGGGAAATTTCATGGGCGATTACTGCGCCGATTCCACCATAATTTTGGCTGCTGCTTTGTTTCAACGAGTAGAACGGTGCCTGTAGGATTGCCGCTGGGAATACAATGATATTCTTAAATGGGTGGTAGTAAGCATTGACTGTGGCCGCACTCATTTCCCACCGCATCCGATCAACAGGTTTATTCCAACGACTGAATAATTCTTTATTAGCCGTCACTGTTAATTGATTTAGGTTTGCAATCAATGATTCCTCTTCATCAACCTTAAATTGATCATAAAGAGCAGGAATCTTATCTGGATACCCAACTTGAATGCCCAGTTTATCAAGCTTGAGGATAGCCTTATCACGGGTATCCTTACTAAGCCATTGATTATTGGTCAAGCGTCCCTTATAGACTTTAATCATTTGCTCAACCATATGGTGCACGTCTGCCTTGGCTTGCGGTCCAAAGTACTTCTTCCCATAATAATCCCCAGCTACTTGGCTAAACATGTCACGTGCAAGATAGAACGCAAATTTACGCTGACTAACTGGTTTCTTGCTTCCAGAAAGTGCTCGACCATAACGTCCATTGATTTCACGCATTTCATCATCAAGGTAACTAGCATTTTCACGAATAACACGAATTAATGCCCAGTTTTTAAAGAGCTCAAAGTTATCTTGTAAGATCTTATTCAGGGCCTTAAAGTATTCCGGCTCTGTCACAATTACTTTTTCCGGTTCTTCCCCAACTAACTGCTTAATTATTGTCGCAATATCAAGTTGGTCAGTCGCACTGGCTAGTTCTGCAACCGTTTGTGGATTATACATCTTACTATAATCAGCCGCTTCTTCTGCACTCTTTACATTTGGCGCAAGAAGGGCATCGAATTTGATTGCATCATCAATAATCTTTTTTGCTTCTTCTTTGCTATACCCCAACTTATCCATCAAGGCTTCCACCATTGAAGACCATAGTTGGAGTAATTGATCGTGCTGAGCCTTCTTTTCTGCTTCATAGTAGCTTTTATCAGGTAAAATGAGCGACGGTGATGAGGCAAATAAAGCATAAACAGTCGCATTCTTCATATCAGCGTCAATATCAAAACTAATCGGTGAAGGCATCCCCGCTAAAATCCAATTCTTCCATTGAGATTGGTAATCTTCATATGAATTAAGATTTTCTACACTTGCCAACATCCGTTTAAGCGGTTGTGGGCCAACTTTCTTACGCCAATCAAACTTTTTAGCGAGGCGATATAGCTTAATCATCTCATTAAAACGCGAATCCTCAGACTTTTCCTTCCCTTCTGCATAGGCATCAAAGTCATCCATCAGTTGCTTGTCAATCTCATCAACAAGGTCATTGAAGCCCCCGGTAGCTGGCTTATCATCAGGAATCTTCGCCGTCTTTAGCCATTCCCCGTTTACTGCTTCGTATAAGTCGTCTTTAATTAGTTCGTTATTCACTGCCATGTGCAGGGCCTCCTTAAAAGGTTACATTACTTACTATTATACTATGCCTACTATAAATTCACGTAAATTTGCTTCAATCTATAAAAGGACTTAATAAAGTTTTCCGGGCACTTTCTGAAAACCATGAGTCATGTTGCATCATTAATTGATTTACTTCCTGGTAACTGCTTAAGTCAACCTTGCCCTTAATCAATCCAGCAATTTGGAGCTGCCGAGCAAATTGAACATCTGCGGACTGGAGAACATTTCGAAAGATCGGCTGTTCATCTGGATCCCACCGTTTATTAAGAAGACCAATTGCTCGCTCATATTCTTTGCTATGGGTAAGTACCTTTTGCATGGCCTGTGGATTTAAAATTGTCGTCATCAATTATCCCCTCATTTCTAATACTCTTCCCGGTGGCTCTTTTACTGATAATTGATTAGCCTTTGTCATCATTAGCCAATAAACATTTTGATAATGATAATTATTGATTCGTTCCTCTCCCCACCCATCAGTAATAATGATAATTATGCGATTTCGTTTAGTTAGGTGGTGCAGATGGAGATAGTCAAAAACACATTGAAAACTTGTACCCCCGCCACCAGTTCGGCTAAAATCAAGTTTTTTACCATCATGGAGTTTTTGTTTGGCAGTCACCCGGGCATCAAACGAGTAAACGTTAGCTGTCAGTTTCGTTTTCTTAAGCATCTTTTCAAGCGTCGTTAGTGTTTGAACGATTTCTTGATCGGTGACTGATCCGGAATTATCAACAAAAATGTCAACAGCCGGATCCAATCTCGTAACTTTGCCAGGCAAATCCATTCGCAATGGTTGCCGGCGATTAAAGCGCGCATGCGAATTAACTTGTCCTCGTGCAATCAACCCAAACTGATGCCTAAGAACCTGCCGCCAATCAACTATTTTGGTTTGGTGCGCTTTTTGCAACTGTGCTTTTACATTTCCTGGTAATAAACCGCGGTCTCGTTGCGGGGTTTGCTTCCAAGAACGATTCAAAATCCGCTTAATATTCGCTAAGCGCACGACCTGATTGCTGACCTGTTGACTTGTCTTAGGTTCCTGCCAGCCGTTATGAGTATCGGCTGTTTTAACCTTATCTGCCGTTGCATTTTCCTTTTGTTTGCTGCCATTCAAATTAAGGCCTAGCTGATGTAGTTTTTCTTGTTGTTCAGCAGGTAGCTGTTCTAATATATTGAGATAATCCTGCGAATCTAATTTTGGCATTAGCTTTTGACGAAGAACCTTTTCCAATTGGCTAAGGGTTACTGTTCCCTGGGGTGGCTCAGTTAAATACTGGTTTACCGCTACATCGGTTGCAATCTGGACTAAATCTTGATGAGGATAAGAAGCATAACGTAATGGATGCATCCAGATAAGATGAAGGGCTTCATGTTCTAATAAGCTTTGAAGTTCATCATTACGAACGTGCGCCAACTTTTCCGGATTAATAACCAGTACAAGGCGATTGTCTTCCCACCTCAATCCCATCATTGCGGGTAACTGTAAATCATTCTCTCGTGGAAGCTGTAACAACACCTCACCAAAAAGGCGCTGTTTTTGAAGGATGCTAATAATTGCCGCCCTAATCCGTTGTGCGGATGTTACATGACTATTGTTTCCACCGTTTTGCCGTAATCGTGCCCGAAAGTCACCTAAACTCATCGATTATCACCACGCGTCGCAACCTCCGCAAAATATTGATAAAGTTGCGCTACAGGGCCTTGGGGATGTTTGATGGCTTGCTCATACATTACTTGCAAGAGGTCAACGAAATCTTCACCAACTGTTTGAACAATCGCATACTGCCCATCCTCACTAACTAATTGGAGATACTTAATAAATAGAGCTGCCTCTTCTTCAGATGCCAGCTTAGGACTTAGCCATGACCGTAATACTTGAATTTTGGTTGCTTCATCAGCATTTTCAAACTGCTCCTTGCCATCTTTGGCGTCCTTCAAGATTTCCACTGTAAGCTCTTGACCCTGTGCAAGGACAAACTGAGCAAAGGCCACCCCTACTTCATCACCTAAGTCACCACTAAATATATCAGCAGCAAGTTCTTTTTGCGTTTTCTGATCTAACGCCTGTAATTGATCAAGATTGCGGGAAACTCTTTCCCAAGCACGTGGCGTGGGAGCCAAATCTTCATTGTTCGGATCAATAACTAATAATTGTTCAGGGTATTGCGTAAGATAGGCGGAAACAAGGTCATTAATTCCAACGATCTTGGCCCATTTTAACCATTCAGCCGTCGAACTCGTCATTACTAAACGAACTGTCCGATCTTTAATTGCAGCATCCCCAGTCGCAACACCATATTCACGATCGTTAAAACCTGCCATCGTAGAATCAGGATTCTCCGCAATAATGATCTGCACTGTGGAAGGCAACCGCAAAGAATTAATCTTTCGTTGAAGGACCAGGTTCATTAATTCACTTTGAACAGCTTGCGTTCCGCGATTAAATTCATCTAAAAACCAAATAATTGATTGATTAGGATGGACCTCAGCATACTTAATAATGCTGATTAAAGTTTCAGAGTAACCGAATTGTACATTTGCAAGACGGCCGTAATTTTTCGTTTCAACAAAGGATTCACTAGTCAAGGGGGGAACCGGAATGGCAAGGTCTCCTTTTTCGCTTAAGCTGACAACCGTAGTAAATAATGTCGCATTCAGATTAGCAGCAATTTCACGAACTAAAGCAGATTTACCGATCCCCGCATCCCCGACAATATTCGGAACATTACCCGCGTCGAGAACAACAGGAACTGCCGTTAATAGTTGTTGATAAGTTAGCGCCATTATTTACCCCTTCCAGCCATGACATTCCAGATCCATGTCTTGTTTTTTCACGTTTGATACGTAAGGATTGCCTTTCACATAAAAGCGGCGTGGACTTAATCCATCCTTTCCCTTCAAATTAACTCCAATCCGCGCAGAAATAGCTATTTCTCCAGGAATTTTATAATTATGTAAATCAACCGTTAGTGGACTTGTTTCCATTGGCTGCCCGTCTAAGTCTCGTGAATGAATTCCAAGAGCTTGTACTAATTTACCGGGACCGTTAGTAATATTTACCCCTGACATGTGCCGATTTTCGATCATTTTATCGATGTTTAGCGCCGGTTCTATTCCGCGAAGTAAAATTCCTTGAGGTTCTTCTGCATCCTGAACCACAATATCAAAACAATAATGTCCACGGATTTGGTATAGGTAGATATTCCCGGGCATCCCATACAAAGATTCCGAGTAGCCAGTGCGTCGTCCGTTAAAAGCATGCGATGCAGAATCTTTTTCTCCTAAATATGCTTCCGTTTCAACAATATAACCACCAATGATCCCATTTTCAGTTTGGTATTTTACTAGTTTCCCTAAAAGATCCTTCGCAATTTCGACTGTGGGCCGTCCAGTAAAAAATTGTTGATATTTTGTTAGCATATTTATTTTCCTCCTAAAAAGAACTATCCTAAACATAACACTAATTAAAGGAGATCGGCATGATGGAACTAAAAATTGAACGAATCTATACTAAACCTGTTGATTTAGATGGTTATCGTATCCTCGTTGACCGCATTTGGCCACGCGGGATTTCAAAAGAAAATGCACATCTTGATAAGTGGCTCAAAGAAGTCGGACCCAGTACTGAGCTGCGGAAATGGTTTGGTCATGATGTGGCTCGCTATCCAGAATTCAAAGAGCGTTATCTAGCAGAATTAACCAACAATCCTGTTTACTATAATTCATTAAAGGCAATTGTCCAAAGTCAGTTGCCAAGCCAAAACGTTATTCTCCTTTACGGGGCAAAAGATGAAGAACATAATCAAGCAGTTATTCTTGCTGACAAGCTTCGAAAAGATTTACAACTAATATAAATCAATAATTTTGTATTTTTTAGGAATAATTTGTTTTATAATAATATGTGAGGATTTTATTCATAATTCTCTAGTACCCATTGTTTCACTGACCTAGTTATAAGGTATCAATATTCCCAAAGTCCTTATAAGTTTTTTAGTGACTTTTTCTAATCGTGCAATTAGAATTACGGGTACCAATAACCCCCTAGTTTCATTTTGAAACAATTATCTGATAAGGTGGAAGTCTATTATTGAAGTGGTGAGTAGACTTCTGCTTTATATTTTTAAATCAATTATTTATCAGCCCAACTACGACCATCAAGCTCACCAGCGGCATTGATTAGACGTTGTGCTTGTTTAAGCATTAACTGATCTAATGCCCGGTAAAAGGCTTGATCTTCATATGTTGGGCTATTTTTCATTAATTTTGTTAGTTCTTCGTGTGCCCATTGTTGATTCTCATTCATTTTTAGTCATCCTCTTTTTCTCGTAGCCAGCCGATAGAAGTGTGTAAATCATCTAGCTCTTCTTGTTGATCTTGTAAAAGTGATAATAATTGTTCTAATTTAGCTTGTTGAAAAGGATCTAACTCGCGAGCGATTTTGGCATTAAGGCGACCGATAAACCATTGTATCTGGTCACTAAAATGCAAGAATTTATCTAAGGTCAAATATTGCTGATAGTGGATAAATAATGACTGTCGCTCTTCTTCACTCTGTTGGGCAAATTGATAGATCGGCAATGGTGGCAAATACTTCATCCTCATTGCGTGTGCTAAAGCCTGATATGGTCGTAAAATTTCAGCAATTGTATATCCTTGACTGGCACCCGGTTGAAATGCAGCCGCAGAATGAGCAACCGTCGTAACAATCCCTAATTCGCGGCCTTTTAGCAAATAGCTACTTGTAAGTTGTGAATTCCATACCTCATCAAGCCATTGCTTTAAGATCGCTGGCGCACTATACCAATATAGCGGAAATTGAAAAATAATTCGGGTTGCCGATTTAAGTAATTCCTGCTCTTGAGAAATATCAAAAGGTGTTTTTAATTCATGCCACATAACGTTATTTTCATCATCAGCGGCTGCCTTTAAAAACGATTCAGTCGATGAATTTGTAAGTTGAGGGTGAGCCACTATCACCAGTGTTTTCATCAATTTCACTCCTTTAATTCTGCAAGACCTTGTTTCAGAACATCTTCTGTAACATCGACAGTTAAAAATCGTTGCAGCGGCGTTTCACTATGACGATCCTTAAAAGCCATTGGTTCTGCTTTTAGAATTACAACAGTCAAGTTATTTTCCGTCAGCATTAACTGACCTGGATGATTAAATTTCCCCTTAGTATGTTTTCCAGTTCGCCAAGTATGCAATTTTGCCTCGCCATTTTGGTCAAATTTCAATTGATATTTTCCGCTAGCATCTGTTTCGACGGGAATCCCGGTAAACTTTTGAACATCATACTTATCTTTTTTACTCATAATATATCCTTCTTAGTAATTAATCTAATTTTACGGTTCAGCTTTTAATTGGTCCGCATAGGTATTAACCTCATCCTGTTGGTCTTCACTTGTGTAGTAATTATTTATCAAATTCGTAACAGTGGTATGCGTAGTAGTCATTGGTGCCCCTGTTACACTTTGATTTTCAGTTGGTTCAATCATTTTAATTGTGACATCATTACCTTTACGTTTAAACCAAATATAGCTAGTCGGATCACCCTGTGTTGTTACATATTGATAATCCGCAGTTTCACCATAACCATAATGTGTTCCGTAATACATTTCACCATTTTGAACCTCATTCTTAAACCAATCAGGGTTCTTTAACAATGCAACTAATGTTCCTAGCTGCTGGGTAGTTAATCCATCCTTATCCGTAAGTGTAACTTTACCACGCATATCAATAATTTGGGTGTTTTTTGCTACTTTCAAAACACGATTAACTTCCCCATGAGTTTTGGCATACGTCACCATTTCAGCGAGTGTTACGCCTGTTTTGCGAATACCGTTACTACTGTTCGCATAGTAAACCTTATTTTCGACAATTGTATAATAGGCTGAATTTAAACGATCGCCATCTTCATCACTTTGGGAAGTTAATTTAATCGTGTATAAAACTTTGGCGCCTTTAGGATAAGTCTTAGCAGAGGGTCCCTCTCCCCATGGCACTGCACCTTTATCATAAATCTTAACTGTTGCTCCCTGATTATTGTTTTCCATATCAGCAGAATAATCATAATCATTTGCTCCTGGCATATGCGCATCACGATAGTACAACACAAGTGCAGCAGTTTGCTCAAGTGTTAATCGTTCAGCGTTTAGTGCTGCATCATCCCTTGTTTGTTGTGTACTTGATAAAGAACTAGTCATACTACTAGTTGATCTATTAGTACTTGAGGATGTTCTCCCACAAGCTACCATGACCATCATCGTCAATGAAAGCATCAAAATTAGCGCTATTTTTCTCATAAAGATCCTCCCCACAGATCTTATATTTAAAGTTTTATTATACCTTAATCTCTAGGAGCCATCTAAAAAGCCTCCATAATTGATTTGGAGACTTCCTTCTTATTTTATTCAGTAAAATAATCCTTAATTTCTTTGTCTGACAAGTTAAACTTTTCTTTTATTTCTTTCTTGATTGTTGTTTCATCAATATTTAGCTCTCTCATTGCCACAATAGATGTTTTAATTATCGTCTGCTGATTTTCGTGTAATTTTTGTTCTCTTTCTTGAATTAGCTGTTCTTTTTCTTTGAGTCGATCCTGGCCTTCTTTAATTTCACGTTTACTTTTCTGAATCTCTCGTTTACTTTTCTGAATCTCTCGTTTGCCTTTTTGAACCTCGTTTTTGCCTTCTAGAATCTCTCGTCTACTTTTCTGAAGTTCACGTTTCCCTTCTAATATCTCCCGTTTGCCATCCCGTATCCTACGTTCACCCTCACGAATCTTTTTCTCGCGCATTTCTTGATCCATTTCATATACTGAACGTCGCATGTATTCCGACCTCCATTTCCGATTCCACTTTACAACTGCTATTCTCTCCTTTAATTTTACGACAAGCGGATCGGTCGCTTCAACTTCTCGCTGAGCAATCATATCTAAAAACGCCTGCATCTTAGGATCAACATCGTGGCGCAAGGAAGGGACGTTAAATAAGATATCGGTTTGTCCATCTTCTATAATTTGTTCGGGAATTTCATCAATATGCTTATGTAACACATAACGTTGCTGACCAAGTTGGAATGGGTCAAAATTGCAGAAGAAAATCACATAGGAATCATCAGCTTGTTCATATGGCTGCCCTTTATCATAGGCTTCCATTGAGCTGGCAGTTTGATAATAACGAATTCGTTTAGCGATATTGTGGTGATCAGCTACTTGCATCTCAATGTCATAATGGTTGCCTTGTTCGTCGGTCGTATAGATATCAAAACGCACTGCCTTAGCATCAGGTGCAACAGCAAACTCTTGCTGGTTATTAGGCAACTTAATCTTTTTAATATGCAAGTCGGGTAAGATCCGACGTAAAACTTCTAAACAAATATCATAATCAAGCATCACCTTATTGAAGATATAGTCATCGGCTAAGCCCGCCATCTCCCACTTTTTGCGCAAGAATTCATTCATCCTTATATCCCCCTGTTAAATAGTTCTATAAAGATATATACGTAAAAAGCAAGGATTTGCACTTTTTTACTCAATATTTTTCCAATGTATCATTAATGCATATTAATAATGCTTTATCTTTTGGCTATCGATAAGATCCGACTATAATAGATATTGAAAAGTAAATCTTCTTTATTAGGTATTATCTATGGTATGTGTAGATAGGATGTTGAAAGGAAGTAATACTATGTTCGACGTTATCTTTTGGATTCTTGCAATCTGGTTTGTAGTAAACGTTGTATGGATGTGGTTTGCCCTTAACAATCAAATTCTACAAAAGACATTCGCATGGATTAATGTATGTGCTATCGTAATTGGTTTTTGGGTATACTACGGCATGACACACGACGGCAACGTACTTAATGGCTGGTTCCTTACAATGAATTGGGTCAACATTGCAATTGCTGCTATCCAATTCTACTTTGGTTATCGTGAAAATAACGTTACCCACAACGGTCACACAACCGCATGATTGGTTTACTTTTCAATTACAGGGCTATGACTTAGGGTCATGGTTCTTTTTTATACAAAAAAAGGACATTTGCTGTCCCCTCGTTACACAATCAATTCACCACAAAAATCTTGAAAGAAGGTTTAAACAAATGTCCCATAATGATCCTATCCTAAATACTCTTGGAATTAAAGATAAAAATATTAAAATTATTGCTGTTGAAGAAGCTGAACGCTATGAATATCTAAACGTTCATCAAGCGTTCAGCTCTCGACAGTATCAATCTTTTGAAGTTCATCAACGAAAAACGTTGCAGTAAATTTACAATAAACCTGCTCAACAGTTAGGTTTCCATAGCTCGAATAATCGATTGTCTTTTCTATCCCACTTACTATGAAACTCCTTAACAGCCGCAAGTCGTTAAACTAATATGTTAATTTTTTCATATGTTTCTTCTTACGAAAAAAGCGCCACTCACGTAGCGCTTTTTTCGTTGCCTATCCACTAATATTCTTTCTTTTTAGTTGCTAAGCCAACGCCAAACATAGTAGCAAGTGCTCCTAAAAGAAGTATTGCTAATGATGATTCATTACCAGTTTGAGGCAATTTCTTAGTTTGTTGCTTATACTCTTTACGAGTCATTGTAACTGATTCAGGAGCAAATTCATTTTGAACAGAATCATTTGCTGATGCTTCAGTATTAGTTGAATTTACAGGAACCGCTACTTGATTATTGTCAACTGTTGTAGAAGCTGAAACAGATGTATCATTATTAGCGTTTAAAGAAGTGTGAGCGATATCGCCATTCTTTACAACAACAGTATCACTATTGGTTAATGAATTAGTGTACTTATTAGATAAATTATCTTTCCCTGACACAATCGCACTTTGACCAGATTGGCTTTGGTACTTTCCCAAATTAGTATCTTTTTCATCGCTTGATTGACTAGCGTTATTATGGGTAGCAGACTCATTCTTTTCGTCATCTGTTGATGGCAATACGATAGTATGATCCCCAGTATTAATAACGTCACTTGAATGATCAGTATTAGTTTCATGCTTAGGCATTAAGGTGGCTAATTCAGTATCAAGCTTAGTCTTTAAATCATTGTAGGCTTTAGCATCTTCCGCCTTCAACTGTGCTAGTTTATCGGCATTTTCTTTTACAAAAGCTTCATGTGCGTTTTGTAATTGCTTGATTTGAGCTTGAACAGCTTGATCATCAACACCAAGCGCCTTTAATTTAGCGTCATATTCAGATTGGGCGTTAGCTTTAATTTGCTTAATAGCATTTTGACGATCGGTTTCAATCTTATCAAGCTTAGCTTTATCGCTAGCTACTAATTGTTGATACTTTTCATCAAGACTCTTCTTTAATGCGTCAACATTAACTTGACTACCATTAGCTTCGGCAATCTTGTCATCACGAGTTTGCTTAGCTTGTTCAACAGCCTTTTGTAATGTTGCATCTGCTTGCTTAATTGCATTATCGCGAATGTTTTCAAGATTCTTCAAGTGATCTTGATGGGTTTGTGTCAATTGGTGTAACTTGCTGTTAGCATCATTTGTTACTTGTGTCAGATGCGACTTGGCATTGTTTAAAGCATCAGTGTATTGTTGTGGTGTCACTTGCTTAGTTTCAGTATGTGAGCCATCACCGTTCTTTTCATATGAAACAGCACTCATAAATGTTGGATCTTGAATTTCTTGGCCCATAGCATCGTTAACAGTTGATTGCAGTTCGTTATATTTGTTAATTACTTTTTGATCATTTGGCAATGTTGTCATAACATTCGACAAATCAGTAAATGATGATACATATGGCACATATCCATATGCGTCATATGTAAACGCATAAATTGGCATGTTGTGATCGAATAAATACTTTTCTCGACTACTCATTTGGTTATTAGTAAATTTACTACTATACGTAGATGGGGTGATCTTTTCGAATCCACCAGTAATATAACCGAGATCGTTATCCAAAATTCCACGTGCATGACCACCTAAACCATCGGAATAAATTTCACCATACCACATTGCTTGAGTCATATTGTAAGCGCTAATCAAATAATTCAACATAGTTGGCTTTGCATTAGCAACAATTGACGGCTCAACAGTCATAAGGTTTTCCATTTCTGCTTGTGTAGAACCGATCATGTAATTACCAGTTTGTAATCCTACATTGTCGATTTCTGGAAGTGCTTTATCGTAATCAGTGTTTGGATTAGATGATGGAATAGTGTGTTGATCATTAGTTAAGCCAGCATCAGTACGCATTTGACCAATCTTATTTCCGGCATCATTCATAGTAGTAGTGAACTTTAGTTCACGAGGTGTTTGATTCTTGAACTCACTAATTTTATTGGCTTCATTCCAAACATCTCGATCATTGTTGTAGATCCAATTACGGAATGAATTAGCCCAGCTAGTCATAAATGCGCGAAGTGTTTGCTTTTGTGCTTCAGTGAATCCATCAGGTGATACTACGTCAGATGAATCAAGATCTGGATTATAAATCAACAACCCAGGCTGAAAGTCGGTTGGCATTTCTGAGACATTAGTTGGAACATGAGTAAAGTCATAAAGGCCAGTATGGTTTGCAGCATCATCACGATTATAAGGTGTTTGGCCAGGAAACATTCCCATAATTGTGTTGTAATAGGTCTTATTTTTAAAATTAGATGCTTGCATATATGGAATTGTTCCCCAATTAGTGAGCCCTGTAAATTCAGTACTATTCTCAGCCGCATTAGTGATGCGATCGATTGTCCGTTTTTGGCCCGGCACTGTTACGGTTTGAGTAGTAGTGTGGTCCTTAACATTTTGTTGCGCTTGATTTACCGCGTTTTGAGCGACAGTTACATCATTTTTTACTTGTTGTTGATTAGCACTATATGTATTGTTCTCGTTATTAACATTAGCAGTGTAATCCGCATTTGCTGCTGAGGTAGCTAATTGATGAGTTGCGTTAGCTGAATCAACAGCTGCTTGATAGTTGCTATTAGCAGCACTAATAGCTGCTGCTGAGTGAGCTGCAGCTTCTTGCACTTGTTGCTGAGCTTGAGCAATTGCTGCTGCATTTGCAGATTGCATTTGAGCTTCACTAGCAGCGTTAGCTTGTTGAGTAGCACTAGTTGCAGAAGCAGCTGAATTATTAACGACTTGTGTTTGACTTGCTACAGAAGAAGTCATCGCATCAGAAGCAGCTTGAATTTGTTGTTCAGCTTGTTGCTTCTTTTGTGCGTATTGATTTTGAATATCGGCAATTTGTTGGCTTGTAGTATTAGCGCTTTGCTGATTTGCTTGAGCATATGAGTTAGCTGCATTAGTTTCTTTAGTAGCATTAGCAGCTGCTAAATCTGATAATTGTTGTTCATTTTGTGAAGCTTTTTGTTGATAGGCGCTTTGGCTGGTTTGTTCACTTTGTTCATTGCTATTTTGAACTGGTGTGGCATCAGCATGAATATTGGTAGCGCCCAATGTTGTTAACACTGCAACTGTAGATAATGCCATTGTGCACAAAAACTTACCATTCTTAAATAATTTATAATGTACTTTATTTTCCATCTTAAAAAATCCCCCATTTAATCATCAATAGCCTTGTCAAATTCATATCTTCTTGATTGACCATCTGGAGTAGTCACGATGTCAGTCCCAAGTTGATGACCATCGACTACCTGTCCAGACATTGTAATGTGGTGCGTATTTCCTTCATCATCTACTGACGTACTCTCCGCATTAACTGTTTGACTATTTGAATCCGAACTATTACTTTGTGCATCATCCGTTAACACTGAAGCATTTTGTTCAGTGTTAGCGGATGATGCATTATTTGATGACACAGTAGAACTACTTGAACTACTGCTATTTGAATTCTTCTTTTCATGATATTTAACTACTCTTTTTGAAGAACTCACACTATTCTTTTCATTACTTGCAGACCTTGAATTATTTCCACAAGCCGCTAGTGACAACGCAACAGCTACGGAAGCGGTCACTGCCAAGATTCTCTTCATGACAAAATCCTCCCTAACTATTTCCTCCTATTTTTATATAAAATCATTAACATAATCCGTTTTTAAAATACCACTATATTAACAGTTTTCAACTGGATAACTTTTATATTTATCGCTTAATATTTACAGTTATCCCTTATTTTTGTTTGCTATTAACGATAAGCAAAAAAATTTAAAAAGAATGTATCATACAATCACATTTTAATAGTGATAACTATTCGTCTGTGCACATATGCATTAATAAACAGTTATTATAATCGAAAACTATTTCCAAAAATCGTTATATCAAGCGAATTTTTCAGTTATCTTTAATAAAAAAGAAGGTGACTGTTATCGCAGATATTGGGGACAACATGAGAGCAATTCGAAAGCATCTTGGTGTAACACAAGAACGTTTAGCCGAACTTAGCGGCCTCTCCGTTAACTTCATTTCACGACTTGAACGAACCAATGACCAAAATGTAAGTTTAAAATCTCTGAGACGAATTGCGAATGCTTTGCAAATTCCAATAACACAACTACTTGAAAATACAAATTTTAATAATAATGAGCCTTCTGAAACTCAAAATAATTATTATAAGGTTGATCAACTATGCTTTGAGTTAAAATCAAAAGATCCGAAAATAGCAATTGAATTAACGGATTCATTTTTAAATATCCTTAAATACACAAAATAATTATTTAAACGTTACAGCCCCAATCTAAAAACAGATTGGGGCTGTTACTATTCGAGGCTAATCGCCTCGCTAAAACCTTTGAATAAATTCAAAGGAGTTATTTTATATGATTTTAACGCAAGAACAAATTGTTCCGCTTCTCAACAAACTATTACAAACCGCCTGGCAAGATCATCAGAAATACTTTTCATTAGAGCAAAACCAAGTAACCCAAGAGCAGCTCATCCAATTGGAACATAGCTGCCGGGAACTAACGACAATTACTCATGATTTACAGTTGCTTATGAGCTTACCAACCGACACTACTTACTATATTAGGTGGCAAATCAACATTCAAGAAGCGGAATTACCAGATATAAATCTCAATATCCGCCCTGTTACGCCAGCTTCACATCATTCCCTTAGAGTCTCACCACAGCTGACCGACCTTTTTATTGACTACTTTGTTAAAGTTGGCCGCATCCCTAATCCGTGGTTAATCAGCTAACTAAAAAAGCTCCTCAATCGTGAGGGGCTTTTTTTTACTTCCATGCCGTAGAGATTAACTCTCCACCCTACTTCTTCCCAAACAAAGCTGCCATCTTTGCTGCTACTTCGGGATCAAGATTATCGGCAAGCGTACTTTCATTTGATTTTTGTTCATTTTGCTGATTGGTGATCGTTTGCTTAAGGTCATCAATGACTGCTTGTTCACCAACTTCAATCGGATTAACCGTTAACCGGCCACCTGCTGCATCAGCATGACCGCCACCATTAAAGTATTTCTCAGCAAATTTAGCCACATCTAACTTTCCGTTGCTTCGAAGCGACACGCTAACCGGACTGACTACCAAAGCCGCGTCGACTTCTGGATGTTGCACTAATAATTCGTGGGCAATTTCAGATTTATAGTCACTTGCATATACGACCCCAAACTTATGATCATCGATATCTGTAATTAAAACATCTTTCAAATGGCTCTTAAGGTACTTTGCCCGCCGTTCGTTTAGGGTCCGAATCAACAGCCGATTTTCTTCCTGATATTGTTGCCAGCTGGTATTAAAAACATTTTGGACAAACTCTTCCGAATCTTGGAGAGGGTAAAACCAAAAGAGCTGATCAAGATTATCAGCATCAATTCGTTCCTGCTCATTCATTTCTGGATCATTTTGCCAATCCCAAGTGTCATATGCCCTAATCAATTCCACAAGATAAGCAAGGTCTTTTTGCCGTTGCTCATCAACCTTTGCAAAAGACGATTGTTGTTTTAACCAATCCCATACCAAGCTTGTGGCACTTGGGTTAACTGTTGAATCAGCAGGTACGATACTATTGGCCGCATACTTTTGTCGTAGTTCCGCTTCACTTTCATGATGGTCAAAGATAAGCCAATGATTAGCGAAACGTTCATTCAATAACTTAAATGAATAATCGCTATCCGGCGTCATATCCATGATGTAAACATCTGTAAAGCGCCCTACTTCCGCTGTTTGCATCCAGCGACTTAATTCTTCATCGATTCGTCCAGCGCCACAGTTTGTCATCTCAAATTCTGTGTCTTCAAACATTACTGGTTGTAGTGTTTTTAATAATAATGGAGCCCCGAATCCATCTAAATCATTGTGGGAAAATAATTTTATTAACCGTTGTGCCATTTTCGATCCTCGCAATTCTGATTTTGTTTCTTATTATACCGTAGAAAATCGGCTAAACCACACTTAATTACTGACATCACGCTAACGAACTGCTATCATTGAAATTAGTAACTTATTTTAAGAAAGGAAAACAATATGGAAGTTTATGATTATCGTCAAGAATTAATTGACCTCTTAAATAATACCGCTGATGATCCACAAAGCTTACTGCAGACACAGCGGAGTCTTACCACCATTCTTAATATTTTAAATCATTATCAGGAAAGCAAACCCGTTAAACAAAATGCACCTCGGTTTGTTCAACGCAAAATTCAATCATCAAATGAATTGCCTCCGCAAGCACGCAAAACATTGAAGTCACTGCTTACTGGACCAGCGAATGATGAAGAAAAGTCAACATCAATAGCAAGACCCGCCGCATCTCCTTCAGTCGAAGCACCAAAAGAAATCACCGAAGAAGAACGCCTAGCAGCCGACAATCGCTACTTAGTACACCGGAAATTAAGCGGGGCCGAGATTAATCATCGTTACTACCCGGAAGCAATTCTGCATGCATTACCATTTTCCGTTGAGGATGGCGACATTGCCCAACTAGACTATGAGCAAAAGGTTCGTGGGCTTCCAGTTATTCGGCGGATCACCGGTGACCATCTTAGCGATTACACTCCTGAAAAAGTCAATGTGATTGAATATGGTGAATTAAAGCGCGTGCCCGGTTCCGATGTCCTTCAACTGAGTAAAACAATTAAGGGTAATTCAATCGTTGACAAAGCGCCAGAAAATACCATCGTAATTGATCCCTTTAAGTACCCGGGCCGCGATATTAAGCCTGGAATGGTTATTGATTTTGCCTACTATGATCGAGGAAATGGCCTAACTGATGCCAAAGATGGCGCGATTCGCTGGATTCATGAAAAGCAAGATTATGATACAACTAAGCAACCAGCTAAACCAAAAGTTGTTAAAAAGCCTGCTAATCCTCGTCATGATTATGAAAAGAAACTTGATTATGACCTCCATCAACGAAAGGTACTTGTTATTACCGGAATCCGTAGCAAGGTTAAAGGCCTTAAACCAGTCGTTGATAAACACCACGGTCTGTTCCGCGGATTAGACGCATCTGCAGAAGAAAAAGTTTCCAGCAGTAAATTAAAACGTGAAATTCGGGATGCGGACTTTGTGATTGTCTGCATCGATGCAATTCACCATCGGATTAGTCAACTCGCCAACCATCACGCTAAACGTTATGAGAAGCCACTCGCCATTGCAAATGTTACTTCTAATACTGCTGTTGAGCGAGCCATTGCCCGGGCATTAAATGGTGATCCTGCATACGCCGAAAGCAGCGAAGATTTGAAAAATTATAAATAATTTTTAATTTACTGTTGACTTTTATGAGAAATAAGTTAATATTAATGACAACAATTTAATTATTCGATCGCAATGAGAAAGAAGAGTATGTTAGACGATAGCTTCAGCGAGTCTCGTTTGGTGTGAGGAGACAGTTTTAACTCTAACTGAAAATCACTTTCGAGTCTACAGCTTAAATACCAGTAAGCTGTAGTGGTTACACCCATTATCGTGTCAGCGTATCGCCATTATGGCCGTACGTGTGAGGTATTGTTAGCAATAGCAGTACAATGATAGGGTGGTACCACGCTCAGCGTCCCTTAGCCAGTTTGGCTAAGGGACTTTTTTGTTGGGATCAGATTAGGAGGAGAAAACATGCAAGATTTAACATCGCGCAAGTTAACATTCAAAAACTATTTAGTTGTTGCATCATTGCTTTTCGGTTTATTCTTTGGGGCCGGAAACTTGATTTTCCCATTACACCTTGGTCAATTAGCTGGTAGTCATTGGGGACCAGCTGCAGTTGGCTTTCTGATTACTGGAGTTCTTTTACCACTTCTATCAGTTCTCGCCGTTGCTGTTACGCGTGCAGAGGGAGTCTTTGATATCGGTCGTCCGCTTGGCGTCGGTTTTGCCTTAGTATTCATGGTTCTTATCCACGCTACGATCGGTCCATTATTCGGTACACCCCGAACTGCTACTGTTTCATTCACAGTTGGGCTTGCCCCATTCGTTGATAAACAATATCAATCCCTTGCGTTGCTATTATTCTCAGCATTATTCTTCGGGGCTGCCTTCCTCTTCTCATACCGGGAAAATGACATCCTAGCTAATATCGGAAAAGTATTAAATCCCGTCTTCTTAGCCCTTTTATTCCTTGTTTTCGTTGTTGGTTTCGCTCGTCCGCTTGGTAACCCTGCTACCGCACCTACAACTAGCGCTTATGTTCATGGTGCACTCACTAACGGGTTCCTTGAAGGGTACAACACTATGGATGCTCTTGCCGGTCTTGCTTTTGGGGTAACAGTGGTAACCGCCGTTCGTTCTATGGGACAACGGTCAGCAAAAGATGTATCCAAAGTTGTTGCAAAAGCTGGTGTCCTCTCAATGGGTGCCGTTGCTTTTATCTACTTATTACTAATCCTTCTTGGCGCAATGTCTCTTGGTCGTTTCAAAGTTTCCCCAGATGGCGGAGTTGCCTTTAACCAATTAGTTAATGCTTATGCCGGTGCATTCGGACAAGTTGTACTAGCATTCTTATTAACTGTTACTTGTTTAACGACGGCTGTTGGTTTAGTTGCTGCTTTTGCTCAAGATTTCCATAAGCACTTTCCAAAGGTTAGCTACCACGTATGGCTTGCCCTTAGTTGCCTCGCCTCTTTCCTTACTGCTAATTTTGGCTTAGACCAAATCATCGCTTGGTCAACACCAATGTTAATGTTCCTTTACCCATTATCAATGGTGCTTATCCTTTTATCTGTGACATCACCACTCTTTAACCGTGATGGCGTTGTCTACTTCTTCGTGGTCCTGTTCACCGTTGTACCAGCTCTCGGTGATATGGTTGTTGCCTTCCCAGCGGTTGTTAGCCAAAGTTCATTTGGTTTATCTGTTGCCGCTTTACGAAATAACTTACCACTTGCAAGTATGGGATTATCCTGGCTTGTTCCAGCACTTGTCGGCTTAGTCCTTGGTCTCTTAGTTCACTGGTACCGTCATCAACGGGTTGCTTCCACCAGTATGCAAAGCGAAGTACATTAATAAGTGTTTTATAGGTTAAAAAAGCGTGAGAAATAGCTCATTACAAGAGTCGTTCCTCACGCTTTTAAATTATTATTTAACATTATCGTATTGGGCAAGATTAAACTTCTTAATCGCGTAAATCAACTTACTAGCATAATCTGGATCGGTTGCGTACCCATTCCGCTGTAATTCATAGGCTGCCTGGCGATAAGTTTTCGCTGTTTGTACCCCATGGAAACGTGCATGATTATCAGCAGTTCCATTTACAATGAGTAATGTGTGCGCATTAATTGAATCAGCCCAGCTATTGTAAACCGTAAAGTATTGTTTTACTTGAACATTTTTACCCCGAATATTTTCGGTCGTATACATTTGTACTTTTTCGTCGTCACTATTAGCTTTAATTCCAAATAAGTTATTGTATTTATTTGCTAACCGGCTCCGACCCCAGTTAGATTCAAGTCCTGCTTGTGCAATCGTAATGCTAGCCGGAATATGATACTTCTTCTGTTCACGTTGAGCAGCTGGTGCAATTTGCCGAACAAATTCATTGACGGTTATATCTGTTGGGTGGGTCTCACGTTGAATTTGGGGAGATTCGTGGATAATAATCGCCACAATCCCAAATAAAATAATCAAAAACGCAAGCACACTTCCACAAATGATTTTTGTTTCTTTTTTCATGATGTGTCTTTCCTTTTTATGAATTTGACGCTATTATAACCACTTCACCATGAGAAAGCGAGAATTTTACGATAATCCTATTTACTTTTAAGGTCCTTTTTATAGTTATTAAAGTATTTACTATCAGTAACCTTCATCTTAGGGAAGCTCTTGATTAGCCGGCGATGGTTCCAACTCAATTGTTTTTCAGTTCCATCTTGATTTAAGTGTTGAGCAAAATGCCGTTGCCAATCTTGAAGGTGATCTTTAATTGCCACTTTATCCTTAGGAGCCGCTTTTTCAAGTCGATTCAGCAGTTTCTTTCTGTACGCGGCCGCTCGTTCATCCCATTGCTGAGTTGTAATATGGAATTTTTCCACACTAATAACGCTGAGGATAGTGTCAGTTCCCATCACGAGGACAATAATTAGGGCAAGCATCCCGTGAGTCCATGATTCTTCCCAATTAATAATCCGCTGAATAAATGGTTGAACGAATTTAACCAACAAAACAACGCCAATCCCCCAGAAAAATGAAATTTGGGGAGCAACTCTTCCTTGAATGTTTCCTTTTAGATGCGAATAGTCCCATAACTTCATATGAAAAAGTTTTTCGAGCAGCCAGCTTGCTACATACTCAAAGATCGAAGCCACAATAAACCCTACTACGAATAGCAGAAAAATATTATTTTGGAATGGATAGGTAGTAATCAAAATCGTCGTAACGGCAAATCCGTACACCGGACAATAAGGGCCAAATAAGAATCCCCGGTAGGCAAAATGATGGTCCTTAATCGAGCAGTAGCAAGTTTCCCATAGCCAGCCAATAAATGAATAGGTAAAAAATAAGACAATGATTTCAGAAATTGAATAGGGCACTCGTTTCCCCTCCTTTTTGAATTCATTGTCTCATATATTTCTATTTCAAGCTAAGTTTTTCAACGTTAAGGATCTTATCAAGCCATCCTTCAAAGAATCCTTGTTCGTGACTAACTAAAATTAAATTTCCCGGGAAATCTTGCAGGGCTTTCTTCAAACCTTCCTTAGTTTCGTCGTCCAGGTGGTTTGTCGGTTCGTCCATGATAAGAAAATTACATGGAGTTAATTCAAGGATTGCCAACTTAACTTTCGTCTGCTCTCCACCAGACAAAAGGTTCATTTCCTTCATCGTGTTGGCGGCGTTAATCCCTGCCCGCGCCAACTTTGTTCGAATCGTCCGTGGTTGCATCGTTGGGAACATATTTTGAATTGTTTGCAGTGGTGTAAGGGTTGGGTCATCCCATTCCAAATCTTGGTCAAAGTAATTTATGCGAGCTGATGGGGAGAAGGTTGCTGTTCCGCCCAGTGCTGGAATTTTCTTTAAAATTGATTTAATCAAAGTTGACTTACCAACCCCGTTAAATCCAGTGAACAATAATTTTTCACCCATTGTCATCGAGAAAGTTACCGGTGCCAGTAATGGTCGGTTATAACCAACTGATAATTTTTCTACCCGCAGTGCATTCGCTGATCCAGTATTTTCATATGGAAAATGGAAAGTTGCTTTTAGATTATCTTCGGGTGGATCAATCTTTTTCATCCGCGCAAGCATCTTTTCCCGCGATTTAGCCATAGTTGATTTTGAACCGGCCTTGTTTTTCCGAATAAACCGTTGTGCCTTTTCAATGACTACTTGTTGCTTCTCATATTCCCGCTCTTGAGCTTCCTTGCGCTCTTCCTTTTGACGCATCGCTTGTTGAAAGCTCCCGCGGTATTTAGTAATTTTACCAAATGACACATCACAAATAGTATTCGTGACTTGTTCAAGAAAGTCATAGTCATGCGAGATGATCATTGCGGCACCATCAAAATCATTAAGATAGTCGATTAACCATTCAATGTGGGCTGTATCAAGGTAGTTTGTCGGTTCGTCTAGTAAGATGACATCTGGATTTTCCAATAGCATCTTGGCAAGGATAATCTTTGACCGTTGTCCCCCACTCATCTCAGAGACGACATGATCCTTACCAATATCAGTTAATCCTAGCCCATTCATCACTCGTTCGACTTCCGTTTCAATTTCATAGAAGTTATTAGCATCAAGTTTTTCTTGGATTCGGCCTGCTTTGGTGAGGAGCTCATCATCCATCTTTTCTGCATAATCCGCATAAAGCTTATTCATCTGGTCATTAAGCTGATAAAGTTCCGTGAAAGCAGTATGAAGGAAGTCAATCAAGGTCATCCCCGCCGGAATATCTACATACTGGTCTAAGTATCCAATCTTGACCCCTTTTTGCCATTTGATAGTGCCATCGACCGGGAGAGTTTTCCCGATCAAGATTTTAATCAAGGTACTCTTCCCGGCACCATTTTGCCCGACGATCCCCATGTGTTCGTGCTTTTCTAGTTGAAAGCTGGCATCTTCATAGAGCTTCTTATCGGCATAGCTCATCGTCAGTCCTTCAACATCTAATACTGCCATTATATTCTCTCCTCTTTTTCTTACTTATTACGAGCTAAAACTGCTATCCATACTATCATATTTTAGGCCCGAGCTTCAATTTATTGGGATAATTCCAGCAAGTAAGTTATTTACCAAAACTATTGATATAACAAGCATGCAACAAACCTTTGCTAGTTTTTGCTTGATAAATTTCATATACTTATCCAAAATACTAAATAAAGATGAGGTACTCTCAAAATGTTACTATTCCAACTCCACGATATGATTAAGCATAATTATGAACACGGCTTATACTCTCAAGATTACACTTCTAAATCGAACAATTCTAACCCCTCTAAAATTAAGGATTTAAAGAACTTATCTGACTTTCAAATGGGAAAACATCAGGCATACGAAGATTATCAAATTAGCAAAAAATTTAGATTTTATCCGAAATTACCATTTGTACTTTTAAACTTAATTTCTGGAAATAGAATGCAAGAAGTCATAAGTTTTATAAATGGCTATAATCATGAAAAACATAGACTTAAAAATAAATAAACTAAACTTCAATAATTATCTTTAGCTGGATTTACAGATTAAGAAAATCTTTTATGAATATAGATTCCTTCAGTTAACTTGCTAATGAATTAATCATATTTATTGGGCATCGAAGCAACAATGTGCTTTGATGCCTATTATTTTTGTCGCATATAATTGACACGAAATTCAAGTAATGATAAAATTTTCAGCATAGATGTCACATATATGTGTCAAAAGGAGGGGAGCCAATATTTGAACCGTGTTAAACAATTTCGAAAAGATCAAGGATTATCCCAGTTAAAGCTAGCTCAAAAAATTGGAGTAGCTCGTCAAACTATCAACTTAATCGAAAATAATAAGTATAATCCCTCGTTAGAACTTTGTATTAATTTAGCTAAAGCATTAAATACTGATCTTAATTCACTATTTTGGGAGGAACATACGGATGAAAGAAACAATCAGCACCAAAATCATTAAGTGGTTTTACGATATTCATGGACCATTAGATGAATATCGCCGCAATGAACTCAATCGAATCGGTAATAATATTGCCATATTTTTATTATCAATAAATCTATTATTAAGTTTTATTGCTAGCCTTTTAATGCTTAATACTAATAATTCTGAACTTACTCTTGATATCGTAGTAAGCGTCCTACTATTAACTGTTTTCGCTTCTTCAGGCTATATTCTATATGAAACTAAACGACATCATTTAACAGAAATTGATGTTGAAGCCAAACAGGAGGGCAAGACTAAACAAAAATTTATTAAAAGAGCAATTGGCTTAGGAATTTACTTTGCAATTGTAATGTATGGATTAACAATCCTTATCGATTGGCTGCCTAATAAAGGGGCCTTAATTCCATTACTTACAGAACCTTCTACAATTAGTAGTGCTATTTTCAGTGGCCTTATCTACGGACTATTAATGGGTACTTGGGAAATACATCAAATCAAAAGTGATCCTAATGATAAAAAGGTAACTCAAAATCACTTACATCAAAAATATTGGTTAATTTTATTTATTATTGTTATCACTGGTCTCCTATTAATACACAAGTAATCATATTCATTAAAAATATACCAAAGTTGGACACGTCACTTTTAATGACAAAACTCGAAAGGCAGTAGTTCGTGCGTATGCTGAAGAAAAAGGAATTATTCCAGATACTGCAAAGACCTTTGATAATACTGATGACGCAATGAGGGAATTTTTCAATGACAAACAATAATTGAAAAGTTAGTTTTGACCGTCAATTTCAACTTGATATTGATTTTGACTAACACATTTCTCGATTTCATTTTAGTTGTTTTCTCAATTTTAAATACTTATCAATTGAGCGCCCCAATTCAAACACAGAGCCTATAAACAGAAAATTAACAATTGCGTTTAACCAGCTCCACGGAATCATATGTCTTAAACAAAATCCAGCAATTGTTAGTATTATCAAAAATGAATAAATACAAAAATCGCTTCTAAGCTCTTTCATTTCCTTTTGAATCTCGTCATTAGATTTCGTCATAATAGTTCCTTTCTCGGGAAGAATAATTATATCTAGTCATAATACCATATGCCAATGTAGATACCTTAACAATATCTCCTTAATTTATGGTTAGAAAAAACACATCATGATGCAGCCTTCATGATGTGTTTTTTCTAACCATAAACTTTTTGAATCACTTGAAGCTTAATTAATGCATAAATTCGTTCAACATCACTTTCTGTTCCACGGGATTCAAAAGCTGTTAAAAATGGTATTTTATAATGATTTGCATAGGCTCGGGCAGTAATAGCATACATTCCACTTGATGCATCACCAGCTCCAATAAAACCTAAGCATTTTTCATAATTATTATGTGTTTTTAAGTGATGATGCATGGGTGTCGTCAAAATTTCTATCCAATGTTGAGCAAAAGTAACAGTGTACGTAGGCAAGATCACAAAAAAGTTACTTCTTAATTCAATTGGTGAAGTATCTTTGCGAATTTCTGAAAGAGAAATCAGCGGACTATCTTCATTAATACAATGTTGCTGTAATGCGTATTGTTGGAGACGTTCCACAAATCTCCTAACATTGCCTGAAATAGACATATAAATAACATGCACATACATTGTGCTCACTCCTTTATTTTCTCTAAATAACCCCTAAATCTAAACTTAAATATTATGAAGTCGATATTTCTTTTTGACTTCTTTTTTTACCCTTGAGTGAAGATGTTTTATTGAATATTCATTTTTAAACTCACATTTAACTAGCAATCTTTTCTTATTGTTATCAGTGCATGTTAACAAGATAAGATGATTAGGAGCATTCTTAAATACTATATCTACTTGCGACGGCATAATTACTTTAGTTGCGGTTATTGTATATTCCTTGACGCTTTTGCCATTAGTAACTAAAACAGTCCTACCTATTAATCTATGAGAAGTAAGTGGCGTAAATAGGGCAGTACTAGAGTATCCAATATTATGAGCGCCAATAATAAATTCATTACTTTCTTCAAAAGAATGCGGTACTAACATGCCTGCGCCTAAAGTATAGACATCATCAGCTGTATAAGCTGCTAGGGGTACATCCATTTGAAGGGAGGGAATTATTACTGCGCCCGTATAGATAGCAGTTGAATGTCGATATTGGCTAATAACATTAAAAAGGTTTAAATATTTAACATCGGGCCAATTATTATGGGCATTCGCCATCCGAATCTTTGCTGCATGAAGTCGCGGATGATAATTATTAAGTAGAACTGTTTCGCACATCACTTCCAATCTCGCGTAATTGAATTGAAGAACACTTAGTAAAAGTAACGCAATTATTAATAAATATTTCGAAGTTTTGGGAAGATTATGCATTAGTGGTATAGATGATGTCTTTTATCAATGATTAATTGAACTATTTCTGATACAGAAACAATCAGCAAACCATACCCCAGATTACGCAACCTGCGCTCACTTTGAGTACTATTGCTAGCTGGGAGAGTTTTGGTATAGTTTTTCGAATTATTATTAGGGGGTCGAAAAGTAATGTTACCGTAATTAACCGTCCAAATGACCATGATAAGTAAGACTTCAATTATCCTGATAAGATATCGTTTTTTCATACTATCCCTCTTTTTCACAAAGTATTGCTTCAATCCGTTCGTATTGTAGCAATTAAATTTTATTGAGTTAATAGATTTCGAGGAATATGTCCTATGAGTAGAAAAGTACCCTTAATATTATAAGTTGTACACGGTTAGTATATTTTCTCCATTAAGTTATCCTACATCATCTATACTATTGGAAGAGCCACTTGTTTAAGATAGTTAATTAAGGAGCTGAAGATGGGAATGGATATAAGAAAAATTACTACACAAAGTAGGATAAAAGAAGGGTTCATTATCACCTTATCGACAAAACGATTATCTGAAAGTACAACAAATGATATTGTGAATGCTGCAGAGATAAGTAAGAAGACTTTCTATAATTACTATCAGAATAAGCATGAATTGTTACGAGAGATTGAAAATGAATTACTAAGTGGATTAAAACAAGCACTGAACCAGGATAGGAAGAAATTAAGTAATTTGGGGCACCTTCCGAAAAGTGAAGAGATTAGGAACCTAGCTAATACGGCGTTCGACAAAACAATCGCTTATTGCAATGAGCATAAGGCTTATTTATCACGGTTGCTTTCTGACAATGGCGATATTCGCTTCTTGCAAATGATTGTTAAACTAGCAAACGATGAATTTGACGCACGAGTACCTTATTTATTTGGAAATATCAAGATAGCTAGTCGTTCAATTATGCCTTTTACATTTATCAAAACGATTTACGTAAACACAATCATCAACTTGCTTATGTTATGGGAATCTGACCCTGATTCGTTGAGTACGAATGATATTAAAGATATTGCTGGCTTGCTTCAAACAAAATCACCAGTTGATTTAATTGATATGTATAAAGAATATTTCGGCTAATGAAAAAGAATGGGAAATAATCTCCTCGACAAGACGGTGAGCTAAGCTAGAACTATAATTAGCACGGCACGGGCTGATTATAGTTCGCTCGAGCCTTGTGACGACGCGAAGCTAGTTCCACGTTATCTTTCTATTGTTCGCAGCCATAGTGCTTTGTCGCGTATGGAGAATTCTTATTCCAATAATTTGAAGAGAAAATTATTACAGCAATTTAACAATTATGTAACAACCGCCACCCTTAAGATATTTTTCATATCTTCTTCACAATATCATCATATAGTAAAAGAGTGCACAATTAGTTGCATGCATAAAAGAAAAACAAATAATAATTCAGGAGTGAATAATTATCGCTAAGAAAAAAACAATGTCAAAAGTCCTTGCTGCTGCCTTAGGTGCTGCTGGTGCATTAGCTGTTGCTAACACCGCAAGTGCTGACACACAAGTTCAAGTACAATCAGGAGATACAGTATGGGGATTCGCTCAACAATACGCTACTACTGTTGATTCAATTTCTACTGCTAACCAATTAGCTGACCCTAACGTAATCTACGTTGGTCAACAATTAGTTATCCCATCTTCTGCTATCAGTACTGCTTCTGCTGCCGCAACTGTTGCTGCACCTACTGCAACTGATAACGCTACTGCTAGTCAAGCAGCCGTTGAAACTACTGAAACAACCGCTGCATCAACTACACCAGTTGTTTCTACCACAAACGCAAGCAACGTAGCCGACCAAGCACAACCAACAACAGTCGTATCTGCTGCTTCTGATAACAACACTACTGCTCAAGTTAGTGCTGTATCCCAAGCTCCAGCCCAAGTAAGTGCTGCTTCTGCTCCTATTAGCGTTGCTCAAACTAGTGCTGCAAATACTAACAACAACGTTCCTACTTTAACAACAACTACTAACACTGCAGCTCCAACACAAACTACATACGCTGCCACTGAAGCAGTTGCTACTCCACAAAGCAACACTACTGTTCAAAGTACTGCTGCTGTAACTGCTACTCCAGCAACTTCAACTGCTGCTGGCCAAGGTAATGGTTCTACTGCTAATGCGGTTGCCGTTGCTCAAGCACAAATTGGTACTCCATACGTTTGGGGTGGTAACCAACCAGGCGGATTTGACTGCTCAGGCTTAGTTCAATATGCATATGGTCTTGGTTCAAACTACCGGACTACTTACCAACAAACTAACCTTGGTACTCACCAATACGATATCCAAAACGCTCAAAGTGGTGACCTTTACTTCTGGGGTCCAGATAGTGCTCCTTACCACGTTGCAATCGCTACTGGTAATGGTGGTTACATCCAAGCTCCTACACCAGGTCAAAACGTTCAAACTGGTAACATCAACTACTACACTCCTAGTTTCTACATCAGCATGAACTAGGATACGAGTAGTACAATTATTGAGTAAGATAGAGGCTTTTCTTCTACCTTACTCTTTTTTCTTAGCAAATTTTAATAATTATATTGACAGCTTTATTATCATTGGTTATACTTAACAACAATCAATTATGTAGGGAGTAAGTATAATGAACGTATATCAAACTATCAACGTTAATACTCGTTGGCAAAGCCGGTAATTCAGGTTGTTTCGTCATGGATGCGACCTGAAGAACAGATTGCATCTGTGCCGGCTGAGTTTGATGTTCATTTCAGTCCGCATGGATCCACATGCGGACTTTTATTTTGCCTTTCAAAAAGCGAGGGTCCGTCATGTGGGCTCTCGTTTTTTTATTATTTTGTGAGGTGAGATTTTAGATGAAAAGAATGTATAGTTTAATTGCAATTATTATCGCTTTCCTTTGTTTCGCATTCTTTAGAGAAAACAATGGATTCGTAACTAAGCAACGAATTCCAAAAGTCGGCGTGTTAACCTTGATGCACCACCCAGCGTTAGATGAAATTTACAAAGGATATGTTGATGAATTGGCAAAGGAAGGTTACCACAACGGTAAGAATATCAAGATTGAGTATCAAAATGCGAATGGTGACCAAAGTAATCTTAAAACAATGGCTTCAAAACTTGTTGATGATAACTCAACTGTTCTTTTTGGAATTACGACCCCTGCTGCTCAAGCATTAGCTAATTCTACTACCAAAACACCAATTGTACTTGGCGCTGTTACTGATCCAAAAGCAGCGGGACTAGTTAAAAATAATCAACACCCTGGCGGCAATATCACCGGAGTATCTGACCAAGCACCAATTCGTGAACAACTCAATTTGATCAAGCAATTCATGCCGCGAATGAAAACACTGGGGGTCATCTACACTTCAAGTGATGCTTCAGCAGTAGCCGGTTACCACCAAATCAAGCGTGAATGTCACAAGATGAATATTAACTTAAAGGCTTATTCAATTGCCAACAGTAACGACTTAAACCAGGTTTCCGAACAAATGCTTAGCCAGGTTGATGCAGTAATTGTACCAACAGATAATACGATCGCTGGGGCAATGCAAACCTTAGCTAAGAATGCCGATGCTGCTAACAAACCAGTCTTCCCGGCAACTGACACAATGGTTAAGCAAGGTGGCGTTGCAACTTACAGTGTTAACCAACGGGCTTTAGGTGTCCAAGGTGCAAAGATGACGGTTGCAATCCTCAAAGGCAAGTCAAAACCGGCTGATACTCCGATTGAGTACATGAAGCATGGGACTCCTGTTCTCAACATTAAGCAGGCTCGAAAACTTAATTTACAAATTCCCGCTCAATTTGAAAAGGATGCAGAAACGAAAGGAGAGGTTTACAAATGAATCTAATCGTATCATCAATCGGTCAAGGACTATTATGGGCTTTACTTGGTCTTGGTCTTTACCTGACTTTTAGAATTCTTGATTTTGCTGATATGACTGTTGAAGGAACTTTCCCTCTTGGGGCTGCTAGTGCTGTTGCCGCAATCACACATGGCATTAATCCCTTTCTGGCAACTTTAATTGCAATTGGTGCTGGAATGCTCGCCGGTTTAATCACTGGATTGCTCTACACTAAAGGAAAAATTCCCAGTTTATTAGCCGGAATTCTAACTATGACCGCCGCCTACTCCGTTAACCTCCGCATTATGGGTAAATCAAATGTTTCGTTGCTTGGTCAAAAGACTCTCTTTAGCGGTGAATTCATGCGAAGTCTGCCCCAATACTTTGACAGTGTCTTCTTGGGAATAGTTACGATTGCGATTATTACCGTAATCCTGATCTTCTTCCTTTCAACTGACTATGGGCAGGCTTTTATCGCAACTGGTGATAATCCTGTGATGGCAAAATCATTTGGTATTCATACCGACACAATGGTCATCATCGGCCTAATGGTATCAAACGGAATCGTTGGCCTTTGTGGTGCGTTGATTGCTCAAAACAATGGATACGCTGATATTAATATGGGGATTGGAACGATTGTTATCGCTCTTGCCTCAATCATTATTGGTGAAGTAGCCTTTGGTGAATTAACGCTTAACCAGCGACTTGTCGCCGTTACTCTTGGTAGTATCATTTACCGAATCATCTTACTTGCCGTGCTACAACTTGGTTTCTCAGCAAACGACCTCAACCTTATCTCCTCAGTTGTCCTTGCAATCTGCATGATGTTGCCACAACTTGAAGAACGCATTCACCTTAAAAAGCCAATTTTGAAAGGAGTCCGGCCTCATGAATAAACCTATTTTGGAATTACAAGGCGTCAAAACCATCGTTAATAAGGGCACATCTAGTGAAACCACTATTCTTAAAGGCTTAAATCTTAAAATCAACGAGGGAGACTTCATTACGATCGTTGGAACAAATGGTGCTGGTAAATCGACCCTTTTTAATGTCATTGGTGGAAACCTACACGCTGACGAAGGAAAAATTTTGCATAATGGACAAGATATTACCAATACGACAGAAGAACAGCGAACAGCTTTCTTATCCCGTGTTTTTCAGGATCCGAAACTGGGAACGGCTGCACGAATGACAGTTGCTGAAAACATGCTATTAGCAACTAAACGTGGTGAACGTCGCCATCTTATTCCCCGGAAGCTCAAAAGCAATATGGACCGTTTCACCAAGCTAGCTGCAACAATGAATAACGGTCTTGAGAATCGCATGAATACAGCTACTGGCGCCCTTTCCGGGGGACAACGGCAAGCATTAAGCT
Source organism: Limosilactobacillus reuteri (assembly GCF_020785355.1). Lineage (GTDB taxonomy): Bacteria > Bacillota > Bacilli > Lactobacillales > Lactobacillaceae > Limosilactobacillus > Limosilactobacillus reuteri_I. The sequence goes on along the minus strand of NZ_JAJGVH010000082.1, from coordinate 91,777 downwards.
TTTTAATGGCAACAATCAAACGACCTGACATTATTTTGCTGGATGAACACACTGCTGCTCTTGATCCGCACACAAGTCTAAATTTATTACACGCTACTAATGAACGGATCACTAAAGATCATTTAACTGCCCTAATGATTACCCATAACCTTGAAGATGCCTTAGAGTATGGAAATCGTCTAATCGTGCTTAAAGATGGGGAAATCAAAGCAGATTTTAATGCAGAGCAACGAAAATCTCTTACCCCTGAGAAACTTTATACTTATTTTGAAGGATAATTTGACTATATACCATTTTCGATATATATTAAGTATATCGAATTTGATATATAGGAGACTTAAATATGAATTGGTGGATTATTTTTATCACATTTCTTGCCGTAAACCTCGATTTCTTTTTTATCTTAATCTTTTTACTCGAAAGGTATAACTTTCGTGATGTAATCATTGGCTATCTTGGTGCCCTTCTTGTTCTAGTTACCATCAGCTTTTTACTAGGAAAAACTCTCGCCATTTTCCTCCCTGAATGGATTTTAGGAATACTAGGGATCCTGCCTATTTACATGGCTCTACATGATAACGATGAAGATCCCACTCATACCGAAAAGCACGGCCCAATTATTACCACCTTAATAACCTATCTGGCAGTTTGCGCTGGTTGTAACCTCTCAATTTTCTTACCAATTTTAACGAATCTTACCTTCCAGCAATTTACTCAGGCACTTCTTTTTATCGCAGTCCTTTCAATTGCGATTGTGATTCTCATTAAAGGAATTGGTAATATTCCACTAATCAAGCAAACAATGCAACGTTATAGCGAAAGCTTAATGAAAGTCATTTATATTAGTGTTGGTTGTTATGTTTTTTGGGACAGTGGATTAATTACCCACCTTATCCACCTTCTTTAGTTTGGTATAATAATTACTAAACCGATTAAAAGGAGGAGCAGCAACCATTGTCTTCCACACAAGCCTTTATTGATGAAGCTGCTAAAATCTATAAAGTTTTAAGTAATAGTACGCGTTTAAACATCTTGTATTATCTTCGGCACTATGACGGTGAAGCTGATGTTAAAACAATTGTCAATGATCTTCATCTTGCGCAACCAATCATCTCAAAGCAACTCGGTATTTTGTATCGCTACCAGTTAGTCAGTCGCCATAAAGAAGGGACCCGCGTTTACTACGCTTTAGATGATCCTCATGTTATTGAAATGATTGATGACATGCTAAAACACGTTAAACACGAAATAAAGGGCGAACCACATCCCCGAAATTTATATAAATAAAGAGTGAATAGAAAACAACCATCAAAAAAGGTTATTCTCTATTCACTCTTTTTTCGTTAGAAGCTAAATTTAGTTATTTTTCACTCTTCCGTTTTCCAAAACCAAAGATACTAGCAAAGGCAGTTACAAGGCCTAAACCAATAATTGCAGTTGAATCTTGATTACCGGTTTGCGGACGCTTATTATTTGGTTCTTCATCTTTAGTATATTTGACAACATACTAAAGGTTTTCGCCGCCAGAATTAATTGCTTTTGTTAGCTACAGTTAACCATTTTAAACTTTTGTATAAAAAATTTAATGAAATAATCAGTCTTTCACTTTGTATTCTGATTAGCGTAAAATGATTAGCAGATTGTTAAAAGGAGATTTAAAATGGACGAGCTATTTGAACATTCTTCAATCAAGCGAGCATACTTTACGCTAGCCTTACCGGTTGTGTTAAGTATGGCTGTAACCTTGATTTATAACATGGTTGATACTTTTTTCGTGGCTAAAACCGGAAACCCCAATTTAGTTGCCGGCGTTTCCCAGGGAGCACCGATTTTTACGTTAATGATTGCTCTTGGGGATATCTTTGGTCTTGGCGGAAGCTCAGTTATTTCCCGATTATTTGGTGAACACCGTGATAAATTAGCACGCTTTGTCAGCGGTTATTGCTTCTATGCACCGATTATTTGTGGAATCATCGTTACTGCAATAATGATTATCTTTCAAACACCAATTTTACATTTATTAGGTGCCTCGCCAGCTACTTGGCAATATGCACGAGAATATTACTTAGTGATTGCTTGGGGCGCGGTTTTCATTATCTTTGGTCTTTCACCAACCAATATTTTGCGAACAGAAGGTCTAGCCATTCAGTCGATGATCGCTAGTATGGTGGGGACCGGAATTAATATCATTTTAAATCCAATTTTTATTTTTACATGTGGACTCGGCGCAGCTGGTTCAGCGTTGGCTACTGTAACAAGTACTGTTATTGGCGATATTTTAATGATTTATTATTTGCGAACAAAGAGTAAAAAGTTGACGACTTCAATTCATGAAACAAAAATCGGCTGGAAGCTTCAATTTGAAATCTACGCTATCGGAATCCCGGCCTCGGTCACTAACATCATGGCAACGTTTGCGGTTGCATTAACTAATCGTTACTTGATTGTTCATGGCGCGGATAGTGTAGCTGCCATGGGAATTGCGATGAAGGCAAATATGATCATCAATATGGTAATGGTTGGTTTTGCATTTGGCGCGCAACCCTTGATTGGATACGTATATGGCGCTAAAGATGAGCAACGGTTTAATAAAGTTGTTAAGTTTGATATTCAAGTTGTTGCTAGTATTGCCTTATTTCTCACAGTTATCCTTTTCATTTTCGCTCCCCAGGTTATTCGCATTTTCATGAGTGATCCCCAAATAGTAAAAGAAGGTGCCTTGATGCTTCGCTGGCTATCAGTTTCGACTACTCTTGCTGGTATCATTCTTGTTTTTACAACCATGTTTCAATCGATGGGAAAAGCAACGCCTGCATTCTGGCTCTCATTCTGTCGTCAGGGATTGATTTTCGGGGTAGTGATTAGTATTTCCGCAAAATTATTTGGTTATACTGGAATTATTGCCGCTCAAGCTATTTCCGATTGTTTAACTTTCATCCTGGCGCTTATTTTCTTCTATTGCTATCGCCCACGTTTTAAATAAAATAGATTTTGACAGACAAAAAAGCCTCTACCGTTCAACTTTTTCAAACGTTAGAAGCTTTTTTAATTTATTCAGTTATTTTTCGTTCAAAATAATGAGCTAGTTTAGCCTCTGGATAATATCCAGTTACCTTTTCTTTCGCCTGTCCGTCTTTAAAAAGGACCAGACTTGGGACACTCATTACTTTATACCGTTGTGCAATTTCTTGATTTCCATCAACATTCATCCGCACAAACTTGATTTTATCGCCGTATTGTTTTTCAAGCTTCTGCATAGCTGGTTCCATCATTTTACATGGACCACACCATGGTGCCCAAAAATCAACAACCGTTATTGAACCTTGAACATCCTTATCAAAGGTCTCAGCTGTTGCATCAATTGCCATTTTATTCTACCTTCTTTTTCTGTGATCTACGTATAAAGTGAATAATAATCGTTACCGCAAAAACAAGCAAGATAAAACTACCAAAAATCCCCGATGGAATCTCGATGTCAATCGCAGGAATCGTTAAGAAGAGCTTAATAGCAATCACAAAGATTAAGATATATGCCATCGGTTCTAACTCAGGAACTTTGCGCATCAGTTTCATAATAACTTCAGCAATTCCTCGCATACATGCAATCCCAATCAGACCACCGATTAAGACAATAACCGGATTATTAGAGACAGCTAATGATGCCAAAACAGAATCAATGGAGAAAATAATATCCATAAATTCAATCTGTAAAACAACTGTCCAAAAAAGCTTTCGTCCAGTTAAACGCGTTTTACCTTCACGGGTCTTTCGCATTGCTCGCTTACCAAAGAACTTATTATGAAAGTAACGATAGACAAGGTAAATTAAGTAAGCAGCTCCAATAACTTTGATTTCCCAAAAGTTAATGAGATATACTCCGATTCCAATAATTAAGAACCGAAAAATGTAAGAACCCCAAATACCATAGAAAAGTGATTCTTCTTGTTCTTTTAACGTTGGTAATACACGTGTCTGAGCCGCTAACACAACAGCATTATCAACTGACAGTAAACATTCAATCATAACCAACGAAAAGATGATTAACCAATCCTGCCCTGATGTAACGACTGTTGCCCAGTTATGTGGATCAAAAAATGGTCCATACAACTTCTCTAAAAGTGACAATTAATGTCCTCCCTTAATTTAAATTTGCTTTTTAGCTAAGTTATATTTTACCAAATAATTTTCAAAATACGACGGTAATGGCGCACTAATATTTAAAGATTTCATTACGAAGGGTAATATGAGTTTTTGCGACACACCATGAAGCAGCATTCCCTCTGTTGATAAAGGATTATAAAGCGGATCGCCAACAATTGGATGACCACTATACGCCAAATGAACCCTAAGTTGGTGGGTACGGCCAGTTACTAAGCGAAGTTTCACCAAGGAACGTTCACGATTACTTGCCAGTGTATCATAATAGGTCAAGGCCGGCTGCGCATTTTGTCCGTTTACTTGGTGAAGATGGGGATTCTCTGGATTACGCCCAATTGCCCAATCTAGTTTTCCACTCTGGGCCATTTCACCCTCCACTACCGCCAAATATTGTCGGTGAATTTGTCCATCACTAATTAATCGGTTAAGGATTGGGACAACAATTGGATTCTTAGCAACAATTACTGCTCCACTCGTTTGTAAGTCTATCCGATGGACCATATAAGCATTATTTTGACTATGCGCTAAATAGCCTGCAACATCATTCATTAACGTTCCTGTTTCACCATGGTAATTAGGGTGAGTTTTTTGTCCCCGCGGTTTATTTACTACTAACAAATCGCGATTCTCATAAAGGACCTCTAAATGTGATTGCGAAGACGGAATATAATCATTTGCGGTGGGGGTCCGAATTTCATCACCACAAAATAGCAACTGAATATTATCGTTTTTTTCCACCAGTTCATTCATTGACCGATATTTACCGTTAACAAGCACTGTCCGCCTAATTCTTAAATAGTGAATCAACCGACTAGGAAGCAGCCATTGATCATGCAGCAACTTGCGTAATGGTTTTGTCTCTTGGTCATCAGTTAATTTTTCATTAATTTGCCACCGATACTTCATTTTACTCACCTCTCTTTCGCCTAAATTCTGATAAGATTATTTTACTGTATTTCCCAGGAAATATTTAGAATATTTTTAAGTCGGTTTACTTTTATCCGATAATAGCGTTGAATAGAGTATGAGTAAATTTAAGGGGATGGGTACTGATGTTAACAACAGAACAAATTAATGATCATAGTAAATGGATAAGTATATTTGAACCTCTCCCCCATGAGCGACTAGATTTAATTGAAAAATACGAGGTTACTCAAGAATTACTTGATTACGCAATTGATCCCTACGAAAAAGCCCGGGTTGAAATTGATCCAGATGCAGGAGTTACATTATTAATTTTCGATGTCTATGTGCCAACTCATGCTGTAACGGCTCCACAGACCGCACCAATTGGCATCATGCTAACTGCTAATAATATCATTACTTTTACAAATGCAAAAACTAACTTTGTAAACGGAATCATCGCTAATCAGCTGCAATTATTAAAGAAACACGGGGAAAATAACGACAAATTAAACTTAGTCTTTCCGGTTCTTTATCGCCTTTCAACCGATTATTTTGGTCCTCTTCGTCGTGCAGATCAACAGCGACAAGAAATTCAACAAAATCTTCAACGACGAACAGGCCGCCAAGCTATTACCCAATTTATGGAAATCGAAACTGGACTAGTTTATATTCTTACCTCGCTCAAAGGGAATGTTTCCCTACTTGAAGAATTTAAACGCCGCTTTGGTAACCATATTACTACAAAGCAATATAATGACCTTGATGATGTAATTGTCGAAGCACAGCAAGGTCTAGAAATGGCCCAGATGACTTCAGATGTTTCTGCCCGTGTCTCTAATGCTTATAGCAAGGTTCTTGATAGTGACCTAAACCAAACGATGAAATACCTCACCATTTATTCAATTGTTCTCTCAATTCCAACAATTGTATCTGGTTTTTACGGTGAAAACGTCAAATTACCCCTCGCAAATGGGACGTATTCATGGGTTTTTACAATCTTCATTACTATTGTCTTAATGTTGGCATGTGTCATCTTTCTTATTAATCGTCATTGGTGGAAATAAATAGTGAGTGGAAATTAAACTTCTCGACAAGGCGGTGGGCTAAGGATAGAACGGTGATTAGCACGGCACGGGCTGATTATCGTTCGGACTTAGCCTCGAGCCTTGTGGTTAATTTCCACGATATCTTGACTAATCGTAGGAAAGAGGCTGAGAAAAAACTCCGTTTTTTCTCAGCCTCTATTTTATAAGTTATCGCCACGTTCAAACTGGAACTTAGAATTCAACAATGCTTCATGCAAAAGCTGGTTAATCAATTCATGTGTTTCGTTCAGAATGTGATTAGCAGTTTTCATATTTTGTTCAGTAAGATAGTTAATTAAATTAGCTGAATTTTGAATCTGAGCTGTTTTTGTAATTGTGTCCACTCGTCCTACGCCATAGCTTTGACACTGATCTCGGAAATCATTTACTTTATTGATAAATTCATGATAGCGTGGTTCTACAATCACTTCTAACAATTTATTTAACCAATAAGCACTCTTATCCGGCTGAGCATCATCAGTAGCATACTTATATTTTGCCGGAGTATCACTAATATTTGTAAAGAACGGAACATAAGGGCTATAGCAATAAAAGCCAAAATTAATCCATTGAATAGCAGCATATTGTGCTGGGACGTCATTCCGAATTTGCAAAATACATGAACTTTGATTACGATCAAGTGCAATTGAACGGAATTTTCGCTGTTCCTCTGGTGTTCCAGAAGCATAAGTTCCCATTGGATCATAAGGGGTACCGTTATAATGCGATGAGAGGAAATACTCTACATCCTCAACGGCAATTTTCTTTTCTGCATGTTGAATAAATGGAATTTTTTGGCTGGTAGGCTCCTGTTTTAAGGATGGGGTAAAGAGCTTTTGACCATACCAAGAACGTGGGGTGTTGTAGTAGGCATCTGCCTCATCTTGTGTGCCAAAAATATTCCGGAAATTAAACGTTTGTGGATTAGGATTTAAATGATATTTTTCAACAAAATCTTTAATTTGCGGCGCATACATGAAGCTATCGTGATCGTTAAAGTCGACCTCTTCGATACACATAATGTTCGGTGCAATTGCATAAGCATCATCAGGAATCCGCTGGGCAACCCATTGATGACCTCCACCGGTCTCAAAATACCAGACTTCATCCTTATCGCTAAAGGCAATCCCATTGCTTTCACCAGTACCGTACTTTTCAATTAATGATCCAAGCCGTTGAACACCTTCGCGGGCAGAATTAATAAATGGTAGGACAAGGTAAACCATTGAATCTTCATTAATTCCGTTCTCTACTAACGGATCATGACCAAGCACCCTGGCATTTGTCATCTCGGTTTCTGTCGCACTCATTGCAACATTATATTCATTAATGCCTTGCTCATCCCAGCGTCCTTCATCAGGCACGCCATTGGGAGTTGCCGTATAACGGCATCCCTGGTCCTTCATCTCAACAGTTAACCCATTATATTTTGAAACATAATGTTCACCGGTGTAATCCTTGGCAGGAAATACTTTGAATGTCTTAGGATTGACTCCATCTTCTGCATCCTCATCACGTGCAATAATTGTTGAACCATCAATCGTAGCATTCTTTCCAACAAGCATTGCCGTACAACTACTCATTAGCTTTTGCATAATATACGCTTCCTTCCACAGTAGTTACTGTACTTTCTAATAATACCACTATCTGAAATTAACTGGATTATAAAGAAAAAGCTGAACGTTAGTCACACAAATCAATCTAAAATATCAATAATGCCGAACAAGCCATTGAAAATGTTCGGTATTAGTGCTAGGATAACTACATCAAATAAATAGCCTATATAATACCGAAATATGGTCGGTTAGTCTCTACCTAAAGCCGTAAACTTTAGACTATAAGCACTTCTTAAAAACTGACACTGTCTGTTTTTAACTTAAAGCTTTAAAAAATCGGTAGAGAGGCTGAATTTTTCAGTCTCTTATTTTTATTTAGGCGTGTTAATTTTTGGGGAGGTATATTTTGAAAGAACCTGTTTCATCTATTCAAGCACCTAGTCGTCACACTAAAATCGATTTCACTCGTCAATGGCAAAATTTTGTCCTTGGTTTCCAGCACTTACTTGCAATGTATTCGGGGGACGTTCTTGTTCCACTATTAATTGGACATTACTTACACTTCTCCACGCTTCAAATGACTTACCTAGTCTCGATCGATATTTTCATGTGTGGTGTCGCAACCCTCTTACAATTAAAGCGAACACCATTAACTGGAATCGGCTTGCCGGTTGTCCTCGGTTGTGCAGTTCAAGCTGTTACTCCCCTCGAAACAATTGGTGGAAAACTAGGAATCACTTATATGTATGGGGCCATTATTGCAGCCGGGATCTTTGTTTTCCTAATTGCTGGCTTTTTTGCCCGCTTAAAGAAGTTTTTTCCGCCGGTCGTTACCGGATCTTTAATAACTATTATTGGATTTACTCTTGTTCCAGTAGGTTTCCAAGACCTAGGAGGAGGTACGCCAACTGCTGCTTCATTTGGTGATCCCGCTAACCTCCTTATCGGCTTTCTAACAATTGCCATCATTCTGTTATTCAATGCCTTTGCTCGTGGCTTTATGAAGTCAATCGCCATTTTATTAGGAATTTTAATTTCTTCTTTCATTGCAGGCGCATTAGGCTTTGTCTCTCTTAAACCAGTTAGTGAAGCTGCTTGGTTCCACGCTCCACAATTATTCTTCTTTGGTGTTCCGCGTTTTGATATGAGTGCCATGATCACAATGATTCTTGTTTCGCTCACGACGATGATTGAGTCAACCGGTGTTTTCTTTGCCCTTAGCGACATTACTGGCCGGCAATTAACAACCAACGACTTAGAACGTGGATACCGCGCTGAAGGGATTGCTGCAATTTTAGGCGGACTTTTTAATACCTTCCCTTATTCTACTTTCTCTGAAAATGTGGGTGTTCTTAAAATGTCCGGAGTGAAAAATCGCCAACCCGTTTACTATGCCGCCTTTTTACTCTTATTGCTTGGTCTTTTACCTAAAGTCGGCGCTCTCGCAACGGTTATTCCAGAACCTGTCCTTGGTGGTGCAATGATTGTGATGTTTGGGATGGTCGGTGTTCAAGGAGTTCAAATTCTCCATAAAGTTGATTTCTCTAACAATGCCAACCTTCTTACTGCATCTGTTTCAATTGGACTAGGATTAGGGATTACCATGTATCCGCAACTGTTCCAGCATATGCCAACTGAATTTCAAATCATTCTGGGTAATGGGATTGTCGTCACCAGTCTTTCAGCCGTTCTTCTTAATCTGTTATTTAATCACCGGTGGGCTAATCATGATTAATTCTCATTCTTTTTTAATTTAGTTGTTGACATTCAAATCTCAGCACGATATTATAATTTCAACAATTATCGTTTCAGTAGAGCCTTCGTTGGGCGTAAGAGAGCCGGTGGTTAGGTGCGAACCGGTCAGGCGGAGTGTTTCGAATTATCACGTGATCTGAATTGTCCGGCCATATTCAGTGCCGTTACCACCTGATATGAGTGCGCATAAAATCAAGATGCGTAGGTGGGTGGTACCGCGATTAAAATAATCGTCCCGTTGATACTTTTATCAACGGGACTTTTTTATTTCTTTTCTAAGGAGGAACAACGATGAAGAGTATTCGTTTCAAAGAGGCCGCAACCCTCTTACTTATCATGCTAATAATTTTAGGGACTGCCGTGATTAAGTTTGGCTTGTCACCACAGATCCCCGTCCTATTTGTCATTGCTTTACTTATTTTTTGGGTTAAGCTTCGTGGTGCTAGTTGGGACGAGATTCATAAGGGTATCCAAGAAGGAATCGGTACCGCAATCATCCCCATCTTTATCTTTATCCTTATTGGCGCATTAATCGCTGTTTGGATTCAAGCTGGAGTCATCCCTACAATTATGATTGTCGGCTTCAAACTGATTAGCAGTCAATTTTTTGTTCCATCAACATTCATTGTCTGTTCTTTAGTCGGTCTATCCATTGGTAGTGGTTTTACAACTATTTCGACAATCGGAATTGCCTTATTTGGAATGGGAGTTGCGCTTAATGCTAATCCTGCGCTAGCAGCGGGTGCGATCATTTCGGGAGCCGTTTTTGGTGATAAAATGTCACCACTCTCTGATTCAACTAATCTTGCCTCTGCAATCGCAGGTAGTGACCTTTTCGCCCATATCAAGAATATGATGTGGTCAACGATTCCTTCTTTTATCGTTTCGCTAATTCTATTCTGGTTCTTTGGTAATTCCAGTTCCCATATGAGCGCCGGTAAGATCGCCCACACAATGGCTATCCTTAATCAACAATTTACGATTTCATGGTGGGCCCTATTACCAATCGCCTTAATGTTTATCTGTGCATGGCGTCATATTCCAGCTATTCCAACCTTATTTATCAATATCATCGTTACAGTAGTTATGATTTTCTTCCAAAAGCCAGGAACCTCTCTTCAATCCCTTGCCAAATTAATTAATGATGGCTTCGTTGCTCACACTAGCGATGCAACTGTTAATACACTGCTTACCCGTGGTGGGATTAGCAGTATGATGGGAACAGTTTCCCTGATCATTGTTACCCTTTCGCTTGGGGGAATTTTGATGAAGTTTAACATTGTTCAGTCAGCAATGAAGCCGCTTGTTGACCACCTTCATAAGCCAGGCAGCCTTATTACTGTTACAATTCTTTCTGGTATTGGAATCAATCTTTTTGTTGGGGAACAATACCTTTCCGTTATTCTTCCAGGTAAGGCATTTAAGGGTGCGTTTGACAAAATGGGTCTTTCACCATTAGCCCTTAGTCGTGTCCTTGAAGATGGTGGAAGTGTTATTAACTACTTAATCCCATGGGGAGTTGCTGGCTCATTCGCCGCCTCAACTCTTGGTGTACCAGTCCTTCACTTCCTACCATTTGCTTTCTTTAGTCTTTTTTCACCAGTTTTCTCAATTTTAAGTGGAGTTACTGGAATTGGTTTGAAATGGCAAAAAGGAAAGCAACGCAATACTACAAATGAAAATCAAATAAAGGAAGCTTAAAAAGGGAGCGAGACAGAAGTCACTCGTGACTTCGTTTTCGAGCCCCCGCAAGCAACAATAGGCCTTCAGCGTTCGACTTTGCCGGACGATGAAGGCCATTGTTGTACTGCGCTGTTCGTATTTTGTGGAAGTGACCTAACTTATGTCACAGCTCCTTTTTATTATCCTGCTATCAACACTTCCGTTACCAATAATCCACCACCAAAGATTAAAACAAAGACAACTACCGGCCACACGAACCGCAGCCAATGAGAATATCGCATATCAAGCATTTGCAAAGTTGCCATTACTAATCCAGTCGGTGCTAAGAATAACATTGCATATTGCCCAAATTGATATGCAGTAACAACCGTATATCGTGGAATATGAACCGTATCAGCTAGTGGCGCTAAAATTGGCATTGCTAGCACTGCTAAACCAGATGATGATGGAACGATAAAGCCTAAGACAAAGAATACCAACATCATCACAATAATGAAAAATGATCCGTTCATATGCGCAACCATTTTTGAAGAAGCATAGAGAATTGTATCAGAAATATAGCCATCATTAAGCACTTTATTAATTCCCCGTGCCAAACCAATAATTAATGACACACCGACTAAGCTAGCTGCTCCATCAGAAAAAGCTGTTGTGGTCTTATATTCGCCTAAACCGTCTTGGTGCCCGAAACATGTTAAAAACATAATAATAATAGCAATTGTTAAGAAAGCTGATGCCATGTTAGGAAAGGCCCATCCTTTGGCCATTACTCCCCAGATCATAATTGGGAAAGCACAAGCAAATAAAATTAAAATAATTTTCTTTTTTAAAGTAAACCGCTGATCTTTTTCTTCGCTAGTAGTCATTCCCCACATTTGATCAAATTTATCCCGGTCATCATAGGAATAGGAAAACTGTGGATTCTGTTGTACTTTGCGTGCATACCAATGCAAGTAAAATAATAAACAAGTAACAGCAATAACCAAGCCAAAAATTCGTCCTGCCATTCCTTGCGTAAAAGTTGTCCCAGCAGCATTTGACGCAATTACAACTGAAAACGGATTGATTACTGAAAATGTTGTTCCAAGTGAACTTGCTAAGAAAATAGCCCCAACACAAACAATTGAATCATAACCCATCGCAATAAAAACTGGGGCTAATATTGGATAAAAGGCAACCGCTTCTTCTTCAATCCCACATAGGGTTCCACCAAGTGCTAGTAAAACCGTTACGAGGAACACTAAAATAAATTCTTTTCCCTTAGTTTTGGTAGATAGCGCGGCTAGCCCAGATTCAAAGGCTCCACTTGCTTTAACAACACCAATCAAACCACCTAATACTAAGATAAAAATCATAATATCAACTGATTCTATCGTACCATCGACCATACTAGAGAAAATATCGCTGACCGAAGCAGGATGCTGTTCAAGCCGCTTATAAGTTCCCGGTACTGAAATTGGCTTATTGATTGCACCAGATTTAAACTGGTCGACATCAATCTGAATGTGCAATTTATCTAATGTTGCCTGTGTTGCCGGATAACTAATTTTTTCTCCAGTTGGTTGTGTTACTTGGAGATGATCATTAACATATGCTAGCTTAGAATAGCTTCCCGCTGGAACGATCCAAGTCAACATTACTGCAATCACCGTTAGAAAGAATAAAATCGTAAATGCACCTGGCATTTTTAATTTAAACCGATGCTTTTTTCCTGCTGTTGCTTCTCCCATCATCCTCACTCCTTAAGTCTTCTTTCTCCCTTCTATTAATTTTAGCAAGCGTTTTCAACAAACTTCGTAATAAGTCAGATTAATTCAACAAATGCATATTTATTATTTAAAAAGCAGGTTAAACCCATTAGTTTTCCCTGCTTTTTAACATTTTCACTTTTATTACTTAGGCTACTTATTATATTCAACAATTTCCATATCATTATCAGTCAATGTTAATCGAGTCAGGCTTCCATTTGCTGGGCGCTCTGTCACATCATACTTTCCATGACCAAACCGTTCTACTAAACTTAAAACGGTATTTCCATGACTTACCCATAAAACATTTGCATTATCAGGTAAATCAGCATTCCGAATTAATTCAATCCCTTTGTTCATTCGTTGCCAGTACTCTTCATTATTTTCGGCATCGTGAAATGGATCAGCATCCTTTAACCAGTCTTTGGCTTGACCAATGGAATATGCGGTTACAATTTCACGGAAGTTCTTAAAGCCATGAGGGGCACCCGCATTGTACCAAGCAAGATCCATATTTGTTCCTTCATATGATCCATAAAACTCTTCCCGAAAATAAGGAGCAGTGACTGGATGAGCTACAGAATTAGCATTATTAAGATTTAAGATTACTTGTGCTGTTTCCATTGCTCGGGAAAGGTCACTACAAAAGGCACCATCGAAGTGAATATTTTGTAACTTCTCCCCAGCTACCTTTGCATCTTCTTTGCCCTTCATAGTTAGTGGAGAATTACTCCAACCCTGTAATTTGTTGTAGATGTTAAAGAAAGTCTGTCCATGACGAACAAGATAAATATTCAATTTAGTCATAACGATCCCTCCATAATCTTATTGTACCGCTTACAAATCCTTAAGACTATTTAAGTATTAACTTTGAGCTTTAAACATAATTTCTTCATATTCTCCACGTAGACTAAAAATATAGAAGGAAGGAATTATTATGAAACTTAGAGACACTAGTCAACCAAATATTGTTGCCGCTAAGATTATTAAAGTTACTCCGAAAAATGTTACCGTAATTACTGAAGAAGGCCACTTACTCAAGATTCCATTAACTAAACAATATCGGGAAGATAAAACTTTACGGGCATCATTGGTTGATATCTTGAAAGCAGGAATATGGATTCCAGTAAATAAAAAGCTAAAAAAATTATTTAGTTACGACTGGCTTTCTGTCCCTGCCTTGGTCCCAGCAAAGAATTAAGTTTCTTCAATGATTTCCATAAAAAGAATGTTTTATAGTAATCTATGATAAAATAATTCTTGATTTGTCGAAATTGCACTTCGATAATATAGAACAAACCATATTGATTGCGAGGAACATTCCTAATGAAAAAATTAAGCAAATTTGTGGATACTAGGATTGGTTTTTTCACCCTCCTAGTTATCCTTTTTTGGTTAAAGACCCTGTTTGCTTACTTTACTGACTTTAAGCTTGGCGTTACGGGAATTTTTCAATACCTTATTTTAATTTTTAACCCGTTAGCGACCACCTTTTTTATTTACAGTTTAGCATTCTACTTTAAGCGTTCGCGGTTCTTCTACCCGGTTATTATGGGTTTAGACATTGCGAACACATTGTTACTCTATTTAAATGTCATCTATTATCGTGAATTTACCGATTTTATGACAATTGCTACGATGACTGGCTATTCAAAAGTTAATCAAGGTTTAAGTGGTAGTTCACTTGCCCTCACTAACTTTCATGATGTCTTTTACTGGTTAGATATCGTTGTAATTCTTATTTTAATGCTCTGTAAAGTTATCAAATTTGATCCACGAGCAATTGGAACACGGTTAGCATTCGCATTTAGCTCCGTTGGCCTTGTCTTATTTGGGGTTAATTTGTCTTTTGCGGAAATGAGTCGTCCTCAATTACTGGGCCGGACATTTGATCGTTCTTACATTGTAAAATATCTTGGTATTGATACTTTTACTGGTTATGATTTAGTAAAATCGCAACATATCAATAATATGCGGCAAAGTGCTACTAAACCTGAACTACTAAAAGTTAAGAAGTTCACTGATAAGCACTACGCTCCAGCTAATCCACAAATGTATGGAATTGCCAAGGGCCGTAACGTGATTATCATCCACCTTGAAAGTTTCCAACAATTTTTGATTAACAAGAAGATCAACGGGCAAGAAGTTACCCCATTCCTTAACTCGCTTTATAACGGCAAGGATACCTACTCGTTTGATAATTTCTTCCACCAAGTCGGTCAAGGTAAAACTAGTGATGCAGAAAACCTCTTAGAGACTAGTACATTTGGCTTGCCACAAGGATCTTTATTTGCCACGTTAGGAAGCGATAATACCTTCCAAGGTGCTCCAGCTATTCTTAATCAACGTGCCGGTTACACGAGCGCAGTCTTCCACGGAAATGTTGCTAGTTTCTGGAACCGCAATAATGTATACAAGAATTTAGGCTATCAGTACTTCTTTGATGCTAGTTATTACGATACTTCTGGAGATAAGGCTACCGGATATGGACTTAAAGATAAGTTATTATTCAAAAACTCGATCAAGTATCTCCAAAGTTTACAGCAACCATTCTACGCTAAATATATCACTGTTACTAACCACTTCCCTTACACACTTGATGACGAAGATAAAGATCCAAACTTCCAAACAACTAATACCGGGGATAGTAACGTCGATAACTACTTTGTAACAGCTCATTATCTTGATCAATCAATTCAAGAATTCTTTAATTATCTCCAAAAGACTGGTCTTGATAAGAAATCAATTATTATGATTTATGGTGATCATTATGGGATTTCAAACAGCGAGAATACTTCATTAGCAAGTGTTCTTGGGAAGAATGCAGATGATTGGACTGACTTTGATAATGCTCAACTTCAACGCGTACCGCTAATGTTTGTCATCCCTGGTACGGGTCACGGAAAAGTTTATCATACCTATGGTGGAGAGGTTGATGTTCTTCCAACCCTCCTTCACTTATTAGGAATTAGCAGTAAACGCTATATTCAATTTGGAACCGATCTCTTCTCCAGCAAGCATAATCAAGTGGTTGCCTTCCGTAATCGGGATTTTGTTACGCCAACTTATACGAGTGTGGGCGGAACAATTTACAATAATAAGACCGGTAAAGAAGCTAAACTTACCAAGAAGCAGCAAGAGAAGTTAAAGAAAGATCAAGATTTTGTAAATGAGGAATTAACTCTTTCTGATTCGTTAAACGAAAAGAATCTCTTGCGGTTCTACCATCCAAAAGGGTTTAAAAACGTTAACCCAGCTGATTATAATTATTCAAATGGTCTAAAACGAGCACAGCGAATCGAAAAGAAGAAGGGAATTAAATCAACAAGTATTTACTCAGAAAACGGTGACCGTTCAACTGTAGATGACTACAGCACTGACGCCCCTGAGCAAAACCACTCTTCCACTGATTCCAACCGTATTAAGATCACTAACCCAGATGCTAATAATAAATAAAGTCAAAAACTGTTACCTCATGGTGAAACACCTTGAGATAGCAGTTTTATTTTTGAAGATATTTAATTATTTGACGAGTAATTTCTGCTGGCTTTTGATGATCTGTCATAACGCTGAAGTCAGCACAACGATCATAAAAAGGCTGCCGATCTTGTTGCAATTGCCGAATACCGTTAATCCCTAATTCATTTCCTAACGGGCGATTATCCTGTTGCTGAAGCCGTTGATAAGTTACCTCTGGACTGGCCGCAAGAAGGATAATAGGAACGCCTGCTTGACGAAGTAGTAGAAGATTATCCTCTCGCAATGGGGTTCCTCCACCCGTAGCAAGAATTCCAGAAAAACTCATACTCTGCTGTAATACATCGTGTTCAATTTGTCGAAAGCCTTTTTCACCACTTTGCGCAAAAATTTGCGAAATAGTTTGTTGAGTTTGCCGTTCAATTTCTCTATCTAAATCGAGAACTGCTTCATCCAGTTGCCTTCCAAGAAGCTGGCTTACAGTGGTTTTCCCGCTCCCCATAAAGCCAATTAATATTAGTTTCATCATTTCACCTCGTTACTATTTCATACTCGTTTGCTAAAATACGAGCTGCCTTGTCACAAGCTGCTGCCGTACTAAATACCAATTGCAAAATCCCATTAATATCTTCACGAACTTCTAAAATTTGAATGTTAATAAGTGATATGTTTTGTTTAGCCAGGATCCCCGTCACCTTTGCAATCTCCCCAGTCTTATCTGGAATATTAAGAAATAAATCATAAAATGGTGCACGAGCTGACGTGTTTAAACTTTCTCGTCTTACTTTAGCCTGCTGAAAGAAATCAAATAATGCTGGCCGATTCTCTTCTTCAATCAAGCCGTCAATTTTTTCTAGCCCAGCAATGTAGCTTCTCAATTGTTTCAAAATTAATTTCTTGTTATTAAGCAATATCGCACTCCACATCGTTGGGTCAGATGCAGCAATTCGCGTTACCGATTTGAAGCCCCCTGCAGCGACCCGCATTCCAACCGGTTCATCTTTAAACGTTTGCTGTGTTTGGTTAACTAATTCTGCTGCAATAATATGAGGAACATGACTGAGTTGCGCTACAATTTTGTCATGTTGTGCTGGCGTTATTTGAAGCCACTTAGCGTTTGTTCCCCTAAGCAGATCAATTAACTTTGAAAGATCAGTAGTTTGCTTTGCAGGTAATAAAAAATAATAAGCATTCTCAATTAAATCAGCCCGTCCTGCCTGAACACCAGATTTATGCGATCCAGCCATGGGGTGACCACCGATAAAAGTCACACCACGCCGCGTTAAAGCCTTCGCTGCCTGCATTACTGTTTGCTTAGTACTGCCAACATCTGTAATAATGACTCCCACCTTTAATTTCTGCTTAGTTAACGTGTCAATATCTTTAATAATTTGTGAAACCGGACTTGCTAAAATGATGTAATCAGCCTGTTCGCTTCCCTTCATATCAATTACGCCTCGATCAATAATTTTATTCACTTTTGCATATTGCAAGGCTTCTTCATCGATATCGCTTGCGATAATTTGTATTTGGGGATGGGTTTGCTTAATTGCACGAGCTAATGAACTACCAATTAATCCCAGTCCTTTAATAAAAACTGTTTCCACTTTTAATTCCTCCCTGCTAAGGTTTCCAAATCATTAAAGAAGTCTGGATATGAAACATTGATTGCCTCTTCACCGATTAGCGTTAACTCATTACTTGCTTTTAAGGCCGCAACAGCATTCATCATTCCAATTCGATGATCGCCATGACTCGCTAATTGGGAATTACGAACTTGCCATGTTGGTTGCCCATCAATAATCATGCCATCTCTTAATTCCTTTACATGGACTCCTAATTTACGTAGTTCTTCAACAACAGTCTTAATTCGATCAGTTTCTTTTACCCGTAATTCCTCTGCACCAGTAATCTTACTCTGTCCACTAGCACAAGCAGCTAGCAAGGCAACCAGTGGTAATTCATCAATTAAGCTCGGAATCATCGTTGGTCCAATATTAATTGGCCGTAGTTCACTGCTTTTAACGGTAATATTGCCTAAAGGTTCGCCTTCCGTTGGCAATTCTTCGATCGATAAATCAGCTCCCATTTTACGTAAAACTTGAATAATTCCAGTGCGGGTTGGGTTAAGGTTAACGTGCTGTAACGTCAATTTTGAATTGGGAATAATTGTCCCCGCAACAAGAAAGAAGGCCGCTGAAGAAATATCACCTGGTACTTCGACTACTTGTCCTGTTAAATGCGGATGAGGAGTTACTGAGATGGTACGGGCATTGCTCGTCATAATTTCGGCACCAAATTGTTGGAGCATAACCTCTGTATGGTTTCTGGTGGGCAACTTTTCAATAATTGTTGATTTTCCGTCTGCCTGCAAAGCCGCAAAAATCAAAGCACTCTTAACTTGAGCACTAGCAACAGTCATATGGTACTCGGCATGGTGTAAAGGATGACCGATAATCTTCGCGGGTAGTGTTCCATTGGAGGTTAGTTCTATCTCTCCGCCAAACACCTCTAATGGTTGACTTACTCGCTTCATCGGTCGTCTTTGAAGTGAGGAATCACCGATTAAAGTTGTTGTGAAGTCAGTTCCCGCTAAAATTCCCATCATCAAGCGAGTGGTTGTTCCAGAATTGCCCATATTTAATGGCCTTCTTGCTTGCTTCAATCCCTTAAATCCTTGTCCATGAACTAATACATCATCATCCACCTGTTCAATTACAACCCCCAGCTCTCTAAAAGCCTGAATCGTTGAAAGGCAATCTTCTCCATTAAGAAAGTGATGAATCGTCGTGTCACCATGGCTAATTGCTCCTAGCATGATCGCCCGATGCGAGATACTCTTATCGCCCGGAACCATCAAAGTACCATGTAATCCGTTTTTAGCTGGTAGTAGCGTTCTCATCTCTTCTTCCTCCTATTTGGTAAACTCCCCAAAGCATCTGAGTAGCATATTCCTTTTTAACCTTTACCCCACTCATTAAGCGAATAAACTTCCTACTAGTTAATACATACCGTCCATTATTTATAAATTGTCGATAAGCCACGTACTTGCTCGAAACTGTTACAATCTTTACCTGTTCGTCAACACTTTCTCGCACCAACTCTATTGTGGCCGCATGGGTATAAGCAACTAACGAACTCGTCTTTTCCCGTTGCAACAATACCAATGGATCTAACTCTGTCACTAAACTATCAACCAAGTTTAACTGTTTAATATAGCGGTAATGTAAGTCACCCCAACTGTCTCCTTGCTGGTTGCGAAACGCCGCGGGAATAATTAAATAATCATCTCTTAACTGTTCAAGCTGTCGATATATCTCTTCAAAACTAGGATGTAATATAATTTCGGCGTTAAGTTTTCGCTTACGAATATAAGTTACGGCTGCTTGATAACTATCTGTTTCTCTGGGTCCCAGTGTATGAATAATCATTAGTATTCCACCAATTCTTGTCGATAACGATTGATTTCAGCTTTAAGCCGCTTAATATTTGAAGATTCAAACGTATCCGTTATTGCTTTTGCTAATTCAATTGCTACAACATTTTCAACAACAATTGATGCTGGAACAATTGCCGTCGTATCTGAACGCTCAACATTTGCTTTTAATGGTTCCTTAGTATTTATATCTACCGTTTGCAATGGTTTATAGAGAGTTGGAATTGGCTTCATTGCCGCATTAATAATAATCGGCATCCCATTCGTCATTCCGCCTTCAAAACCACCAAGATGATTAGTAAGTCGTGAAAAACCATTGGTAGAGTCATAACTTATTTCATCCATTACCTGACTGCCCAAATTTTCAGCGTCATTAAAACCATCACCAAAGCTAACACCTTTAATTGCGTTAACTCCCATAACAGCACCTGCTAATTTAGCATCTAATTTAGTGTTCCAGCTAACATAGCTTCCTAAGCCAGCAGGAATATTCTCAACTATTACCTGAATAATACCCCCAAGCGTATCTCCCTTACGCTTGGTTTGATCAATCAAGTCATGGATTAACGAAACTTTATCGTAATTAAGAATTCGCAAATCATTACTCTCTACTTGTCTTTTTATTTGGGGAACTGTTAGCTTTTGAGGAACATCTGCATTAATTTTTACTGATCCGACTTGCTGAACATAGCCAATTATGTGAATATCAAGGGCTGCCAATAGTTGTTCACAAACATTTCCGATTGCTACCCGTATCGCTGTCTCTCGTGCAGAAGAGCGTTCAAGAACATTACGTAAGTCGCGATGACGATATTTCATCCCCCCAACTAAATCAGCATGTCCAGGGCGGGGATGTTCGACACGCCGAACAGTGTTGACTGGTGTTGCCGGACTAGTTGGATTCATAATCTCAGACCAGTGCGCATGATCACGATTTTTTATACTTAACGCAATCGGTGAACCAAGTGTTACGCCATGCCGTAAGCCACCAACTATTTCGACTTGATCATGTTCAATCTTTTGTCGATTTCCACGGCCATATCCTCCTTGACGGCTTATAAGCGCTTGATTAATTTTCTCAACATTAATTGTTAAGCCAGCGGGGATTCCTTCAATAATTCCTGTTAATTGCGGTCCATGTGATTCTCCTGCTGTAATGTAATGCATATAGTTCAATCCTTTCGTTGATTTTTTTGATATTCTCGTGAACAATGCATAATTTCTTGATAAATTTTTTGAAGATAGGGGAGAATAGCGGAATCGTCAGCTAATTCTGCCACTTTCGCTAGCACCTGTTGTTCACGTTTAGCATCAAACACCGGTAAATCATGTTTAGTCTTATAATTATTTATCTCTATTACAACGCTAAAACGCTCTTCAAGAAGTTTCACCAACTGTTGATCGAGTTCGTTAATTTTCTTTCGACTTATCGCTAAATCTTCCATCTAAATGCTCCTTACTCATGTAATATATCTAAAATTTCATTTAATTCAGCTACTGCTATTTGACCTGGGGCAGAAGATTTGCCAACTGCACCAAAACTAATGCAGGAGCCAAAAACTTCGCCACCAATCCGGATAATTTTTCCTTGGTGCCCCATACCAATCGCAACCAATGGGATCCCATCTGCCAAATTTGCATGCTGAATACTAACATTCAAAATTGTTAATAAGTCCTCCCGTGACTGTGGCATAACCGCAAATTTAGCAATGTCAGCACCAAAATTTGTCATTTGTTCAATGCGTGCTTGCAAAACAGTTGCAGGCGGTGTTTTGCAAAAATCGTGATTACTCATAATAATTTTCACTTGTTCTTCATGTGCTAGCTGAACTAACGGTCGTATTACTGTTGTCGGCTGCAAAACTTCAATATCAATTAAATCAACTAAATGACTTTTTATTAATTCTTGGTAAATATTTGTATATTCAGCAATCTGTGGCTGGTAATTGCCACCTTCATCTTTTGTTCTTAACGTAACTAATAACGGTCGATTGTCCAAAATCCGGCGTAACTGGCGGGCAGTTTTAAGAATTGCCTCAATGCTATGGATATTAGTAAAAAAATCCAAACGCCATTCAATCATGTCAATCGGTTCTTGACATACCTGTTTTGCCGTATTAATTAATGCTTCTGTCGTCGCTTCTATTAAGGGAACTGCAATTTTTGGTTTACCTGCACCGATTTCAAGTTCGTTTATCTTAACTGTCCGCATCCAACCTCACTCCTCGTCAAATAGTAGCTGATGAATATATTCAACTGGCATCTCTTCTCCCGTCCACAGTTTAAAAGCTTCTGCCCCTTGCTCAAGCATCATTCCTAAACCATTTAGGACGTGTTTAACGCCAGCTTCTTTAGCAACTTTCATGAGTCTTGTTTCTCGGGGAGCATAAACTGTATCATAAACAATCATATCTTCGTGAAACCATGTCGGATCCTCAACAAGAGTCATCTTTTCCAACGGTTTCATTCCCACCCCGGTTGAATCACAATAAATATCAGCAGTTGCTAACTCAGATTTAAAATCATCGCGATCCTCTAAATGGTGTAACGTGGCCTGACATTTTGTCTGCGAATTAATCATTTCAACATTCTTTTTGGCCTGTTGCCATTGGATATCCTGGCGATTAAAAATCGCAATCTCTTTTACTCCATCTAATGCTGCCTGAATGGCAATTGGCGTTCCTGCACCACCAGCGCCAGTTAGGACCATTTTCTTCCCGCAAATATCTAAGCCCTCATCTGCCAGTGATTTCATAAATCCAATCCCATCAGTAGTGTAGCCAGTCAACACTCCATTATCATTTACAACAGTATTCACCGCTCTAGCCATCTCAGCTGCTGGCGATAACTTATCTAATAACGGTAAAATCTTTTGTTTATTTGGCATCGAAACATTCGATCCGCGCATATCAAGCGTGCGAATCGCCTGTACTGCATCTGCCAACTGATCATTACCTACTTCAAAAGCAAGGTAGGCATAATTTAAGCCTAGTTTTGCAAAAGCATTATTATGCATTGTTGGTGACATTGAGTGCCTGATTGGTGTTGCCATTAGTCCAATTAAAATTGTGTGTCCATCAATTCGTTCCATTATTAATCTTCTCCTTTGTATTTAATAAAGCCAAAATAACCATTAAAATCGTTCCTCCAACTGCAACTGCCAAGTCCCCAGCAAATGCTAATTCAATACTATGCGCTGATAAAATTCCTGTAATTAGTGGAACTGTGAAGGATGCAATACTACCAAAAAAGTAAAATGCTCCAGTTGCCATTCCACGATGGTGTGGGTAGAGGTTCATGAAAACTGTTAATCCGGTTTGCATAATTCCACCAGCAGCACTAAAGCCAAATATTAGACTTGCAACACTAACAAGGTTAATATTATTCCCCGCAGTTAAGATAATGAGTAATGCAATAACTGCAATTAAATTCAAGCTGACCAATAAAGTCATTTCACTAACATTCCGCTTTAATAAAATAAATAAAGTAATTACTCCTACAATTGAGCCAACACTATAAAGCGATAAGAGGGTATGGGCAGCAAGATCGTTGTATCTTAAAGACTTTTGTGCAAAGAGGGTAATCCACTGGGTAAACCAAATCATTACAGCCATTGACGAGTATCCATATCCTAGCAGAAGGATTGTGGCAATTCTTTTTCTAATCGACTTCGGAGACTGACTAGCCATTTGTTGTTGGCGAATTGTCACGCGTTGAATTTTCGGGAATTTAATGGTGCTCATGTTAATCATATTTGCAATAATCAGCACTGCCATCACAATAAAGGACCAACCAAACCACAAATTGTTGGCCGATAAAGTCGCAACAATTAACGGTAAGATAAATTCGCCAATCGAAACAAAGCCTTTAATTAAAATCGTATCGTAACCTTTACCATTATTCATTTCTACTAAAGTTGTGTACGTTCCTGCATCCAACGCTGAATTAGCAATCCCTGCTAAAATCGCTAGACCGTAAGCCATAGGAATATTGTGCGTCATTACCATCCCCAGGGAAAAGAGCAAATAGCAGACCATTCCAATAAATACGAATAATTTTCGACTAAATATATCCGCTAATGTTCCAGTTATTAAATAAGCAATCAACCGTCCAATTCCAATTCCTGAAATAACAAAAGAAACTGTTTTTATTGGCACTTGCCAGGCACCACTAAGAGCAACCATGTTTTGTGCCAAAATAATGATTCCGAAACCATGAATCAAATAATTCATATAAAGGCTTAATGACAGACGACGTTTATTAATCTGTGAGTTTGCAACTGGTATTTCCATGTCTTTTCTCTCCCTTTAACAATATTAAAAAGCGCTAACTAGATCTGAGACTCAATCAATCTAGTTAGCGCTTTGAACAACATTAAGTGTTGTAATTATATACAGGAATTCTGAATATCTCGCTTCACTAGATTAATACCTAGCAAAGCATCATTAACTCAACTCTGCTTAGGTTCGAACGTCTCAGTCCGCACCTAAACAGTACGGACCTACCTAAAGTAAGCAAAGTTGAAATAGTATTTCTTTGTAGTTAATGATAATGAGATCATCAGAAATCTTCCTTTCCGTCTAATTATTGACTATCATTAAAACATTCTAATGATTTAAAGTCAATATTTAATTTAAATTTAATAAAAATATGGTATTTCTATAATTCATTAAAAGTGATATTGTTAACTTATACACAAAGAATAATGGAGGGATTTTTATGGTTGAAGAATTTGGCTCACCATCGTCTTACATTCAAGGAAAAGGTGTCCTTTTTGAAAGTGATAAGTATCTTAAAAACTTTGGCACAAAACCATTATTATTGGCTGGCGAAACCGTCTATAAAATTGTAGGTAAGCGTTTTGAACAGTATCTTCAAGAAAGTGGTTATGATGTTACCTGTGTTCAATTTAATGGTGAATCATCCACTAACGAAGTAAACCGGGTCACAGAAATTGGTAAAGAAAATAATGTAACCGTCGTTTATGGTCTTGGTGGGGGTAAAACAGTTGATACCGCCAAAGCAATTGCCGACAATCTCCATCTACCCGTTGTAATTATGCCAACATTGGCTTCAAATGATGCACCTTGTTCACGTCTCTCAGTAATTTATACTGATGACGGTGGATTTGACCATTATCGTTTCTACAACCAAAATCCTGACTTGGTCTTAGTTGATACACAAGTTATCGCTAATGGTCCTGTTCGGATGCTAATTTCCGGAATTGCTGATGCTTTAGCTACTAATGTTGAAGCACAAGCAGTTGCCAAAGCTAATAGCGATACAATGCTTGGTGAAAAACAAACCCTTGTTGGAAATGCAATCGCTCAGAAGTGTGAAGAAACATTATTTAATTACTCACACCTAGCTGTAGCTGATGCAGAAGCGCATGTCGTTACACCAGCATTTTCTAATATCGTTGAAGCAAATACGCTAATGAGCGGTCTCGGTTTTGAAAGTGGTGGTCTATCTGGTGCCCACGCTATTCATGATGGCTTAACAATTTTAGAAGAGACTCATGATTTAACACACGGTGAAAAGGTCGCATACGGTACCTTAACACAATTAATGTTGGAAGGCGCTGACCAGGAACGCTATAACAAGTACTTCCAATTTATTCTTTCTTTAGGTCTACCAACTACTCTTGCTGATCTACATTTAGAAAATGTCACTGATGAAGAATTGCTCAATGCTGGAAAAGCCGCCTGTTCAGAACAAGATACCATGGATCGTTTGCCATTTAAGGTAACACCAGATGACGTGGCTCAAGCATTACGAGCAGTTGATGCATATACTAAACAATATTTAAATAGTCACCATTGTCATCATAGCCAAATGTAATAAAAATCAGACGCGGAATTTTTCTGCGTCTGATTTTTTTGTTATTTACCCCATAAGAAATTAATTAATGCCTTATCAACTTGAGCATTATTATGAAGTTTCGAATGTTGAGCATCTTTTCCTGTTATTTTTAGAACACGATATGACTTTGCCCGAGCAGCCACTAGATACTTAAGTGACAATGAAGATACATTATCAACAGTACCGTCTGAATGATTACCAACATCACCAATAATATTAAGAACAGCTACTTGACCTTTCGGATAAGTTTGCCGTACTTCTGTCATTTGACGATATGTAGCGTTCATTTCATTTGGTTTTCCGTCTTTATTTAATTTCATTCCAACTGGCTGCTGGATAGCAGCAGGTACCTGTTTAAAATTCAATCCCGCAAAATGACCTGCGATATCAACCTGTTTTTGTAATTGAGGCATATTCTGCTTTTTACCGTTTTGCAGCATATAGTAAATAATCGAAATATTTCCCAGGGAATGACCAACCATATTAATCTTAGTTATGCGATAGCGTTTCTGTAATGCCTTTACAACATTTGTCGCATATTCACCATGCTTATTAAAATCCAACTGTCTATTGTTATCATAATTCACCTCAACAATTGGATTGATGGCCCCTTTATGCATTGAACCATGAAGGGTAACTTTCCCGTTATTAGCAACATCAGCTCGCAGGACTGTGCTCGTTACCCCGGCTTTTTTAGCAGCGTTTACCATGTGTTCTTCTGCATGATAACTACTACCTCCACCATGGAAAAATAGCGTTGGCGTTGTTGATTGCACATACTTACTATGTTTTTGCTGACGCCAAACTGCCCCACCAATTATTGCCAGGATAACAATTACTATCACTACACCAATCCCAATATGGCTTTTTTTCATAATTTCACCCGCTTTTTTGTTTACTTAGATTATAAGCCTAAGAACAATAATGCAGTCAAAACTTATTTTAATGCAGGAGACGTTGCCAAAAGTTCCCACGGCGAACATCATTAGCACTATATAAAGAGTAAGTTAATGGTTCCCCATTAAGCGTTTCTAACTGATCACTCGTTATCCTTAAACTGCCGACACGTTCACCTTTCCAAATAGGTGCTTCTAATTTTTTCTTTTTATATTGTGTTCCAATTGTATAGTCCGTTTTTGTATCATACGGACTCCAAATAGTTACTTGTTGTGGCGTGAGTTTCATTGTTTTTTCAACACCATTAGCTACTTTACGTGTTGTTACTGATGATGGAACTTTTATTTTTTGTAAATGGTCCTCTGTTTTAAGGATCTTATATAAATTCTGAGTAGCCTTAAATCGGTTGTCTTTATTGCTCCCTTTTGAATGTAAGATAACAGTAATGATACGATGTCCTTGATACTTACCTGTACTTGCAAAACAAGCTCCCGCACTGTCAGAAGTCCCCGTCTTCAAGCCATCAATCGTTACCCCTTTTACAGCGTACTGTTCTCCCGGTAACATCTTATTAAGATTTTTTTCAGTCTTAACTTGATCTTTCGCTATTTGAAATTTTACTTCTTTTTGTGCTGTAATTTGCAAAAGTTCTGGATAATGTTTTACAAAGTATTGCGATAAAATGGCAACATCACGTGCACTCATCGTATTAGCAGCATTGTTAGGAAGATCAGCTAACTTAAAACTTTTCATATCTCCATTGTCTAATCCAACTGAATTAACAATATTTGTCTTAGTCATTCCAATTTTTTTGGCTTTTTGCATCATTTTAAGATTAAATTCATCGGTCCCATCCCCGGTAGCAGTTGCAAGTGCGACGGTAGCTCCATCAGCTGACTTTACAAGAGCTGCATTGATTAATGTCCGAACTGAATAAGATTGACCAGATTTTAGTCCGATTGAAGAATAAGCAGCATCATTAGAAATAGCCGCAATTTCAGGAGTTATTTTTACTTGAGTATCCCATGAGAGTTGCTTCTGTTGGATTTCATCTTCTATTACCAAAATAGTTAATAATTTTGTAATTGAGGCCACTGGAAGAGCCTTATCTACATTTTGCTTATAGATAATTTGCCCTGTTGAAGCATCAGCCATGATCGCTGCAGAAGCATCAATTCGATTATTTGCTAATACGGATTGACTTCCCACCATTAGCATCATGAATAGAGATAAAATAAAAACTGTCAATTTTTTCATAAAATCTATTCTCCTATTTTCTCCAAGTACGGTAAGATAAACTTAATAATAAATAATAAAGGAATTCATTATGAATAAAGAACTTAAATCTCTGCTTTTCATCTCAACTGGCCTATTCCTTATTTTTGTTCTAATTTTTAATCTTTATACATATAATGCTGCTAGATTTATTCCCCAAGCTAGCAAAACAAGTCAAATTCTCAATCAAAATCGGCTTCGTGCCCCTAATATCCACCGTTCCTCTGAAAATTGGGCATACCCTAAGATCGATAACGCTCCTATTGAATTGGTCGCCATCAAACAAGCAAAAAGAATCCTAGTTATCAACTCAAATAAGCGACAAGTTATTTACATCATCCACGCACAAATTAACTTACCAGCACAAAAAAATTCTTTTCGCTTACTTCATGCTCGGGGGCAGCAAATCTATCACATTAATGGTTCCCAGCAAGCCATCGCTAAAAACTGGTTAGGCGTTAATGGTGGGAACTACATTGAAACCCCCGTTACAGATATGAATAATCATCAGGTCCCACGTAATCTACGAAAAGCACCCAAAGTTGAAAACACTATTCAGGTGTCAACCCCTGATGCTAAATGGCTGCAAACTTTACCTGAAAACACACCCTTAATAGTTAAGGAGGACTATTAATATGATTTCACGCCTAAAATATGGACGGTTTTTTAATCACTTACTTGGAAGTAATCTTATTTTGCTAATTATAATTAGCTTTTATAATCTTCTTACGTACTTCATCCCATTAATCAAAATTTCAATCACTCAAATAATTTTCTTCTTTCTAATAATTGATCTACTCTTGATTATCTTTAAGATTTTAGCGTTACACAATTAGCCGACAATCTCAATCTTAGTACCGACTGGCAAATTCTTTTCCATCCATTGAGCGTCTGGCACTGAAAGCCGAATACACCCGTGAGAACCCTGTGTTTTTCCAAGTTTAGCAGCTTCTTGTTCATTATATTTTCCATCTGCTTTAGTGGGAACACTATGGAACAAGTATTCTCCATGATTCTTCCAAGAAACGTAGTAATTAGCTCCCTCTTTCAACGATTGATTAAAAAAGCTATCTCCTCGCTCTTGTTGAGCATAAAATGTCCCTGTCGGGGTCGCGCTTTTCAGCTTACCAGTTTTTGGATCCTTTTTATAAATTCCACCTGTGCTATACATTGTGTAAATGACCTTTGAACCATCATACAAATATGTCCGATTATTTTTTAAATCAACTTTAATCCAAAAGTCCTTCACTTTATTCAAATCTGGATACGGAACTGTTTCCGAGGACTTATGCCAATCAATTGGGGTTCTCATATGACTTTCACTATTATCGATTTCCTTTTCTTGTGTTGGCTTTTCTTTTACTTGCGATTCAACTACTGCTTTTTTGGGATGTGCATTTGAAGCAGCATGTAATTCTGGACCAATTGCAATTATTGCTACTAATAAGCAAAATATTCCATAAATCCAATGCTTTACTCGTAAGTTCAAATTAATTTCTCCTTTACAGATAATTCAAAACATCACTATTATAATTATAGGAAATTTTTTATTCAATATACTTTAAAAAAGGTGTACAAAATGCGAGATAATCTTAAAGTTTCATACTTAACTGCTATCTTTTTCTTTATTGTTGCTATCATTTATGCAAATCTTGCGTAATAACCGTGAGGATTCTACTATGACATCATTTTTTTCATTCATATCAAATATTTGGTCGTATACCATCAACCATAAATGGTCAAAGGATATTTTACGAGCCAACATCCTTTTTATTCTTTTAGTTATTGTTTACGATCTTTTTCACTTTTCATTAAAAATAATTAATTGGCGGATCTTTTTTAAAGTATTTCTGCTATTAAATATTTGTTTGTTTTTTAAGTTCCTTTTAGATGGTATTGATCGCTATTTAAGAACACGGTAACTTTATAAATTCTTTATTGAGTTATCAATTTTCCGTGCTAAGATAGGAACGTAATTATTTATTTTCGATTTGAGGAAGGTACAATGCATTCATATATTAAATACTGGATAGCAGGAATAGGAGCATTATTAATTATAATGATTGCGGGGATGACTGTTCACCAGAAAAATCATTTCAATAAAAACGTAACCATCAATAATGTTGCTGTTGGGGGACTAACAGCCAAGCAAGCTTTTGAGAAGGTAAAGGGGACCTCAGGAGCAACCAAGATATACGTTGACAATAAGCTAGTTTACCAAACTAAATCCATGAAGGCTAACTTTAGCAATAATGATGAACAAAAATTTAATCAAGCACTGAAAAAACAGTTTACATTTTTCCCATCTCATAAAGCAACAAACTTATCAATAAAGCCAGATAATTTTGATCAAGATTCGCTTAATATTGCTAAAAACAAATTAACTAACAAGGTACAGCAGCTCAATACAGGTCGTAAAGCTCCCGTTGATGCTTACGCGGTCTACCAAAATGAGAAAGTTTCCATAGTTCCTGCAGTTAAGGGTAATAAATATGATTTACAAAATGCTGTTAATCAACTAAACAATCAAGCAGGAAGTACTAAAATTAATATTACTTTACATAAGGAACAGCCAATTACGGCAAATAGCAAAACCGTTAAGAACGAGGAAAAACAGTTAAATAAGTTAAAAGGGAAGAAAGTTACTTACCTTGTTCAAAATGAAAAGTATAGCTTCACTACCAATCAAATTATTACCCGGGCAACTTATCAAAGTGGCAAATATCATTTCGACACTACGGCCTTAAATAAACAAGTAAAGAAAATCAATGAAAAACATGCAACTCTTGATAAACCATTTAAATTTAAAACCCATTCTGGAGCAGAAATTACCACTACAGCTAATGGTTCCTATGGTTGGAAAATTAGCGAGAAAAAAGCTGGTAATTCATTAACTAAGGCAATTATCGATGGTCGCCAAGAAGTTGATGGGGAGCACGATATTGAAGGAAAAGGCTATAACACTGCTGGACTCGGCTACAATGTTACATCCAATAATGGTATTGGCGACACTTATGCTGAGGTTTCATTAGCTGACCAACGAGCTTATTTCTACAAAGATGGTAAATGTGTCCTTGAAACAGATATCGTTAGTGGAACTAATAATGAAGGCAACAAAACGCCAAAGGGAGTCTGGTATATCATGTACCAACAAAGCCCTTCCGTTCTCCGTGGACAAAACGATGATGGATCAAGTTATGCAAGTAAAGTTAATTATTGGTCGCCGTTTACTTTAACAGGATGTGGCTTCCACGATGCAAGTTGGCGTCACAATTGGTCCAAGACTGCTTACCTAAGCGATGGTTCGCACGGTTGTATTAATATGCAACCAAGCGTGGCTGGTCAAGCCTTCCATGATTTAAAGCAAAATGAACCTGTTATTATTTATTAATACTCTAAGAGGTTGGGAACCCCCAGCCTCTTTATTATTTTAAAAGAACACCTAACTGGACTGTGGTGAAAAACTCGCAAGCTAGCTTACTTTTTATTCTCTTAATTAATATATACGTAAAAAATTTCCCTTTGCACCTCATAATTCTAAAATAGTGGTACAGTAAAAATGTATCTTAACCTTAGGAGGCTTAGATTATGACTGATAAAATTGTTACTGCAGAAGAAATGCGACATTACGATTCTTACACCATTAATACAATTGGTATCCCTTCCCTTGTGTTAATGGAACGGGCTGCCTTAGCCGTTCGCGATGAAATTTTACATGCTTTTCCGATTGCGCTAAAAGATGTGGTAGTGGTAGCTGGCAGTGGAAACAATGGCAGGGACGGAATAGCCATTGCACGCTTGCTTCATATTGCTGGTGTCCATGTAACAATCCTCAATATAGGTAATCCTAAGCATGCATCTGCTGAACATCAAACACAAGAAAAGATCGCGCACTATTATCAAATTCCTGAAACTTCTGATCTCGCTGTCCTTAATAAGGCAACATTAATTGTCGATGCCATGTTTGGAATCGGAATCGATCGCGCAGTAAAAGGAGCTTATGCCGACGCGATTAATGCGATCAATAACACTGATGCAGTTGTCGTTGCAGTAGATATGCCATCAGGAGTTAATACTGATACTGGAGAAGTAATGGGAACTGCTGTCAGAGCTACTACAACCGTAACTTTTGCCTATAATAAGGTCGGCTTAACCAAGAATGACGGAAAAGATTACGCAGGAAATGTTGTCGTTGCAAATGATATGGGAACCTATGCAATAGATTGATTGGAATATTATTTACCGAGCCGTTTTACTATTAATCACTGAATATTAATATTATTATAATAAGTGACGAACGTTTCAGTGAACTAATTTGGAGGTAAATAATATGTCAGAGTTAACAACCAAATTATTTATAGATGTTAAAAATTTTGAAAAATACCAATCAATGTTAAAGTGTCAAGTACACATTGAAGAAGAACGTCATGGTGATTATTGCTTACCAGGTTTTCCTGATCGTCACAATTTCCACCGTCTTCTCCGGATTTTACGTAAACATGATGACGGTTTAACTAGCAAACAACTAATTTACGACTTCGATTACCGGCCAAGTGACCTTGAAGATGCTACCAAGGCATTAGTAACAAACAATTTGGCAACTACCACCCCAATTAACGAGGAAGACTATAAAATTCAGCTTAACACTGAAGGTATCGAAGTTGCTGATAATTTGCTAAAGCGTCGTGACAAGATTGCTGAAGCTGCTTACCACACATTAAGTGAAAATGAACAACGAGAATTAGACCGGCTCGTAAATAAGCTAACTGAGGATTATGCGAACCGCGACGTAAATTACAACGCCCTTGGCAATATTTGCCGTTAAAATGGTATCCGATCAAAAAACAGCGACTAAGAGAATTTGCTATGATCTCTTAGCCGCTGCTTTTTTAATGGCGTCAAGCCTTATCAGAAAGGCACTTTCCCGCTTGCGTTTATTTTAGTTATTTCAAATATTCTGCCGGATTTGCTACAAAATCGCTCACTTTAATAGTTGTTGCATCCTTAGTAGCAGCATTCTTTAGTTGGAAAGTTCCTTCTTCAACTTCACGAGCACCAAACACTGCAAAGTACTTCGCATTACGACGGAAAGCTTCTTTGATCTGCTTACCAACTTTTACCCCGCTGTAATCTTTGTCAGCCACAATTCCTTGCTGACGAATTTTACTGAGGACTTCAAATGCCATTTCATCTCCTTGCTGATCTGCACTAGCAAAGAAGACGTCTAATTGGTCTTGAGGAGCAAATGCAGGATTTTCTTCTTGGAGTAAGAGCATTAATCGTTCAACACCCATTCCGAAGCCAATTCCACCTTCTTCAGGACCACCAAGCTGGCTAATCAACCCATTATAACGGCCCCCTGCACAAACAGTCGTGTACCCACCACCAAATACTGGTGAGTCTGACATAATTTCAAAAATAGTATGGTTATAGTAATCTAGTCCCCGCACCATATTGGTATCAATTTCAAAATCAATTCCTAATTTATTTAATAAAGCCTGCACTTCGTCAAAGTAAGCTTGTGATTCTTCATCAAGGTAATCAAGGATTGATGGAGCTTCTGCAACAATCTTCTTATCACCTTCATCTTTACTATCAAGCACACGCAATGGATTCTTATATAAACGTTCTTGAGAGTCTTTACTCAATTCATCATAGTGAGGCTTCAAGTAGTTAATTAATGCTTCACGGTAATCTTCACGAACCTTCTTATCCCCAAGAGTATTAATAACTAATTTAACATTTGGCACTCCAAATTTCTTAAAGAGAGCCATTGCCATTGAAATAACTTCCACATCAATCTGTGGTGACTCATTGTTTAATGCTTCAACCCCAATTTGATGAAATTCACGTTGCCGCCCTGATTGTGGTCGTTCATACCGGAACATTGGCCCCATGTAATAAACTTTATAAGGTTTAGGATATTCTGGACCATAGAGCTTATTTTCTACGTAAGCCCGTACTACTCCAGCTGTTCCCTCTGGACGTAATGCAATATGCCGATCACCCTTATCATGGAAATCGTACATTTCTTTTTCAACAATATCTGAAGTATCGCCCACATTCCGTGAAAAAACATGGTAGTCTTCAAACATCGGTGTTCGAATTCCACGGTATCCAAACTGGTTAAAAACTTCGCGCGCATTTTGTTCTACTTTTTCCCAAATGCTTGTAGTTCCTGGTAAGATATCTGCAGTTCCCTTTGGCTTTTGATAATCCATATGTTTCCCCTTTCGTTACGTATAAAAACAAAAGCCCTCTAAGACTTTAACAGCCTTAGAGGGCGATATTCATCACTGTTCCACCTCTATTTTACAGTAACCTCACAGTCACTGCCTCATGGAGTTGCGTTAACTCCTGATGATAACGGAATCACCGGAACAGACTACTAAAATTCATCCTTTCAGCTAGTAGAGGTGGATCATGTCTGCTCCCAGCTCTCAGCTCAACTGGGTCTCTGTCAATTACACAGGCACTTTGTTTCTACGTCAATGCTTTTATAATACATTAGTGATTTTACCATAGCTTACAGATTTTGGGTATCATTTATCCAAATTAAGCCGTCGCTGAACTCGGTGTAAATGCCATAAATAAAGACAGATAATAATCAAAGTACCGGTCATTAGACAAAAGACTGAAATAAACAAAAATTGATAACTTCCTTTTTCAATGACAAATCCACCGTACAATGGACCAATTGCCCGTCCAACCGACATCATAATATTAAGCAGTCCCTGGTAATGCCCAGCTTCATCAACATTAGTCAGTTGCGCAATCCAAGCAGGCAAGCCAGCAAAACTGGTCATTTCACCAATTGTTAAGATTACAAAATCAATAACAAAAGCTGTCAGGGTCCTGGCAAAAATTAATAAGAGGAAGGATAAGGCAAAAATAAAGATTCCCACAATAATTTGAGTCGATAACCGAACATAGGGACTTAACTTATTAACAAGTGGTTGGCCGATAATAATTAACACCCCATTTAATGTCCATAACATACTATAGGCATAGAATGGGATCCCCATGTTTGTCATATGGACTGCCATTACACTTTCCCATAAAGAGTAACTTAAATGAACCGTAATATAGTTTATGAGGATAAACCAAACTAAGATGATCCATCGCGAATGTAATTGGCGGGAAGCATGATAGTGTGCTTGTATCTCTGAATTATCTTTAATTGCATCTACAGCCACATTAAATGTTAAAACTACTACTAACATTAACAAGGCATAAAAGATTGTTGCTACAGCAAAAACTACCACTACACTAATCGGCAGAAGAACGCCAACCAGCAACGTTCCAATCACAACCCCAATATTAAAGGCCATATAAATATAATTAAAAACATAGCGGGAAGAATGATCGCTAACCAACGTCCCATAAGAATTAACAATCGTGGCATTGATTCCATCACCAAAACTATTAATCGTAATTAGGACAGCATACCAAGGCCAACCATGAATAAAGATCAATAAGAATATCGCTAGCGTTGATAGACTAACTCCTAAAATGGCTGTTTGATATTGCTTCCAATGGTCAAACAACCATCCTCCTAAATAATTTCCCATCATCATGGCAATTGACATTATTAACATTACAAAGCCAGCAGTTGTCAAAGTTTGTCCAAGGTAATTATGAAGATACATAGTTGTAAGCGGCCATAAAAAAGCTGCCCCAGTGTTGTTTAACAGACTTGCAAGGGCAACCCATTTTAATTTTACTGTTTGCTGTTCCATTTTAACGTTCAGATACCATATCAGAGGAAGGTACACGTAAGAGCGTATAGGTTACAGCACTATGATTTGCTTTTAATCCTAAACCATTAATAACCGTATTTTTATACTTTACATCCATTACCGCTGCAAAAGCATGTCCTGTCTTGGCATCCTCTTTTTCTAATTGCTTTTTATCCCATGGCAAAGCACTCGCATCTAAGGTAACTATCCGTGATCCATCAGCAACTGATCCATACCGTGAATTTGTTGTGTATTTATCATTTCCAGCCCAGTAAGTATATGACACAATTGGATGTTTGCCGCTTTTACTACGAGTCGCTAAAACATAATAGAAGTCATCTGAACTATTTCCCATTTGAAGTGGGCGATAAGTGGTTGAAGTCTGTGTTTGTTGATGATTATTAATATCAACTGGACGGAAAAATGTGAGATATGACATCCCCCCGAGCCAACATAGCGAGACAACTAATAAGATCACATAACGAATCACTAAGTTTAATTTAAATACTTTTTTTGTCTTCGCAATCAGCATTAATTGTTTAACACGGATATAATGGATTACATAACAAAAAAAGACAATTGCACATATCCACGATAGCCATCCTAGCCAATTCCAACTCATAATTTTCAATACTCCATTCTCTAAATTATTTACTATGATTATCACACAAATTGATCCACTTGTCGTTAAATCTTAATAACAAACGAATAAATTTAATAAAATAACTACAAGGATAAGTTCAAACTGTGCTAAACTAATTTTTGGTAACAAACTGTGTCTTGATTTAGAATAAGAGATAAGGTTAGTATTATTTAATAATATACCTACTAAGGAGGAATGTTTTCATGGACAATTTGAGTGAGCTTGCTCAAGAATTGATTAATTTTGAGCGCGAAAATGACTTAAATGATAATGAAGTTGCTTTCGGCAGTCATTTATCTGTTGAACGAATTCACGAAATTAAATCATCCAATACCCCAGTAACTTCAGAGGAAGTCGAATTGCTTCAACGGTTCATGCAAAGTAAGTAACATTACCATTCATGCCATTGTGGCAAAATCAAAATTTAATACCTTCTAAAGCAGAACTAATAATTATTGCGCTGCTCTAAACTAAAAAGGATCCAAAAGAAATATTACTTTCTTCTAGATCCTTTTTCTTTTTATCTTGGTTGATAGAATTCAACAGGAATAAGTTTAGTTTCGATCTCTTCATGAGGTGTTTCTATTCGTTTCATTAAAGTTTCAATTAATTCTTGTGCCAATAATGGAATTGGTTGAATTATTGTTGGAAGGTAAGGCGCTACTTTCCGAATTAATCGTGAACCATCATAACCTGTAATGAAAAAGTCTTTATTTATTTGCTTTCCTGCCTGGTAGTAAAGATTGCTAATCGTTAATGCTTGGACATCATTAGAAGCCAGCACTCCATCATAATTACCAGGGAAAGTAGCCTCAAGATCCAAATGCTGAATAGCTAAAGGTTCAAAATCTCGTTTCTGTTTATTCAAAAAATCAAGTGCCCCTTGAATTCGATTGATGGTAGGTGAAACAGAAGTATCTTCATCCACAATTACCGCTAAGTGTTTTACATCATGTTCTACTAAATACTTCGCTGCTAGTTCACCCCCATGATAACTATCAGCTGCAACAATTGGAATATTGTCAGCAAGATATCTGTCAAAAGAAACAATGGGAGCAGTAAGTTGATGATATTCCTCTATCCCCAGATTATGAGAACCCGAAATAATCCCATCTACTTGATTTGCCATCAACATATTTAAGTATTCATGCTCTATTTCTGGATTTTGTGCCGATGATGCAATAATTGTTTTATAACCCTTTTTAAATAATTCATGTTCAAGTTCATTTGCTAATTCTGCAAAAAATGGATTAATTAAATTAGGAAAAATCAAGCCAACAAACTTAGATGGTTTTCCCTGCATCGCCCGTGCCAAGGCATTTGGTTGGTAATTCAACTCTCGCATCGCCGCATGGACCTTGTCAATCGTCTTTTGACTTAAAGAACCATAATTATTTATTACTCTTGAAACAGTAGTTACTGAGACCCCCGCTAATTGAGCAACATCTTTTAACTTAGCAACCATTCTAAAACTCCTTGATTAATTTCGTTTAAGTTATTCCATTATTATAGCTCACCATATTTGAACAATCGACGGTTACTTTAAATATAATTTTAATCGCTACTTTTCCACAAATGGGTTCTATTACATATGTTTAATTTATCATTTATCCAAAAATATTTTTCATTTGATAAAACATGTTTTGTGAAGATGATAATTATTGATTTTATGATATTTTCTCCCCTGTTTTAAAGGATTTCACTTGCTTTTTTACCTTCAAATTAAATTGACGCTAAAGAGAATTAATGCTAGTTTATAGGTAGTTGAATCTTTAGAACTTCTTAAACTTTTTGACCTTTTTGAGATTATTTTAATTTATGAAATGATTAATAAGCCACTTTTAAGAGTAATGTTTAGGAATTTCAAATATAAATTAAGGAGTCACTGCCAATGAATCGTCAATCTAATAATGATCCATCAACCCATTTTAAGATGTACAAAAGCGGAAAAAAATGGGTCTTTGCTGGATTAACTGCTGTTACCTTATTAACTGCTAGCGGCGCTGTTGCTCATGCCGATGATGCTTCAGTTTCTTCTGCAGAACCTGCCGCTACAACTACTGCCAATACACAAAATAATACAAGTAGTGCTGCTAGTACTTCTACTGTCGCTCAAAGCACATCAACTAGCGCTTCAGCAGAAAGTACTGCTGCCTCTAATGCCAGTCAAGCTGTCGCTAGCCAAGCCACAGCTGATTCAGCTTCAGCACAGTCTACTGAAGCTAAACAAGCTGCTCCTGCTGCTCCAAAGGCTGCTAGTGCCGTTGCTGCACCGCAAGAGAACTCCACAACGGACTTAAGTACCCTCCATTTCAGTAATAACGCTTCACAACAAGCATTTATCCAAAGTGTTGCTCCAGGTGCAATCCAAGGATGGAATGAATACAAGGTTCTCCCTTCAATTACAGTTGCCCAGGCTATTGTTGAAAGTGGTTGGGGCCGTTCAGCCTTGTCAACCCAAGCTCATAACCTATTTGGAATTAAGGGTTCCTATAATGGAAATTCAGTTGTAATGCGTACGCGAGAAGTTTATGGTGGTCGGAGTGTTTACGTTAACGCCAATTTCCGAGCCTACGCTAACAACTCCGAATCAGTTACTGACCACGGTCGCTTTCTCAATGTAAATAGTCGTTACCGTAACTTACTTGGTGACACTAATTATGCATCTGTTGCAAATAAGCTTCGGCAAGACGGCTATGCTACTGATCCAAACTATGCTAGTACCTTAATTCGTTTTGTTCAAACATATAACTTAAACCAGTTAGATGCGGTTGCCCTTTCTGGTAAAGTTGTTACAAATAAGCAGACCGAAAGTGCTCAAACTCCAGAAACCAATGTAACTGTTTCTAACACCGGTTACTATACTGTTAAGGGTGGAGACACCTTATCACGCATTGCCGGACAATTTAATACGACTGTAAATAACCTCGCCGCCTTAAATGATATCCACAATGTTAACCGTATTTATATTGGTCAACGGCTCTTGGTTCGTCAACCTGCTGCTGAACAACAACAGCAACAAACAACCCCTAAGCAAACAGAAACCAATACTACCACTAACAGTAATACATACACCGTTAAAAGTGGCGATACCCTTTCAGGAATTGCGGGTAAATTTAACACCACTTATACTCAATTAGCTCAGCTCAATCATATTAGTAACCCTAATATGATTCATGTAGGTCAAGTATTAACGCTTCATCAAACTACAGCTCAAAATACTACTACTAACCATCAAGAAAGCCAGCAAAATAAACAAGTTACAACTAGTGCTAATGGCACATACACCGTTAAAAGTGGTGATACCCTTTCACAAATTGCCGCTCGTTTTAACACTACAACATCTGCATTAGCTTCAACTAACCACATTAGTAACCCTAATTTAATCGAGGTTGGCCAACAATTACGGATTAACAACAATAGTGCTAGTACACAAAAAACCACTTCACACTATTCCACTACTAATCATGGAAATTACGTAGTTCAAAGTGGTGACTCACTATCAAAGATTGCCGCCTACCACGGATTAAACTGGCGGTCAATCGCAGCTAAGAATAACATTCAAAGTCCATACACAATCTTTGTAGGACAACGTTTATCACTATAGTTGCTCAATTTAAAATAATTAAACAATATATAGCAAGAAGTATAATAAATTCTATGCCTCTTGCTTTTTTGTTTTAAAAAAATTCTTTTCTGTTCTAGAATAAAGGTAGGCAGTTTATTATTAATATTCACTAAATTACTATTAGGGAGTTTATAGAAAGTAAGTGATATTTATTGTGGTAGACCGTTGGACAACAGATATTCCAAATGTTAATAAAATCAGTCAATTATTTAAATTACTAGGGAATCCTAAAAGATTACAATTATTATATTTGCTGATTCAACATTCGATGAGCGTTTCAGAAATTAGTATGAAGTTGAACTGGGAACAATCGGGGGTTTCTCACCAGCTGCAACTATTGAGAAAATATAATTTAGTTCAACAACGGCGAGAAGGGAAAACCGTTATCTATCATTTAGAGGATCCGCAGGTAATGACCTTGATCGCTGATGTATTAAGTCATGCAGAAAAAATCATCTAATAATTTAGTGAATATTCTTTGGGATCCCCCCATTGAAATAAAAGAAAGGCGTTTAGAACTCATCCTAAGTCAAACTTAGACGATGACTTCTAAACGTCTTTTCGTTAGTTAACAAATTTAATTTCTAATCGTTCATTTTCTAAAACTCCTTTTACAATCAATGACTTGCCATCATAGAACTGATGCTTATCTAACCAAAACCCAAGATGTGCGTGACTATAAAACTTAAAACTATACCGCATTGCATTATTCAGTTTACTAACCCGCAACACACCTTGTGAGCCATCTGAACAAGTAATATTTTGTGATTGATTATTATCATGAACATAAATTATTGTCATTCTTCTCACCTCCGTTTTTATTATATCCTATTTTCGGACTGCCTAAAATATTTTTAAGCAAAATAAAAAAACAACAACTTCAGCTATAGGAAAGTTGTTGCTTTTTAACTAATCTGCAGCTAATGCATCAATTGGATTAAGATTTGCCGCCCGGCGTGCAGGAAGCAATGCGGCAATAAACGAAATTACAATCGCAATTACAATTGCAAAGATTACATTTCCAACAGTAATTTGCACAATATTATATTTAATCAAGCCATACAGAGCGTGGTTAATAATAACCGTTACAACTGCAACAATTAGCAGTGCAAGAATTGCGGAAAACAGTCCAATAAAGACAGATTCAGACGTAAATAATCGGCGAATATCTTTCTTTCGTTCACCCAAGGCTCGCAAAATACCGATTTCTTTTGTCCGTTCCGAAACCGACATGTACATTGTCACAATAATCATTAATGCCGACACAAGTAATGAAATTCCAGCAATTGAAGCAAGAACCGTGGAAGCAAGACTAACATAAGTATTAACAGTTTTAAGGATCGACCCGACTGTAATCGCTCCTAATATCCGTTTGTTATTACTACCACGAAGATTGTCGATCTTATTCGCTACTCCTTGAACATTGTCAAGATTTGTTACATTAACGGTTGCAAAATTAGCAGCCGTAGAGGCATTCGCTTTTTGAAGCAGCGCACGCATAGTGGAATAAGTAATTGAAGTCCCGGCACTCGCACCTTCTGTAATCCCTGCTACCTTGAAGTTTCCAGAAACGGGAACTGGACTATTATTGCCATCTATCCATGTAAATGAAAGACGGATAGTTTTACCAACCATTTGCTTATAATTTTTGGCACTTGATAATTGGATTGCTTGTTGCTTTGTAAGAACGATTTCAC
Organism: Limosilactobacillus reuteri; assembly: GCF_020785355.1. GTDB lineage: Bacteria > Bacillota > Bacilli > Lactobacillales > Lactobacillaceae > Limosilactobacillus > Limosilactobacillus reuteri_I. Next base: position 50,232 of record NZ_JAJGVH010000082.1, on the reverse strand, counting down.
CATTCTTGGGTTTATGCCCCTGCTTGATTGAATTGCTAGTAATTGCCTTACTCCAGGTACTTAGTGAAGTTCCGCTCTGCTTTTTCCCATTATAATCAAGCTGAAAGGCACTCACCATAATTCCCGGCTGGACAGACGACACATTATCAAGCCTTCGTAACCGGTCAATATTATGGTCGCTAATCGTCATTGATTGGGGATTAGCTGCCATCGTTTGTCCTAACGATGATTGAATTTGTTCCTGGGTCATCTTTTTACCAGTTGTGTTTTTAAATACGGTAATTGCCTGCGGGTTAGCAAGAGAGTTAATTTGGTTTTGAATGTAACCATTTATCCCATTACCTAAACCACTAAATAAGAGTACCGCAAAAATACCAATTGCGGTTCCAAGCATAATTAACGAATTACGCCAGAAGTTATAGGTCAAATGCTTAAAAGCCGTTCGGTAGCTCGCCATCGCCGGTAGAACTCGTGGAGTAATCTCTGTAGGGTCTTCTGGAATCGGATAAGCAGGACGTAATCTTTCATCGCCGTCAATTTTTCCATCAGCTAAATGAACAATTCGTGTCCCATTATCCGCTACTTCCTGGGAGTGAGTAACGGCAATCACTAATTTCCCATCACGAGCAATTTCGTCTAATAATGCTAATACTTCTTTTGTATTCTGCGCATCTAAGGCTCCTGTAGGTTCATCAGCAATAATAATTTGTGGATCACTGGCCAATGCCCGAGCGATCGCTACCCGTTGCTTTTGCCCTCCTGACAAATGGTTCGGATGCTTTTTTACTTGCTCACTTAAACCAACCTTATCTAAAAGTTCCAACGCGCGCTTCCGCCGTTCTTCCTTAGTCAAAGTTGTCATATCCAACGCAACCAAAACATTATCCAGCACCGTTAAGTGAGAAATTAAGTTATAGGACTGATAGATATAACCCACTGTCGCACGCCGATATCTATCTAGTTGCTTTTCTTTTTTATGGTCGAGGATTTTACCATTTACGAGGACTTCACCTTCAAAGTTACGATCAAGGCCCCCAATGATATTCATTAAAGTGGACTTTCCACCACCTGATTCACCAAGGATGGATACAAATTCTCCCCGATCAAACTGCAAGTTAATTCCCTTAAGAACTGGAAATTCCTCTTTGTCAAGATAATATGATTTATATATGTTTTTTAATTCTAAAAAAGCCATTGCATCCTCCCCTTTACTATTTATTTAGTCCGTTTATTATAGCAAGGTTCGTTATAAAAAAGGCTTTTTGCTCATAATTCTTTAACATTATTTATATTATTGGTCTGTGGAATTTTTGCTTAATGTAAGTTTCCCATCGGCTAACTCGTAAACATTATCTGCATATTCACGTAAACGTAAATCATGGGTTACAGCAATCACCGCTTTTCCTTTCTTTTTAGCCAGATCTTGAAATAATTGTCCCACTGACTTTACTAAATTACTATCTAAAGCTGCTGTTGGTTCGTCTGCAAGAATTATCTCAGGATCGGTATATAAAGCACGCGCAATCGCTACTCGTTGGTTTTGACCTCCTGACAATTCAGAAGGGTATTGCTTGAGCAGTTTTTTTATCGCGAGTTTTTCCAATAATTCATCAAAAGCTGCTGATGAAATATTACCGCTCTTCTTTACACGATCAACAAGTTTAAATTGATCAGCCACATTTAGATAAGGTAGCAAGTTATACGACTGAAGAATAAAACCAATTTTCTGCAAGCGCAGTTCATCACGTTTTTTAGAAGATAACTTTTCAATATCAATTCCATCAATTAACACTTTTCCGGAAGTAGGTGTTTGTAAACCGCCCGCAATTGTTAAAAAGGTACTCTTTCCTGATCCAGAAGGCCCTAAAATCAAATTTAATTCTCCCGCTTTAGCAGAAAAATTAACATCTTTAAGAACATGAACACGGCTAATTCCTTCGCCATAATATTTGTTAACATCTACTAACTTTAATTTTGACATAACATTTGCCTCCCATCTTAATTCAAGGCCTGTACGGGGTCAATCTTAATAATCATTCGCACTGGTAATAATGAACCAATCATCCCAAGAACTATTAATCCCACTGCCATTAAACTAATTAGGGGCCAATTCATAATAACTGGTACCGACATTGGAATTGCCACACTCGTAAGAAGGGTTAAAATAATTCCTCCTATTACACCACTAATCATTAGGAAAATTGATTGAGTAACTGTTGCAAGAATTAAGTGCCGCGCAGGAATTCCTTGAGCGCGCATAACTGCATAATGACTTATTTTTTGCATGGTAAGAATATATAAGAAGACCGCAATTACAATTAACGAAATTACCATTAAGAACCCAATCATAAAAGTAAAGGTATTATTTTGTGCTGAATATCCCGGTAGCTTATTAATATATTCGTTAACAGTGTAGTGTTGGAGAGCGGGATAGGAACTTTTACTAAGCTTATGGTCAGAAAAGAGTCCGCTAGCAACAGCCGAACTATTTAATCCTCTCAGTTCCCGCCAAACTGGTAAACTACCATATACGACGGGCGCAACACTAAATTTAGCGTCATTGACAAAACCAACAATCTTATATTTCTCATTTTGAGAATTGATTGTTACTCGATCTCCTAAATGATAACCCTTTTTGCTTAAACTCTTATCAACAACAATTTCGTTATTTCCCTTGGCTTGACGACCACTTGTAATCTTGATCTTTTCCCGGGAAATAAATTGGTCAGGATCTAAACCGATAAATTGAGCACTTTCTTTACTTGCTCCTTTTTCTTTAAGAACTACTGGTGCCTGCCCAACAAGCGCAACATTCTTTTGATCCTTACCTGCTAGTTGATCGCGAGTAATAATCGATTGTCCAAGATTATCATTACTATTCTTATTTAGAAAAACAGTTTCCGTACCCCACTCTTTAATAGCAGCATCATTTTCATTTTGTAATCCCAACATCATTCCCATTAGGAAAAACATTAAGTAACTAATCAAAACAATCATGGCAACGATTAATCCGTAATGCAGCTTTTCATGTTTTATTTCTTTTAGTGCTAAAAACATATTCTACCTCCTACTGTAATAGTGCAGTTAGTGCCTTGGATAGCCGTTCAATTGCTTCATCTTGTTTATTGGGTTGAAGAAGGCAATCCTTAATTGTTTCATGACTTAAAACCATTACACTCCATTCTTGAGCACTATGAATTTTAATTTGCGGTTGCGTATTATCACGTAACAATCCTTCATTTGTTTGAAAGTGTAAACGCATAAACTCACGGTACTTACTTCCGTTGATCTCATCTACAAAAGCTTTAATCTGATTAACATAATCACTCGCAGCTAAAATATGGTTAGCCCGGGTAATTGGTGTATGGATTTCTAAAATTGCCACTTGGTAAAGATACTGATACGCCTCCGTTAAATCTGCAAAATACTTATAAAATGCTCCTCTGGCGATTCCCGCTTGCTTTACAATTCGTGCAACTTGAGCACTTGCTAAGCTATGTTGACTAAATTCTGTTAGTAATGCATTAGTAATAAGTTCTTTTTTCTGTCGATTTAAATTTTCAAATGTTGTACTTGGCATCTTAATTCCTCCACCGCATTGTGACACCGTGTCACTGTGAATGTATTTTATACACTATCATCAAAGTGACACCGTGTCAATCATTAAGTGAAAGAATTAAGTTGTTACTATTTATACAAGTTTTTCGATTATAAGGCATAAAAAAGCGAGGCGAAAAATTTTTCGCCTCGTTTTTAATATATTTAAATTTTAATCTTAATCTAGAATTAAGCTTCTTCGCCGCCAACCTTAACAACAGCTTTTGAAACTTTGCCTAATTTACCACTAACAAAGTCTTCAACACCACCAAGGTCTAATTCGTGTGAGAAGAGTGGTAGTGGATCAACAACTCCAGAAGAAAGAAGTGCAATTGAGTCTTCAAAAGTGTAAGGGTTAATGAAGGCCCCTTGAATTGTAAGTTGCTTTTGGAATACGTCGTAAGTGTTTACTGAGAACTTGTCATCAGGGTTACCAACACCAAACATTAATACTTGAGCACCACGAGCTGCAGCTGCAAGTGCTTGTTCTTGAGTAGCTGGCAAACCAACCGCTTCAACAACGATGTCATATGCATCAGCAGGAATTTCTTCCTTAGTAGTGTTGATAGTCTTAACGCCGAAGTGCTTCCGGTTGTTTTCCAACTTTTCATCTGAACGACCAGCTAAAGTAACTTCGTGAATACCACGAGCCTTCAAGATTTGTGCAAATAATTGACCTTCAAAACCATCACCTAATACTAAAGCCTTTTGGTATGGGTGAGTTTCAAGTAAGTCAACACCGTGCATTGCACATGAAATTGGTTCAACAACGGCAGCTGCCTTTAATGAAACATCATCAGGAATTGGGTAAACAACCTTTGCAGGAGCAGTAAAGTATTCTTCAAAACCACCGTTACGGGTAACACCAACAGCATCAAGGTGTTCACATAATTCTGGGCGTTGAGTCCGACAATACTTACATTGACCACAGTAGATGTTAGGGTCAACGGTTACACGATCCCCTGGCTTAACGTTAGTAACTTCTGAACCAACTTTTGTAACCACACCTGAGTTTTCATGACCTAAAACAATAGGAGGAACAGCTGATGCAGATCCTGGAAGACCGGCATAGAGCGCTTTATCAGTACCACAAATACCAGCGTAGGCAGTATGAATCAAGACTTCATCAGGCTTGATTTCAGGTTCTTTAATATCTTCAATTTCGAGTTGCTTTTTACCTGTTAAAACAAGTGCCTTCATAATTAAAATACCTCTCTTGTGAATTTAATCATTTGTCAAGTGATAGTATAGTGTGAAAACGCCTTAATTGTCAAACGTCCAACAATTATCTCACATTCTTTTCGCTATCATAAAACGTTAAACTCATTAAATGTAAACTTAAGCAAACGCCAGTATCAAAGCATTTTTAAAAAAAGTGCAATTTTTAAATATTTTTTTCTTCACTAAGTTTGGGCTGATTTTTTACTAATGCATAAATGGTTTTACTACTATTTCTTCGATCACATAATTTCACAAGGCTTTTTACTCTATTCAGCGTTTTATATTAAGAAATAGAATGTTTCTACATATAAAATAATAAATTCTAAATTTATATAGAAAATTTTTCCGCCTTTCAGAAAGCGCTTAACTACCATTAGGTACGCCAAAACTTATCTCCAACCACTCCTCAAGATCGCCCAAACTGCTGTTATAACGGCGATTTTCCATTGCAGGATATATTTTTTTATGTTACCCTAACAAAGTATTCGAACTTAGTTAATTATGATTTCCAATCTAATTAACAAAACTCAAACGAAAGGTGGATTTGGCGTGGACGACACAAAGAATCAACACCGGAAGCATAAACTTATTGAATATGCTAACGGTAAATCACTGGAGGAAATCAACGGAACAGTTGAAGTTCCTCGTGGAAAAGGCTTTTGGCGAACATTATTCGCTTACTCTGGTCCCGGCGCATTAGTTGCTGTGGGTTACATGGATCCAGGTAACTGGTCAACTTCAATTACCGGTGGACAGAGTTTCCAATATACCTTAATGACTACTATCTTGATTTCAAGTTTGATTGCGATGTTACTTCAATACATGGCGGCTAAACTCGGAATCGTGAGCCAAATGGACCTTGCTCAGGCAACACGGGCACGTACCGGTAAAGCATTAGGTATTATTTTATGGATTATGACTGAGTTGGCGATTATGGCTACGGATATCGCTGAAGTTATCGGAGCTGCTATCGCATTAAACTTACTGTTCCACATTCCGTTGATCCCATCTGTATTTATTACTGTTCTTGATGTTTTAGTACTGCTATTATTAACCAAGATCGGATTCCGGAAGATCGAAGCAATTGTTGCATGTTTGATTTTGGTGATCTTATTTGTTTTTGCTTACCAAGTTGCCTTATCTAACCCTAACTGGGGTGGCGTATTTATGGGCCTGCTCCCATCAGCCAAAGCAATTGCCCAACATCCTGAAATCGGTGGTATCACCCCACTAACTGGTACCCTAGGTATTATTGGTGCGACCGTTATGCCTCACAATTTATACCTCCACTCAGCAATTTCTCAGACTCGGAAGATTGATCATAATGATCTAGACAGCATTCGACAAACAGTTCGCTTTACTACTTGGGATTCAAACATCCAATTATCTCTTGCATTTATCGTTAATTCCCTTCTTTTGATTATGGGGGTTGCCGTTTTCAAGACTGGTGCTGTGCAAGATAGTTCTTTCTTCGGTCTGTATGATGCATTAAATAATACTTCAATGCTTAGTAACCCAGTGTTAATTGCTGTTGCCAAGTCAGGTGTATTATCTACTTTATTTGCAGTTGCCTTACTTGCTTCTGGGCAAAATTCAACAATCACTGGAACATTAACTGGTCAAGTTATTATGGAAGGTTTCATTCATATGCGAATGCCTTTATGGGCACGACGGCTAGTTACTCGGATTATTTCCGTTATTCCGGTTATCGCATGCGTTGCTATGACGAGCGGTGAAAATACTATCCAACAACATACCGCCTTGAACCTTTTAATGGAAAATTCACAGGTATTCTTAGCTTTTGCCCTTCCGTTCTCAATGTTACCATTATTAATGATGACTAACAGTGAAGTTGAAATGGGTGAATTTAAGAATAGGGGCTGGGTTAAGGTTTGCGGTTGGATTTCTGTAATTGCCCTTACCTTCTTAAACCTTTACAACCTTCCTGCAACTTACGAAGGCTTTGGTATTTGGTCAAAAGGAACATCTGACGTTCTCGCTTATATCACAATCATTGTTATTCTTGCTCTTCTTATCTGGACTTGTGTTGAACTCTATAAAGGGGACAAGCGGTTTGCTGCTGAAGGCAAAGGATTCGGCCAACGTGAAGCTCAAATGAAAGATTCAGTTGTAGAAGATTAAAACAAAAAACTGGAAGTAAATTTCCAGTTTTTTATTTTTGTAACGATTCTTTCACAAAATGTTCATACTTGAACGGTATAGTATAGACAATCCCTAATATAAATAAACCCCTATTTTTCTTCTATACTATCCCCCTCAAAATAGCTATGAAGAAATACGAAAAGTGGTCGGCCCATAATGAGTCGGCCATTTTTTAATACATCTAGGCTCACCATGGTATAATAAGGAACTAGATATATTACTCATTAAGTATGAGGTGAAATCATTGAATAATAAAGATAATAATCAAAATAACAATAAGCGGCGGCCTACACGGGTTGAGCTCTATGACACTCCTAAGCCAGGTGAAGAAAAGAAAAAACGTTCTTTCTTTAATCGTAAGCCTAAACAGCCTACCCCTAACCATAAACACAAGACAGCATCCCCTAATAAGAAAAAGAATCCATATGGAATTTCTCGCCGGATGTTTAAGGTCATTTTAGGCTGTCTATTAGTTGTCTTAATTGCAACCATTGTTATTTTCCTAGTTAAACAACAGGACCCTGTCAATGTTGATAGTAATGACACTACTGTCTCCACCAGTACTTCATCACGCAAGAAACACAAAAAGAGCAGCAGTAGCAGTCATAAACATCGTTCAAATTCCAACGACAGTGATGATAATGATACTCAAGATACTTATAGTATTTCAACGCCTAGTCGTTCAAATAGCACCCCTCAGACAAATCATTCAACTAACCAACAACCAACTACTAACTCTTCCTCAACTCCACAACAAAACCAACCATCGCAGGAAGAACACCACGATCAAGGCAACAGCCAACAACAATCTACTTCACAACCAGCAAGTAGCAATTCTGGGTCACAGTCTAATCAAAGTTCGCAAAGTACTAGCTCCCAGTCAAACCCGCAACCAGTTCAACCTCATTCTCAAAATAATCAACATTAATTTGGAATAAAGGGGTTGTCAATTAAAGTGGGCGTGCTATAATCAAGACAATCGATTGAAGGATATGCACCTTCAAAGTCCTCTACAGAGAGTAAGTGCCTTGAGTGAAAGCACTTGTGAGTGACAATGATGGATGTACCACCTTCCCTTATTATTAGCCGAGATAAGGCTAGTCGGATCGTGTCCGTTACTGCACCTTAGAGAGGACATTACTAGTGTGTCCTAAAGATGGGTGGAACCACGCTAATTTTTGTTAATTAACGTCCCTGATACTTTCAACGTTGAAAGTATCAGGGACGTTTTTATTTATATTAAAGGAGAGATTTCTATGGCTCAGGTTGCTGTTATGTCCCCAGATGGATCAGTTAAGAAGATCGATCGGGATTCACAAGAAGGTTTAGAAGCATTACGTAAACTTTCTGCATTAATGTTAAAGGCTGCATTAAAACAAGAATTTAAGGGTATTCGACTTGGTGAAGCTGTCGCTGACGAAGATGGCTTCCACGTTGATTCTGATAAAGATAATCAACAAGTTTCTGCTGACGAATTACCAGCTCTTGAAGACGTAATCAAGGGAATGGCAAAGAACGATGTTAAGGTAGAATTTGTTGAAGTACCTGTAGAAGAAGCACTTGCCGAAGTAAAAGATGATCGTTTCTCAACTGAATTGATCAATGAAAATGCTAAAAACGGCAAAGTAGCAATGTACCAACTTGGTGATGTCAAAGCTGTTGCAGATGATGACATTCTTTTATATGGTAACGTTGTTAAAAACTTACGCCTTCTTTCTGTTGCTGGTGCTTACTGGAAAGGTATGTCTTCAAATCCAATGCTTCAACGGATTTACGGAACTGTCTTCTACAAGAAGGACGCATTAGAAGAAGACTTAAAGAAACGTCAAGAAGCTAAGGAACGTGACCACCGTGTTATCGGTAACCAACTTGACCTCTTCTTTGTTGATCCTAAAGTTGGTGCCGGTTTACCATACTGGTTACCAAAAGGTGCTACTATTCGTCGGACAATCGAACGTTACATCATTGACCGGGAAGTTGCCGATGGTTACCAACACGTTTATACTCCAGTCCTGATGAATCTTGATGCATACAAGACTTCTGGTCACTGGGAACACTACCGCGATGATATGTTCCCACCAATGGACATGGGTGATGGCGAAATGCTTGAATTACGGCCAATGAACTGCCCAAGCCATATTCAAGTTTACAAGCACCATATTCGTTCATACCGTGATCTCCCATTACGAATTGCGGAACTTGGTATGATGCACCGTTATGAAAAATCAGGTGCCCTTTCTGGTCTTCAACGGGTTCGTGAAATGACTTTGAACGATGGTCACACCTTCGTGACCCTTGACCAAATTCGTTCTGAATTCGCTAAGATTTTGAAGTTGATCATGAGCGTTTACGAAGACTTTGATATTACTGATTACAGCTTCCGTCTTTCTCTTCGTGACCCTAAGAATGTTAAGAAGTACTACGCTAATGACGAAATGTGGGAAAAATCTCAATCAATGTTGAAGTCAGCAATGGACGACCTTAACCTTGATTATTATGAAGCTGAAGGTGAAGCTGCCTTCTATGGTCCAAAACTTGATATTCAAACTAAGACTGCTCTTGGAAATGACGAAACAATGTCAACGATCCAACTTGACTTTATGCTTCCAGAACGATTTGGACTTTCCTACGTTGGTCAAGACGGTAAAGAACATCAACCAGTTATGATTCACCGTGGTGTTGTTGGAACAATGGAACGGTTCATGGCTTACTTAACAGAAATTTACAAGGGTGCATTCCCAACTTGGTTAGCTCCAGAACAAGTTCACATCATCCCTGTTAACGAAGAAGCCCATGGTGAATACGCCGATGCCCTCGCTAAGAAGATGAAGGCTGCTAACATTCGGGTTAATGTCGACCACCGAAACGAAAAGATGGGCTACAAGATTCGTGAAGCTCAAACACAAAAGGTTCCATATACTCTTGTTGTTGGAGACGATGAAAAGAATAACAATGGTGTATCTGTTCGTAAGTACGGTGAAAAGGAACAAAATGAAATGAGTCAAGAAGCATTTATGAATGAAATTCTTGAAGATATTGCTTCTTACTCCCGTGAAAAGTAATTAAGACTAAAAATGGTTTTATCACAACTTTGTGAAAGCCATTTTTTTGTTTTAAATTTTATGAAAGTGAAATTTTTAGCATAACTTTAACCACCAAAAATAAACCGTTTTCGAAACATTCGTGAAGTTTTGGACAACCTAAAATTAGTGATTGACACTATTCATCAAAGGTTTTATAGTAATAAACGCTCGCTTTTGAGCCACTAAATATAATAACTAATCATAAAAAACAAAAACTATTTATTTGGGAGGTATAAGATATGTCTACTATGAACGATTTATTTAAAGCAATGGGTAAAGCTACTGAAGAACATCACGCTAGCGGCCTTTCATTTGAAGCTAAGACTGATACACCTGCTGGTATTGGTCAAGGTATCCTTAACGTTCGCAAGTAATTTTAAAGGAACTGTGACATAAGTTAAGTTCCTTTCATAAAAAGCAAATACGCAGTACAACAATGGCCTCTAATGTCCGGCAAAACCGAACGTTAGAGGCCTATTGTTGCTTGCGGGGGCTCCCAGAGGCTAGCTTCGCGTCGAAAAACGAAATCACAAGTGACTTCTGTCTCGCTCCCTTTTTATTTATCCTTAATAGCTGAAGCAAATATAAACATAACTAACCCCAGGGCAAATAGAACACTTAATGAAGCCGCACCGACCGTCGATTTACCAGTCCATTGAGTAACGATTCCAACAATAAAGGGACCGAGAATTGCGGAAAACTTCCCAAGGATATTATAGAAACCAAAAAATTCACTACTGTCATTTTTAGGAACAAGGCGGCCGAAGTATGATCTACTAAGTGCTTGAAGTCCGCCTTGGCTTGTCCCAACTAAAATAGCTAAAATCCAAAAATCGATCAAAGTTTCTAACCGTAAAGCATAAAGACAAATAAAGAAATAAACGATAATGCCTAGCATAATAATTCGTCTCGTAGAAAACTTATTAGCAAGCCAACCATACAAAAGTGAAAATGGAACAGCAATTAACTGAACTACTAACAAAACCACCATCAGCATCGTTGTTTGAATCCCTAAGTCTTTACCAATAACTGTTGCCATCGTAAAAATTGTATCAACACCGTCAATATAGAAGAAATAGGCAACTAAAAACCATGTCAACTGCTTATATTGATTAATATGATGCATGGTTCTTCTCAGACGGTGCAAACTATCGATAAAAGGATTTGTCACACTGTTGACGCTATAACGTTGATGACCATTTTTTAATAACGACCACGCAAAAATAACCCACCAAACTGCAGCCAGAATAAAACTAAATCGGGCTACTCCATAACTGTTTAGGAGACCGCCAAAGCCTTTACTTAGTTCTGCGACTAAAAAGATAATAAAGGCGACCACTCCTCCTAGATAGCCCATTCCATAACCGGTCGACGAAACACGGTCCATTTGCTTATTATCAGCTACATCTATTAGGAAACTATCATAAAATAAATTTCCTCCTGAGTAACCAATGATCGACCCAATATAAACAAGTAAAAGCACCTGCCAATATTTGGTTGGAACAAGAGCAAGGCCAATTGTCAGTAAAATTCCCAACCAAGTAAAGAGATTTAGCCAGCGTTTTTTTGCATGCGGATAATCAGCCAATGCTCCCAATAAAGGTGCAAGTAAGGAAATAATAAGCGTACCAAAACTATTTGCATATCCCCACAGCGCTGTCGAATTCGCTGCACTAACACCGGCATGATCAGCTACTGCTTTGAAATAAACTGGTAAAACAGCGGTCACAACTAAAATTCCATAACCAGAATTTGCCCAATCATAAAAAATCCATTGCCATTGTTGTCTTGTAAACTTCACAACGTCACCTCAGTCTTTAAAGATTGCATCAATTGCTTGTCCGGCAGTTGGAGTCGGATAATGTAATCCTAATAATTTAGCAAATGTCGGTCCTTCATCAACCAGGTGAGCATTTTCAACAGTCGCACCACCTTTGATTTGTGGCCCGGCAAAAATAGCGGTAGTGAAGTAATTTGCTTGTGTTGGCCCGTAACCATGGACCCCTCGATAGCGATCGTGAGTTCCAATTGATTCCGAATCAACTTTTTCGACAATCGCTGGCCTGTTTACCTCATCAGTGAAATAGTATCCTGGTTTGGCTTCGACGAGGAATGTGCACTTAGGATCTGCGCCCCGTTTGATCGCCGTTGCGTTATCATAGATTCGCTCAACCCCTTCGACACCAGCAATCATTTGCTTAAGTTTTCCTCGATCCACGGCACCACGAGTGTAAATATAAGTTTCTCCATCACAAGTTTTAGCAGTGACTTGCCAGTTATTTCGATAGGTGCTTTTCTTTCCAAGAGGTTGAAGAAGTCCTTGTTGCGCAAACAACATATTTAAATGAATCATCTTATCAACATTAATTTGATAGTGATCTCCTAAAATTACAAAGTCTGTTTGCGCATAAGTACCGGTATCTTTCGTCGCTTGAATTATCTTAGCTACGCGTTTATCTAGACGGTGTAATGCTTCTTTTGCTTGTGGTGATCGAACCCCATAACGGTGACGCATACTATCCATATCAACTAAGTGAACTAAGGTTAAGTCTGGCTTTTTATTTTTAATCGTATCAACCGCACATGCTGTTACAAAATCGTCAAGCCACGGTTGCTTAATTCCGTGCCGTAATTTACCATATTTCTTATTCATTTCATATAGAAATAACGGACTACTTGCCTTTAACGAAACCAGTACTTGATTTGTCCAAATTCGATTAGGAAAGATTTCCGCAAGGTTATAATCAATCTTACTGCCAGCAGTAACAGGCCACAAAAATGCAGCAGTTGTTAAGCCCTTTTCTTTTGCAATATCATAGAGGGGCATCGATTGAATATCTTTTCGATACCAGAACCAGTCAGGCGATTGCCGGCGTGGCTGCAATTTAGTATTGTTAACAATTCCATGCACAGCCGGATACTGACCGGTAATAATCGAAGTATGGGATGGGTAAGTTAACGTTGGAAAGATTCCTTTAACTTTTTTTACCCAGGTTCCTTTTTTTATTAAATTCGCTAATGTTGGTGTTATTTGGCGTAATTCGTTTAGGTCACGAAACCCTAGTGAATCTAGCGAAATAACAATTAGCTTATGCTGTTTCATTTGTTCATCTGCTTTCTTTTCAAACTCATTAGCTATTTTAAAATAAATTATTGTTAATAACTAGTTTTGAAAGCAATTATCAAAAATCATTCTCATCGTAAGCGCCAAAATTTGTATGATAGAAAGGTTAACCCAGATTGGTAGACTGTGGATTGCCAATAAGTTTTAAAGTGAAATTTGATTCACAGTAATTTTTAATGTAAAATTAAGTTTCAGTTTTCAGTATTTTATGAAAGGAATCATAATCATGCAAAATCAGTTACCCAAGGGAAAAGAGCATGAGAAAACTCTCGGCCTCTTCGACCTTTCTATTCTAGGTATTGGCGCAATCATCGGAACTGGAATTTTAGTTTTAACTGGAATTGTCGCCGCGGAAGATTCAGGCCCCGCAATTGTTTTCTCTTTTCTGATTGCCGCTCTTGCTAGTGGCCTAATTGGTCTCTGTTATTCAGAATTGACCACTAGTTTGCCCAATTCAGGAAGTGCCTTTTACTACGCGTGGGTTTCAATTGGTAAGTTTATGGCGTTCCTTGCTGGATGGACGCTGATTGGGGTCTATGTTACTACTACCGCTACAGTAGCCAATGGTTGGACTGGGTACGTGCAATCGTTCCTTGAAGTTCTCGGAGTTAATTTACCACATAAATTACTGGTTACTCCCGCAGCTGGTGGTTATGTAAATCTCCCTGCCGTCTTGATGATCCTTTTTATGACGATTATTCTGACACGTGGAACTAGTGAAAGTAAACTTGTTAACAACTTCTTGGTTGGTGTCAAAATCTTTATTATTGTTCTATTTATCGTTGTTAGTGCTCAACATATCAATCCAGCTAACTGGCACCCATTTTTACCATATGGATATAAAGGAATTTTCACAGGAGCATCTGCTGTCTTCTTCTCCTTCCTTGGATTTGATGCATTAGCTACTTCTGCTGAAGATGCTAAAGATGTTGATAAAAATATTCCCCGGGCAATAATTTTATGTTTAGTCATTTCAACGGCCCTCTATATTTTAGTTAGTCTTGTTATGACAGGAGTTCTAAGCTATAAAGATTTGAATGTCTCTGAAGCTATGTCATATGTTCTTTTAGCTAAAGGTCATAAATACGTGGCTGAGATTGTTTCGCTTGGTGCTGTTTTAGGAATTATGGCTGTTGTCTTCGCATTCATCTATGCTGGCTCAAATATCATGAAGTCAATGAGTCGAAGTGCCTTTCTTCCTCAAGGCCTCGCTAAAGTTAATGGCAAAACTCAAAGTCCTAATCGTGCTATTTGGTTAGTCGGACTTCTTGCAGCTGTCCTAGCCGGAGAATTCGATCTCCATTATCTTGCATTAATCGCCAACATTGGATCATTGGTTGTCTTTGCTTTAATTTCGCTCATCGTAATTATTTTACGGTACCGTTATCCAGAATTAAAACGACCATTTAAGGTACCTTTTGGCAACGTTATTCCTGTTCTATCAGTATTGATCTGTATTATTTTATTAGTAAGCATCTCACTCAATGCTTGGTTAACATACTTATTATGGCTGGTAGTCGGATTAGGCGTTTACTTCTGCTATTCTCTTCGGCATGCCAACGAATTTAACTTCCAAGACGAAAGTGATATCCCAGGCAATTAAAATTTATTTCTAAATTATGATAGGGACTGTGACATAAGTTAAGTTACTTTCATAAAAAGCAAATACGCAGTACAACAATGGCCTCCAACGTCCGGCAAAACCGAACATTGGAGGCCTATTGTTGCTTGCGGGGGCTCGAAAACGAAGTCACAAGTGACTTCTGTCTCGCTCCCTATTTTAATACTATTTAACACTTCGATTTTGACGAGTTGTTTCCGCTAAGTGGACTAAATTAGTAACAAAATTATGGGTTTGGGCTTCATAATTATATTGGCGACCCAGCTTAACAAAGTAACCATTGATATAATCAACTTCCACTGGACGATTATGACTCATATCTTGGTACATTGATGGATAATGATGCGGACAGCCAACTTTAGAGACATAATTTACACTTTCTAGTTCTTCTGCTCGCGTATTAACTAATTGTACCCCTGCACGTTCACAAACATCATATGCTTCATCGATTAATTGCCGAGATAGTTCATCAGCCTTATCAAACGCCGCATATTCACCCATTGTAATTTCAAACATAGTACAAAGGGTATTAACAACTGAATTAAAGACTACTTTTGCCATCAACGTTCCCATAAAATCATCTTTAAGGGATGGATTAAAGTTTGCTTTTTTGAGTTCTGCCATTAACGCTTGTGTCTTCTCATCAGGCTTTTCAGTATAATTAGCCCAATTAGTCGTTCCCATCCCTCGTTCGCCAACAAATTCAACTTCACCAGGTTTAGTTAAGATAGTTGCTACTAAGGCAGTTCCAGCAACTACTTTTTCTTCGGGGAAATATTTCAATAATTTTTCAACATGTCCCATTCCATTCATCGCTGTCATCGCATATTGATCCTTCAAGAAATGTTCACAACGTTTTAACATATCATCTAACTGCATTTGTTTTAATTCAAAGAAAACAAAATCAGCATCTGTAGCATTGTATTCTTCAGGTGTATAAACATTAACGGGAACAAGGTGTCTATTTTTATGCTCGCGAGTTACATAAACTCCTCCTTGTTCTTTCATCTTGTTGTAATGTGGTAACCATCCTTCAACAAAATCGACTTCATTACCTGCTTCTTGTAATAGAACACCAAACCGTAATCCCATTGCACCTGCACCAACGACTGTAAATTTCATAATTCTCTCTCCTTTTTATGACTATAAAAAAGCGTCCTTAGATTAAACAACTTAACCTAAGGACGCTTTTTGCGTGGTACCACCTTAATTTGCCAATAATTCGCATTATTAGCCTCAAATGTTCAATGTTTCCATTAAACACGTCAGCTATAATGGGCTGATCCCACCATTAATTACTAATTTCATCATGGCACTCAAAGTGATTTTCATTATAAGCAGGTTATCCTTTTCCATCAACCAAGGACTCTCTGCTAATCCACTCATAATTACTCTTCTTTTCAACGTGTTTTTATAATCGAATTTTAATTTTTATCTAATTTAATACTTTGAGGTGTAAATGTCAAGATTTATTTTTTGTCATAAATTATCTTGACATTCATATTTCATCCGCGTATTATAATGACAAATAAATGAGAAACAGCTTAGAAAAGATGAGTAATCTTAGAATCTTATTACAGAGAATCACGGTTGATGAGAGGTGACATAAGAGACTGAGACGAAGATGGTCTTGGAGCTTCACGAATTACGAGTATTTTATATAAGTAGTTCACGATTGACGACCGATAAAACGTCTGGGTATAGCTTCCATCAGTGTACCTATTAAGGATAGTATTGTGAGATGCTATCAAATTAGGGTGGTAACACGTTAATTAACTATTGATTAATCAACGTCCCTAGGAAAAGTAGAAATATTTTTCCTAGGGGCTTTTTTATTGCTTCAATTCTTGAACCCATCACAAATAGAAAGGATCGATTTACTATGACTGAATTCACTACACGTACTACATCACCATTTCGTTATGACATCGTTGGAAGCTTCCTTCGTCCTCAAGAGCTAAAAGAAGCTCGCGCAAAATTTGCAAACGGCGAAATAACACAAGCAGACTTAACGGCTGTTGAAGATAAAGCAATTATTAATTTGATTAAACAAGAAGAAGCTGCTGGCCTAAAAGCAGTTACTGACGGTGAATTCCGGCGTAGTTACTGGCATTTAGATTTCTTCTGGGGATTGCAAGGAGTTAAGCATGTTAACCTAGAGCACGGTTACTTTTTCCATGACGAAGAAACCCGAAATGATTCTGCTCAAATTAGCGGAAAAATCTCCGGCGAAAACCATCCCTTTGTCAAACATTTCAAATTTACCCAAGCTCATACCTCTGATGGCGTTCAAGTTAAACAAACCATTCCTGCGCCAGCACAATTTTTAGAAGAATTTCTTCGTCCCGAAAATCAAGCTAATGCTAAAGAATTTTATCCCAACCAAGAAGATCTAGATCATGACGTTGCCGCTGCTTATCATCAAGTGATTGAAGATCTCTATGCTGCTGGTTGTCGCACTCTTCAACTAGATGACTGTACATGGGGAATTTCTGTTAACGCCTTTGCTAACCTAAAGAAAAAAGACCCCAATGCTGATGTATCTCAGCTTGAAGCCCTTCAAAAGCGATTCTTAAAAGTAAATAATGAGGCAATTGCTAATTTACCTGCCGACTTAACAATTAATACCCACGTTTGCCGCGGAAACTACCACTCAACCTGGGCTGCTGCCGGTGGTTATGGACCAGTTGCCGATACGCTATTTGCTAAGGAAAATGTCAATGCCTTCTATCTCGAATATGATAGTGAACGTGCCGGCGGATTTGAACCACTTAGCAAAGTTCCTGATGATAAGTATGTTGTTCTTGGTTTAATTACTTCAAAATCAGGTGAACTTGAAGATAAGGAAGCAATTATCAAACGAATCCATGAAGCTACGCAATTCCATCCATTAGATAAGCTCTGTCTTAGTCCTCAATGTGGCTTTGCATCAACTGAAGAAGGAAACATTTTAACGGAAGAACAACAATGGAAAAAGATTGCACTTGTTAAAGAAATTGCTACAGAAGTTTGGGGATAATTTAAAATGAATAAATAGCAGGGACTCAAGATACTTTTGAGAGTTCCTGCTATTTATTCTTCTCCTACTAAAGTCCCCACCTTGGGTAGATTTGCCAATACGCGGTCTTTATGGGGAGAAACCTTATACAGTGCATCCGTTAAATCATAACCGGCTTGATATCCATGATGAATCCCATTTTTCCAAGCAGGACTATGAGTCACATCGTAAACAATTCCATTGATTGCAATATATGCAGCTGCTCCATTCTGTCCATTATATTTACGCAACTCATCTCTGGTAAATGTTTGATTTGCCATCCAACCTACTCCTTAATCAGCTAATTTTCCGACAACTGTTAACTTTTTTAGAATTTCATCTTTTTCTTTTGAACGGCCAAAAACGACTTCCATTAACTCTTTTATGCTGATTCCTTTTTTAGGAGCATCTGTAATGTCATAAACTAACCCATCGATTGCCATGTAATGTGGCTTTTCGCCATCACCATTATATTTAGCTAATTCATCTCGTGTAAATTTCTTTTCAGCCATGAGTTGTTCCTCCTAAAGTCCATTATTATTTTAAATATAACACTATTATTTAATAAATAAACTAAAAGCACTCCAATGACTAAAAAAGCAACAAGTTAATTTTATAAAAAAGACTAAGATAAACCCAGTCTTTCTTACACTAATTGTCCTACTAACGGTAATTTGGCCAACACCCGATCTTTATGCGGAGAGTAATTAAACAGAATATCTGTCAAATCCAATCCTGCCTTGTTTCCATGGTGGGTGCCATCTTGCCACGCTGGGATATGCGTTACATCATAGACACGATTATTAATTGCTACATAAGCTGGATTCCCGTTTTGCCCATCATATTTTTTCAATTCTTCTCTTGTAAATGTCTTTGCCATAATATTCTGCCTCCTTATTTGATAGTGTCAATTCAATATCCTCACTATATCATGGAAGCGCACACAACAAATTAATAATTACCTTACTTTAATGCAAAATTACTACTCTATTAGTATTTTCTTCACAATTAATCTAATACCATATCTAAGTGCGGAATATTATCTTCAAGGTAAACATCTGAAATCGGCTTAAATCCAAACGATGCGTAAAATTCTTTAAGATACGCTTGAGCTTGAATCTGAATTGTCTTATTTGGGAAAAGACGCTTAGTTTCATCAATCGTTGCCTGAACTAGCTGACGGCCGTATTCATGTCCACGAAATTGTTTTAAAACTAATACGCGGCCAAAAGTCGCATGAGAGCTATCCTTAGCCATAATTCGCGTATAACCCACTAATTCTCCTTGCTCGTCCTTTAACATTAAATGGTGAGCGTGATAATCCTGTTCATCGATTTCTTGATAAGGACATTCTTGCTCAACAACAAAAACCCTTACCCGTTCTTCTGCCAATTTACACCATTCTTGAGCTGTCATTTCGTTTAATGTTTTTACTTCAACATTCATATTAAAAACCTCCTAAAAAATAAAAGAGTACTAACCAACTTCTTCATGTCATTGTGACAGGCCCTAGTAGAAGATGGCTAGTACTCTTAATGTCTTTAATCCGGGGACTAAAGACGAGTCGTTATTAAATTATTCGGTATCAGTATACAATGAATTAATCTATCTTGCAATTAGCGATTTAATACCAGGCAGGTTTATCCCCGTCTGTATTGGGTTTATTCACACCAAAGTTTTTTCGTGCATACGGTGCCGGATCATCAATGATTTTTGCTACAAAATTACCAATCGACTTTCGCGAGACCTCGGTACCTTTGAACGCTTCCCCTTTTGCAGTCGTTTCATAATCTACTTCATCCTTATCTGTTAACCATGCTGGTCGAATGATCGTGTAATCAAGGGTTGAATTTTCAATTACATCGGCAGCACTGCGATAAGTTCCTAAATAGCTATCTTTTTGGCCGCCACCTAACATTTCATTATTCCACTCACCAAATTTACCTGGAACCTCATCATAGATTCCAATCGAAGAAATCCAGACTAACGGCTTTACAGCATATTTTTCCATCAAACTAACAATGTTTTTAGCTTGTTGCGTAATTTCAGGATTACGTAAATTAGCATAAACCACATCTGCTCGTTCAATTGCTGGCTCTAAATCACCAATATTTAGGACATCCCCTTTAATAACTGTTTCGCGATTTTCATCGACAACATTCATATTTTGTGGGTGCCGGGTAAATAGTAATAATTCATCATTGCCATTTACTAACAATGCATCAATTGCGTGTCCAGCAATTTTTCCCGTTGCACCTAGAATCAAAACTTCTCTTGCCATTATTTCTGCCTCCTCATAAATTCTACTTTTAGTATACAATTCTCTGCACCAATTAAAAGTAAGTACATACAAGTAAGGTAGTTACACTCAGGTAAGAAATGATTGATAGACAAGTAATCGGCAAATTTTATTTTTTAATATATTTTTTGCCCCACTGGTTAATTGACCTAATTATTGGTACCAAACTTTTTCCTACTTCCGTCAATGAATACTCAGTCTTATGCGGCACTGTCGAATAAACACGCTTTTGTATAATGTTCGCTTCCTCTAAGTCCTTTAGTTGAAGAGCCAACATTCGCTTTGAACAATCCGGAATTAATTTTTGCAACTCCGAAAAACGACAAGGCTCATATTTACTAATTTGATATATAATTACGCTTTTCCATTTTCCGTTTATTAACTTAAGCGTATTTTCAATTGGACAATCTTTTTCGACCATTTTTTCTCCTTTCTCTGGTGAAATAAAATTCACTTCTTGCATATTTTTATCTTTCAGTTACTATTAGTAAGTAAATAAATGTACGGGAGTGATCATTATGAATTCACAATTTAATAGTTTAACTGCAAATCGTCGTTCAATCTATGCGCTTGGTGATAATCTTTCACAAACACCAGAAGAAGTTTTTGACTTAGTGAAGCAAACAATCAAAAACTCACCAACTGCTTTCAATAGTCAAACAGTACGAGCAGTCGTATTATTTGGCAAGTCATCAGATAAAGTATGGGAAATTGTTGAGGACGCTTTACGCAAAATCGCTAAGAGTCCAGATGCTTTTGAAAAAACAAAGGCCAAGATTGATAGTTTCAAAGCTGGTTATGGAACGATCCTCTACTTTACTGACACTACAATTGTGCACCAATTAGAGAATGATTACCCATCATATGCAGCTAATTTTGCAAACTGGGCTGAACAAGGCCTCGGTGGTGCTCAACAAGCCGTTTGGACAGCACTTGCAGAACAAGGAATCGGTGCCAGTCTTCAACATTACAACCCATTGATCGATGATGCTATTCATCAAGCATTTAATCTTCCAGCCGGTTGGCAATTGCGTGCTGAAATGCCATTTGGTTCAATTGAGGCACCAGCTGGGGAAAAGACTCATCTTGATGACGAAGAGATGTTCAAATTAATCAAGTAAACTTATTTTTCTTCATCCTCTTGAACGTTATATAATTATTGTAAACGTTAAAGGAGGAATTTTAATGGAACGGCAACCTAAAATGTATAATACTGGAGCAGACTACGCTCTAGCAATCATCGGTGGTAAGTGGAAGTCCGTTATTCTCTATCTTTTAGCTGGTCATCCCCGACGGACAAGTGAACTAGTTAAGCAACTAGGCACCTCATATAAAGTCTTGAGTGACCAGCTTCGTGAAATGATAGATGCCGGCCTCGTTATTCGAAAAAGTTTCAATACGATTCCTCCGCATGTTGAATATCGCTTAACTCCTGAGGGTGAAAATCTTTATGCTGCCCTTCGTTATTTAAATTACTGGGGCGAAAACAGAGCAAAACAAACTGGTGACATTAAAATCATGTGTACTGACGAAATGAAGCAGGTCGGCGATGATGGTTTGTGTGTCATCACTAAAAAACATCTTAATCATTGGCGCCAAGAAATTGTAAAAAGCAAGGACAAAGATATTTCTATCTAAGTTCTTGCTTTTTTGTGTTCTTTAATCTAAACGCCAATGCCATTATAAATATAATCATGTAACCCGCAAGAATAAGATGGGTATTCATGATTATTGAAAAGCTTTGAATACTTGTTTTTCCTACTGAAAAAGCACCAAAAATTTTATTCATTCCCGTTGTTCCAGCAAAAATAAATAAGCTTCCCCACATTACTAATTGGGAAATTATCCCCGCAATTGATGCATAGTAATAATTGACGATCGAAGAAATACTATAATTATGGGTTGCTTTCTCGTAGTCATCAATTGCTGTTTTACGTTCTGCACCGGCAAAGCTACGGATAATAAATACGCCAATAAAATATGTTGGCAGCCAAAATGTTAAGAAAATTCCAATTGTTAGCATCATTAAATTAATTTGACAATCCTTAAAATGGAATAAATGGTGGGTTTGTTTTACCAATAATCCTCCAAAGACGAAAGCAAATAAGTAAGCAACAATTGTCCAAGAATACATTTTTGTGCCATACAAAATGCCAATAAAAACGGTACTATACAAGGTCCAATACTGACCACAAGCACCATAAAGCATTATTCGTTGCCGTAAATGATTGGGATAGTGAAGTAATCGCCGATGGTTTACAAGCAAGGTAAGGATCATCGTGATGAGGAAGATTAATAAAAGAGCGGTTCCCCATTCAAGTGGTTTCCCAAAGCCTAAACTTCTCCCTAATCGCAACAGTAACATTGCGCCAAGCAAAATTAATGCTAGGAAGTAATTAGCCCAATGCAGACGAACTGGCAGCGGACGAATTGCGTGGGGCGTTTTCCAAATTGATCCCATTGCACCAAAAGTAATGATTAGCATTAAAGCAAAACTAATCACTGGCTTCTTTATCCACATAATTATTCCAACACCGATCAAAACTATAATAACTTGAAAAAGTGGTTTAAGATGATCCTGTTTAGGCAATAGTCCTTGTTTCGTTAATCGTTTCCGCTGACTTATTGCGGTTGGAAATAGTTGAGAAGCAATCCCTGCCCCTACACCTGACAAGTCCCAGAAGATTGGTTGAAATCCGCCAAGCAACCCTAAAAAGTAACCAACAATTCCACTATAAAGACCAATCCAGGCCAGCCGTTGATAATCATATTCTAAATCACGGCAAAATAACAAAATTGTATGCCGGAAAGCATAGAAAATAGCGAAGGGCAAGGCACCAACAAAGATATCAGACTGTTCTTTAGTAAGGGAAATATACAGCAAAAAAGGCATTAAATTTAATAATAAACTACAAACACCAGTCAACTTTTCTAATTTTTTCATTTTTATTGCCTCTAATGCTGGTCAATTGCACTATTTAGTTGCTTTCGGTTTACTAGGAAAATAATAATAACTAACGGAATAATGAATAACATTACTGGATAAAAATACTTAACTGGCAACATGCTATCAATAATTCCTCCAATGATTGGTCCAAGCGTCATTCCAATGTCAAGACCGAGAAAGAATGTCGAACTTGCTAACCCTCGTTCATTATCTGGAGCTAGCATCATTGCAGTTGATTGACAAACGGAATAAATAATACCATAGCCAAATGCCATTCCAGCAGCTGCCAGTGCCATTTCAATGTTATTTTTCATAATACTTAACATAATAAGATAAAAGATTGTTGCAACCGTGCTTAAAATCAACCATGGTTCAAAACGGACAGTATCAAATTGGGTCCGTAAGAATAACCGGCTAAGTAAAAGAACGACAGCATAAATTAAGAAATAAGCGCCGACAGCAATAGATAAGTGCCGTTGTTCAGCATATTCAACAATATCTGCCTGCGTTGCAAAATACGGGATAGCAAATAGAGCTGTTAAAAGGGCAACTGGAATAGCATCTCGCTGAATGATTTTAATATGGAGGCCACTTTGTTTTACAGAGTGGGCTACCGGTTGGGCGCGGTTACTGACAAACTGTATTGTGACAACAACTAGTAAAGCTGATAATGCAGAAATCACCATTGCAGCTCGATAACCAATAACTTTATACAAGTTAATTGATACAGCGGGAGCACACGCCATTGCCAAAGCATTCATTAGTCCATAAAAACTCATTGCTTCGCCAACATGATTAAAGGGAACCAAATATGATAGCCATGTTGTCATACAAACCGTACATAACACAAATCCTAACCCGTTAATCAAACGACATATTAACAGGAAAGTGCTATTAGGCGTTAACACATAACCTGCAACCCCAATAAAGCACAATATTCCACCCAAAAAAGCTAATGAATATTTCGAAAAACGGTCAGTCAGATTACCAGCAATTGGTCGCAAAAACATTGAAACAATGCTCATCATTCCGACGATTATTCCCGCAAAAGCACTTGATGCCCCCAAATCCTGAGCATAACCGTTAATCAATGGGTTACAGTACATATTACTAAACATAAAAAAGAATGAGGCTGCCATTACGAGCACAACATCTTTCGTAAAAATCGATTTTTCCTTCGCCATCAATTCCCCTGCTTTCTTTGCATGATTTCAATTAAATTCTAATTACTATCATACAACTATTTGTGGAAGTTAAATGATTTCCCAGGAAATAAATAAAGAGATTGGGTTTTGTTTCCCAACCTCTCCGTGTGTACTTCACTATTTATATTTTACTGCAAAGAATCCCAAGCTGGTAGAGTAACGGGTTCACTTTCAGCTACTTTCTTTACTCGATCGCTAAGGTACTTCTTATTAATAACAGCTTCATAAGTATACTCTTCAAACCAATCTTGGGTCATTACAAAGTATCCGTTATCGCCATTATCTTTACCCCAACTGTTTTCAATCTTCCATCGTGTAGGTTGATCATTTATCATGTCAAAGCCTGTTAATGTCATTGCATGAGAAACAACGGCTTGCTTAGTTTCCAAACGATGCTTCTTATCCATTACAAAGTCAACATCAAGCAATTCCTCTCGATGATATAATTTTGCATCCATCAAGCCTCGCTTACGGTCCATTTGTTGGAGAACATCATTTCCAACCCAAACCGTTTCACCAGCTTGCAATTGTTTGATGGCTCCTTTTTGTAATTCTTCAAAAGGAACATTAACAAATTTAATTGGCAACCCATCAACCACACTATCTTGCGCTGGCATTAAATAACTCCGATCCATTTCATGATCAGGAGCGTTAGTAACTACAACATAGTCACTTAAGTTTGTATCAAAGTATTCATGATAGAACTTTAATGGCGTTAAGCCAAGAACTTGGTGGAACTTTTTATCATCATCCCGATATTCAAGATCAAATTTTGCAGGCGGTTCACCAAATGAGTAGGCCGCAATCTTATAAACGTCACCCATCATTCGTTCTTGTGCTTCCTGTAATTCCGCTGCACTGGCATTAGTTTGCACCATTGCTCGTAATTCAATTGCATCTTTGCGCATTAAACTATCAAATACTTCGGCCACATCTGAAGTATCCTTCGTATTATGTGTGTCAGGCATTACATATTCTGGAACAACACCATATTTTTCGATAATAGAAGCAGCATTCGCCCATTGTCCACCATCATTTAATGCAAAACTAAGGTAGAAATCAACGGTTCGATCATGCAAGGGCTTATCAGCAGTTGCAATAATCTTTTGGAAAAACATATTTGCCCGCTCAATTCGATCCCAGAAAAACAGATAATTTTGTGACAATTCAAAGTCCTTGAACTTATATTTTATCGCAAACTTATGACGTAATGTGTTTAACGCTGCAAAAGACCAGCAACGCCCACTATGACGCTGGTTGGTTGGCTTACCTGTCTTAATTTCATAAGAAAATGCCCGATGAAGACGTTCACTTGCCGTTGGATCTTCACTTGCAGCTTTAATTCCATTTTTTTGTATTGCCCGGGCAATAATTTCTGCATCTTTACGTGAATGAAATTCTTTCTTTAATTTTTCAACCATTTTTGAGGTTAAATCGTGTTCTTCAGTCACAATAAATCCCTTCTTTGCCTAAAATTCTAAAATGACTTATACACTATTAATGATACCGCATTTTAGGCAAAATTATTGAATTAAAGCTTGGAATCATCATCCTTTACTGCTTACAAAAAATTAGTTAAAATCATATGTAATAGGTCACTTTTAATTATAAATTGGAGAAACTGCGTTAAAATTCATCTAGGAGGTCGATTAGTTATGAAGAAAGTATTTGTTGTCGGCGGTTCAGGCCGTGTTGCTACTGACTTAATTAAAGATTTAGTTGCTACCGGTAATGAAGTTACAGCTGGTGCTCGCCATCCGGAAAAAGTTATTAAGTTAAACCACGTTACTGCTGTTGGTTTGAACCTACATGATAGCGTTGAAAAAATCGCTGAATTAATGAAGGGTATGGATGCAGTTTACTTTGTCGCCGGATCACGTGGTAAAGATTTACTGCAAACTGATGCGATGGGGGCAGTTAAAACAATGCAAGCTGCCGAAAAAGATGGCATTAAACGTTACATTATGTTAAGTTCTCTCTATGCTTTACAACCCGAAATGTGGTCAAAAGTTCCATCATTAGCCTCAATCATGGACTACAATATTGCCAAGTTTTTCGCTGATAATTATCTTATCTCAAATACGAACCTTGACTACACTATCCTTCAACCCGCTAGCTTAACTGATGAACCAGGGACTGGTAAAATTCAAATTGGTGAAGGTTCTGCAACCTCTAATCCGATTCCAGATGTTGCCCAGACCTTAGCCGATATTTTACAACACGATAATACAATCGGTCATGTTATCATGATGCGGAGTGGCGATACGCCGATTGAAGAAGCACTAGATCAAATTTGATTTTTTACAGGTTGTTGATCAGTCAAAACAAGATATGGCTGGTCTACAACTTTTTTCTATTCCAAAATCAGGTAATAGTTTAGCTAATTCTTCTCATCAGCCGTATAATAAACATTAAAAACAAATTAAGAAGGGAATCTTTTACATGGCAAAACTCGAACGCTTTTATAATACTTTCCAACCTGACCATTATGATGTTTTTATCGATATTAATCGAGCAAAGAAAACCATTAATGGAAAAACAACTATCACTGGTAACGCAACTGATCCTCAAATTGCAATTAATCAAAAGAATTTGCAGGTCACCAGCGTTCAAGCAGACGGTCAAGAATTAGACTTTAATATTGATAATGATGCCGAGGCAGTTCGGATTACCCTTCCGCAAACTGGTAAAGTAACTTTTACTGTAACTTATAATACTAAGTTAACTGATTCGATGATGGGAATTTATCCCTCATACTATGAGGTTGATGGGGAGAAAAAGCAGATTATTGGAACTCAATTTGAAACAACTTTTGCGCGGCAAGCTTTCCCCTGTGTCGATGAACCAGAGGCTAAAGCTACCTTCAGTCTAGCAATTAAATTTGATGAGCATCCTGGCGAAACCATTATCGCTAATATGCCAGAAGATCATGTTGAAAATGGCATCCACTACTTTGAACCCACTGTGCGAATGTCCACTTATCTTGTTGCCTTTGCATTTGGAGAACTCCAAAGTAAAATTACTGAAACAAAGGGTGGCGTTAAAGTAGGTGTATTCGCAACGAAAGCGCACCAACCAAAAGAACTTGATTTTGCATTAGATATTGCTAAGCGGGCAATCGAATTTTACGAGGAATTCTATCAAACTCCGTACCCTCTTCCACACTCATGGCAGTTAGCTTTACCTGATTTCTCTGCCGGTGCAATGGAAAACTGGGGATTGGTAACCTACCGTGAAGCTTACTTATTACTCGATCCAGACAATACTTCCCTTGAAATGAAACAATTAGTTGCAACTGTCATCACACACGAACTAGCTCACCAGTGGTTTGGTGATCTTGTGACAATGAAGTGGTGGGATGATTTATGGCTCAATGAAAGTTTTGCTAATATGATGGAATATGTTGCTGTTGATGCTCTCCAGCCTGACTGGCACATTTGGGAACTTTTCCAAACCTCGGAAGCCCCAATGGCATTACAACGGGATGCAACTGATGGCGTTCAATCCGTTCATGTTGATGTTAACAATCCGGCCGAAATTGATGCCCTATTCGATGGCGCGATTGTTTATGCCAAAGGATCGCGAATGTTAGTAATGGTCCGGGCGCTTTTAGGTGATAAAGCGTTACGAGAAGGTCTTAAGAATTACTTTGCTGCTCATAAATACAGTAATGCAACCGGAGCTGACTTATGGAAAGCTCTTGGCGATGCATCAGGGCTTAATATTGGAAAGATCATGAATTCATGGCTTGAACAACCAGGTTATCCTGTTGTAACAGCAAAGATTAATGATGATGGCGACTTAGTACTATCACAACAGCAATTTTTCATTGGTGACGGTAAAGATGTTGATCGGCAATGGCAAATCCCGCTTAATAGCAACTATGATGAAGCTCCACAAATTATGGCTGAACAAGAACTTAACCTTGGAAATTATCAAGCATTACGTGATAAGAATGATCAACCATTCCGGCTAAATCTCGGTAATAATTCACACTTCATCGTAAAATATGACGATACGCTGCTAAACGATATTTTAGATCACGCTGATGAATTAGACCCGATCGCCCAGCGCCAACTTCTTCAGGATCTGCGGCTGCTTGCTCAAGGACAACAAGTATCTTATGCGTCATTAATTCCATTATTAAAGCAATTTAAAGATAGTACTTCTGCCATTGTTAACGCCGAACTATACCAAATTGCTAATAGCCTTAAAATGTTTGCTAAACCTGATTCTCCGGCTGAACAAGAACTGCGACAATTCTTTGATTTATTAAGCAAGGATCAGGTAAAGCGGCTTGGTTGGTTGCCTAAAGATGGTGAAAGCAATGACGATCAATTAACGCGCCCTTACATTCTTAGTGCTTCACTATTTGCACGCAATAATGATTCAATTACTCAAGCTCACCAAATCTTTACTGAAAATCAGGATAAATTAGAGTCTCTTTCGGCGGATATTCGTGGTTTAGTTCTTAAAAATGAAGTTCAAAACTTCGGGAATGCTGAATTATTTGATAATTTGATCAAAGCTTACCAACAAACAGCGGACGCAAGCTTTAAACAAGACTTGCGAATGGCAATACCAAATACAACTGATCCAGCATTAATTGCAAAAGTTGTTAGTTACTTTGAAGATGCTGACATCATTAAGCCACAAGATTTACGAGCATGGTATCGCGGACTTCTTGCCAATCAAGCAGGTCAGCAAGCGGCCTGGAATTGGCTTCGTGATGAATGGCAATGGTTAAATGACACAGTTGGTGGCGATATGGAATTTGCTACCTTTATCACTGTAACTGCTGGCGTTTTCCATACTCCAGAACGATTGAGCGAATTTAAAGATTTCTTTGAACCGAAACTTAATACACCAGGTTTAACCCGGGAAATTAAAATGGACATTAGTG
The DNA here is from genome assembly GCF_020785355.1 of Limosilactobacillus reuteri. Lineage (GTDB taxonomy): Bacteria > Bacillota > Bacilli > Lactobacillales > Lactobacillaceae > Limosilactobacillus > Limosilactobacillus reuteri_I. The sequence continues at coordinate 21,032 of NZ_JAJGVH010000082.1, read as the reverse complement.
TAATTGAAAGCAAAGTCAATTTAATTAACAAAGAGCAAACAGCAGTTAATGATGCAATCGCTCAACAATAACGAAATTTCACTTGATTCAAGCGATAGTAATTTTCGCTTATTTTGTTGATTCATACTTATATTTAGCATATATTACTACTGTTGGGGTAGGAATCTCAGAGTTATTGTCTAACGGAACGGAATGTGAACGTTAGAAGGAGGCTAATAGCTAGCTGCTTTGTTATTCCGCATTCACCATGAACGGAAACGTCAATGTGTTCCCTAACGAAATTTTTAAAAGGGAGTGGATTGATATGTCTACGTTATCATTTGCCGGACCGCGTTTTACTACAAAGAATTTAACTTTAGCTGCTATGCTAGTCGCACTGCAGGTAATCTTAAATAAACTTTCAATTGGAGATCCAGCGGTTTTAAAATTTAGTTTCGGTTTTATTGCCACCGCGCTTATTGGCTATTGCCTTGGTCCATGGATTGGTGGATGGTCAATGGTCGTGTCTGATATCATAAGCAATACTATTTTAAATTCAGGAAGCTTATTCTTTCCTGGCTTTACCCTCTCAGCATTTATCGCTGGTGTAATTGCAGGAATGTTCCTATACCAACAACGGATAAGCTGGCAACGAATTTTAATATATGAGTTTTTCCAAATTCTTCTTACTAATGTTATCGGTACAACTTTATGGCTTTATCTTATGAGCTTAAGTTCCAGCAGTAGTAGTCATACTTTCATGGCGCTCCTTTTCATTCGTTTGCCAAAAGAGTTGATCATGTGGCCAATTGAGACCTTGCTTGTACTAGTTATATTACGGCAATTATCACGATTAAATTTAATTGCAAAAAAGAGTGAAAAATAAATTTATTTAAAAAAGTATTGCATTTTAAATGAATTAGGTTAAAATACAATTAACAAAATAAAAAAGCGATGAGAAAGAAGAGTAACTAGTTGTATTCGTTCAGTGAACTGGTGGTAGTGAGAAACCGGTCGACCCTACGCTAGTGAATAACACTTTCGCGAGTGCTGCCAACCCAAATAAGTTTACTTAAAGTAGGCTTGGCCGGATCCGGACCGTTACCTCACCGGCAGAGCATGATGTGCTCTTGAGGAGGCCTAGTTTTATACTAGACAATTTGGGTGGTACCGCGGAAAAAAGCCTTTCGTCCCTTAATTATAAGGGGAACGAAGGGCTTTTTTAATTCATTCCTAAATCTATTATTTAAGGAGTGTCTATTATGGACTTAACTATTCCAAAGTATTACGATCCACGTCTTTCAATCAGAGAAACTGAAGCTGCTATTCGTTATATTCGTGAAACTTTCCAAGACGAATTTGGTAAAGAACTAAACCTTCAACGGATGTCTGCACCAATGTTTGTTGAAAAGAGTACTGGATTAAACGATAACTTAAACGGTGTTGAACAACCAGTATCGTTTGAAATGAAGGATATGCCAAGCGAAACTGTTGAAGTTGTCCATTCCCTTGCTAAGTGGAAACGTCTTGCCCTTAAGCGGTACGGTTTTGGGATGCATGAAGGTCTCTACACCAACATGAACGCCATTCGTAAGGAAGAAGACCTCGATAACTTCCACTCAATTTATGTTGACCAGTGGGACTGGGAAAAGATTATTAGTAAGGATGAACGAACAGAAGAAACCTTAAAGGATACAGTTCGTGACATTTTCAAAGTGATTAAGCACATGGAACATGAAGTTTGGTACAAGTTCCCGCAAGCTGTCTACCATTTACCAGATGAGATTCACTTTGTTACAACGCAAGAGCTTGAAGATCGGTGGCCAGACCTTACCCCACTTGAACGGGAAGATAAAATTGCTAAAGAGCTTGGTGCTGTCTTTGTAATGAAGATCGGTGATAAGTTGCAACGCAGTGGTAAGCCTCACGATGGTCGAGCACCTGACTATGATGACTGGAGTTTAAACGGTGATATTATTTTCTGGTATGAACCTCTTCAACGCCGGATCGAAATTTCAAGTATGGGGATTCGGGTTAGTCCAGAATCAATGAAATACCAACTTGAACAAGCCGATGCAACTGATCGTGAAAAATTACCATTCCATAAAATGTTGCTCAATGGCGAATTACCATATACAATTGGTGGAGGAATTGGTCAATCCCGTCTCTGTATGCTCCTTCTTGGCAAAGCTCATATTGGAGAAGTACAGGCAAGTATTTGGCCAGAAGATATGATTAAGAAGTGTGAAGAAAACCACATTCAAATTCTATAATTTAAGGGAGAGTATAAAAGTGGAAACTATTACAATTAGTGAAGCACCTAAACATGTTGGGGAAACAGTTAAAATTGGTGTTTGGTTAACTGATAAGCGTTCAAGCGGTAAGATTGCATTCTTGCAACTCCGTGACGGAACTGGATTTTTCCAAGGAATCATCCGTAAAAATGATGTTTCGGAAGAAAAATTTGATTCTGCTAAGCACGATTTACACCAAGAAACCAGTTTTTGGGTAACCGGTGAAATCGCTGAAGACAAGCGTTCAAAGTTTGGTTACGAAATTCACATCAAAGACTTTGACATTGTTGGCGAAAGTGAAGATTACCCGATCGGTAACAAGGAACATGGAATTGATTTCTTGCTTGATAACCGTCATTTATGGTTACGTTCTCGCAAGCCGTGGGCATTAATGCGGATTCGAAGTCGTGTTAAGCTTGCGACAATGGAATTCTTCGAAAAGCATGGATTTACTCAATTTGATGCTCCAGAACTAACTGGAAGTGCTCCTGAAGGGACAACAGAATTATTTGAAACTGACTACTTTGATCGTTCTGCTTTCCTTTCACAATCTGGCCAACTATATGCAGAAGCTGGCGCTATGGCATTAGGTCGCGTCTACACGATGGGTCCTACTTTCCGTGCTGAAAAGTCAAAGACTCGTCGTCACTTAATGGAATTCTGGATGATCGAACCAGAAATGGCTTGGATGCACCAAGATGAAAGCCTTAAGATTCAAGAACAATACATTGCTTACTTGGTTCAAGACTTAATTGATCACTGTGCACGCGAACTTGAAATGGTAGGTCGTAGTGTAGAAAGTTTGAAGCCATTTACTGAATTACCATATCCACGAATCACTTATAAAGAAGCAATCGAAATGCTTCAAAAGGGTGGCTTTGATGTCGAATACGGTGCTGACTTTGGTTCACCAGAAGAAACCTACTTGGCAGATCAATTCCAAAAGCCAGTATTTATCTTGAACTATCCTAAAGAAATCAAGGCTTTCTACATGCCTGAAGACCCTGAAGATTCTCGTCAAGTTATCTGTGCGGACTTGCTTGCTCCAGAAGGCTATGGTGAAATCATTGGTGGTTCTGAACGTTCCTACGACTACGAATACATCACAAACAAACTTGAAGAAAACGGCCTAAGTAAAGAAGATTACGGTTGGTACGATGATTTACGGAAGTACGGTTCAATTCCTCACTCTGGATTTGGAATGGGACTTGAACGATTCTTAGCTTGGATTACTCTCCAAGACCACATTCGTGAAACCATTCCATTCCCACGGATGCTTAACCGTTTGAACCCTTAATAACGAAAAAAAGATGAGACTAGATTTTTAGCCTCATCTTTTTTATATGCTTTTTTAGAACTCAATTTACTTTTTCTTCATTATTAAAATATGCTGTTCCTTTTCCCCAGTAAAATCCTTGTTGTAAGATAACCGGATTTCCAGCAAATTTTTTAGCTAATTGTCGATTTGAAATTCCTTCAATAACAAAGGTAAGATGATGTTTTTTGGCAAAAGCTAACCACGCATTAACAAAGCTTATCATCAGTTCATAATCTTCATCCTTAAAAAGTAATAGCGATAATTTGATTCGACTAATAACCTTTAGCTGTCTTTTAATGAATGCATAGCTATTACTACCCGCACACACATCATCAATCGCCAATTCAAAGCCCATTTCCTTAAGCCGTTTGATTTCCCTATTTAAGTAATCAAGACTATGAATCGTTTCGCGGCGTTCCGTAATCTCAATGGCCACGTGATCGTGATATGCTTCGCGAATCTCTGCTAAAAATTGCCAAATACTTTCAAATTTCATTTGACATGGTTCTAGATTAATATATATTTTGCGATTTTGTTGCTCTTTTAAAGCATTTTTTAATGATTTACGGCTCGCCTTAATCCATACATCGTTCCCCTCTTGCGTTGTGAGACTATGCAGGAAATCACTCCCTGGAAACTCGCCATTATTATTTCGAATAAGCATTTCATAAGTGTCAATTTCAGCATTCATCGCTTGATCAACACTAAGGATTGGCTGAAATATATTGTACATTTTTATCCCTAACTTTTAATAATTGTTATTTATTTTACGTTCTAAACTAGGCTTTTGGGGACGTTGGTGATGCTGATCAGTAACAATCCATCCCCGGCCATTGTTCTTTACACCATATAACATTTTATCAGCTCGCTTCAGGGTCGTGTCAAGTGCTTCATCATTCAAACGATCAGTTAAACTGCATGAAAAGCTAATCGTTAATCTAATTCCTTCTTTAGTAACAATCGATTTATTATTAAAGAATTTTTCAATTGACTGTAGTAATTGATAAACCTCTTCTAGTGAATGGTTAGAAACTACAATAGTGAATTCTTCACCCCCGAAGCGATATACATAACCATGCTTGGGAAATGCGGAATGAATTTGTTCGCGAAAAACTGTTGAGAAATAATTTAATACTTCATTACCAACAAAGTGACCGTATGTATCATTTATCTTCTTAAAGTGATCAATATCTAATGCCCCGATTACAATATTATGAATTTCACTATTATTAGCTAATCGATTAATTTCTTGACTAAGCGCTCGGTAGTTAAGTAACCCTGTCAAATCGTCACGTTCACTTTCTTTTTCAAGAAGTTTTATTTTTTGCTCATTTTTCTTCTCACTATAAAAACGTTGCTCTTCAAACATCGCAATAACGAATAATCCTAACGTGGCTGCGGCAACACTTACAGGTGAAAAGCTATGGTTAATCCCCAGCGATACTAACTCAACTACTCCCAACGATGCAATGGCATAAAAATAACTAATTCTTTTAGAAATGCTGCGCCACCGCGTTAAAGCCAAACAAATTGTCGTAAAAACAATCGATTCAACGATCCAATACCACCAATCTTTTAGCGGCAAAATCCCCATCAAGTATTCCACGACATTCACAAACAACGGGGTTAGAGCTAATAATGCCCACCATATTTTGTACACTTTATCGCGAAAAAGCATTGTAACAGAAACAACTTGCATGAAAACGACTTGCCCGATATTAAATAAGGACAACTGAAATAAACAAAATTCCTGAATAAAGTAAGTAATTATAATAACGGCTCCTAGTCCCCAACTAGTTAACCGTGAATTCTTATACGAAACCCAATACCGTTCAAAATAAATTTGACTGATAATCATACAAATAACGATGATTGGTAAATAGAGTATCGCGTAAAAAAGTTTAAGCGCCAACTTATTTTCACCTTTTCAAACTTTATTTTTATTAATAGCTTTAAAATTGTACTTCTTATAGCTGAATTAATCTAGTAGCGCTTCTAATCTTTCATTTAATAATATTTTCCTAAAAGAACCGTATGATATAATTTTTTCTGCTAACGCGTTAAGAATATTAAGAAAGGACGACAGATCTTATCTTTATAATGAAAAATAATTACCATGATATGTATTTTGAGCATCACCACTGGCTCTTAAAAATTCGACAAACACTAATTATGCTCCTTAGTTGGTGCATTTTACTTATCCCCATTATCATCACTATCTCAACTTACTTGGCTTACCGGACTAATGGACATCAAGGACACTTTTTCTGGTATTACGCTGAAGGATTTCGTGAACTTAATTTTTTAGTAATCATTTTGCTATTTGCTTTAGGAATGATTGGGATCTTCTGCATTACAATGGGATATATCCAAGCTCAAAGGACTCGTGGACTAACTACAAAATGGCCCATGTTTGACATTAACAAAAGTCATTTACAACGCCAACGAGCTGAATCATTCATGACCAAGCAGTTTGGTGATCCTGAGATGCGAACAAATACGCGCAATTTTGTTGTTAAGCCTGAACAAAATTTAACCAAGAATCAATTACGCAATGTTGTTAACAATCACATAGGAGATGATAAAGATGGTTTCTAACATTTTCTATGAAGCATTTCAAACCAACTCCCCATGGATGGTCTTTCTTATAATAATCAATTTAATTTTATGTATATATCCTATTTTAGGAGCGATGTTCTGGTTCTTTGGCGCATTATCATATGTTCTCTTTCGCCAAAAAGAAGAATTACCACCAAAAGCCGAACTTACCACCGAACCTTTTATCACGATTATGATTCCAGCTCATAATGAAGAAATCGTAATAAAAAGTACTTTAGAGTATTTATTAACCCAATTGAATTACCATAATTATGAAGTGCTGGTTATGGATGACGGAAGCGATGATCGTACCCCTGAGATTCTTCATTCAATGCAAACAAAATATTCTCGTCTCAGAGTTATTAGAATCGAACAAAATCAAGGAAAGGCCCATGCATTTAATATTGGGCTTTTCTTTGCTAAGGGTGAATATATTTTAAGCAATGATGCTGATACTATTCCCGAAACTGATGCACTGATAAAGTATATGCAATATTTTACAAGTGCTAACGGGATTAACTATGCTGCTATTACTGCGAATATGGATGTTTATAATCGCTCCTCATTATGGGGTAAATCTCAAACGGTTGAATTCTCCAGTATCGTTGGCATAATCAAGCGAAGCCAAACTGCCATCAATAACACGATGTATGCATATAGCGGTGCAAATACCATGTATCGACGCGATTTCCTTATTAATGTTGGTGGTTTTCGCCAAGATCGTGCGACTGAGGACATTAGCATTGCCTGGGACCATACATTCATTAATGCTACTCCGAAGTTTGCTCCAGATATCGTTTTCCATATGAATGTTCCTGAAACGTTTCACGATTTATATCGGCAACGTAAGCGGTGGGCACAAGGTGGGTCAGAAGTTTGGCTTTCTAATTTTCTGAAAGTCTTTCGCCATCCGTGGCAATATCGGTTTGTCATCCCCATGCTAACCGACACAACCTTATCGATTATTTGGTCTTTCTTTTTTTGGATAACAAGTATCATTTTTATTATTACAATGCTGTCTTTTGCAATAACTGGTAACTACGAACGGGTTTGGCACGGCATCGTTATGAGTATGGTCTTTGTTAACTTTCAATTAATAGCCGGTCTTTTTCAAGTGCTGGCGGCGTTAATTCTTGATTTTAATGGATCTAAGTTACGCTATTTAATGTTTTCGCCACTTTATCTCTTATTTACCTGGATCGTTAATCCTCTAACAATCGTTACTACATTTCATAAAGCGATAAAAACTGTTACCGGTCATGGAAGTGGTAAATGGATTAGTCCTGAAAGAAAGGTAGTTGATAATAATGGTAAGTTTTGAAAATTTTCTTTGGTGGATATTTATTATCTTTACCCTAATTTGTGGTGGCTTTTGCATTGAGGCGCACTATCGATATAAAAATAAAAATGGCATTGATAATGAATACAAATTTTCAAATAAATATAAATATTTTGGCCAACCCGTTTATGACAAACAAAATAAAATTCATGGTTATGAACTTTTGTTACGGGAATACAATCAGCACACTAATAAATGGCAATTACCACGAAATGTTGTGGATTTTCCTCTCAGTAAAATTGTTTCTACAATTCAAGAAATCAATCCACAGTTAAAAGATATCGCAAACTTATCGTTAAATATGACCGTCAGCCAAATTACCGATTTTCGCGCTGAGTATTTCTTTACTTGGGTCTTAGGAACGACAAATATTAAGCAATTAGTCATTGAATTAGATGCTAATGATATTAAACGTGCCAATATTTTTAAACGTAAAGAAATATTACATATACTAAGAAAACTTAAGCAACTTCAAATTAAAGTTACTATTGAAAATGTTGATTCTTCTAAAAAGACCTACAACTTGTTACAAAGATATTTGCCATATATCACTTATTTAAAATTCAATATTCATTCTTTTAATAAGTCGGCAAATCACTGGATAGATATCACGCTTGCGCAGTGGCAACGGAGAATCGCCATTTTCAACATTGAAATGATTGTCGGCAAAATTGAAGATACTAATCAGGTTGCATTAGTAAATCAACTAAATATCCCTTTCCGTCAAGGTTATGCTTATGGTCATCCAGAAAATTTAAAAAATAAATGGAGCTGTGACATAAGTTAGGTCACTTCCATAAAATACGAACAGCGCAGTACAACAATGGCCTTCAGCGTCCGGTAAAGTCGAACGCTAAAGGCCTATTGTTGCTTGCGGGGGCTCGAAAACGAAGTCACGAGTGACTTCTGTCTCGCTCCCATTTATTTTAGAAATATATTCGTATTAACAATAATTTTGCGCTTTAGCTATTTGCGATAAAATCCAATAACCGATACATAACTCGCTTATTTTCAGCCGGAACGCCATGCTGAATGATTTCTTTTCCATTTTGGTGAAGATCATTATGGTCTAATGGATATTGATCATCATTTACAGCAATCTCGCGAACATTATCTGCTGTCGGCTCAAAGTGGAATTGAAGCCCAATAACATTACTGTTCATAACAAAGCCTTGATTTTTAACTAAGTCACTACTAAATAATAAGTCTGCTTGAGCTGGAACTTCAAACATATCTTCGTGCCAATGCAGAGCAGTTAATTTTGGAGGAATATCAGAAATAAGATCGCTTTTTAGATACACCGGCGCCCAACCAACTTCTTTATGTGGTGCCTTCTTTACGGCATAACCGAGTGTCTTAGCGATCTGTTGGGCTCCATAACACGCACCAAAAATTGGCTTACGAGCATCCAATAGTTGCTGAATTAAAACTCGCTCTTGCTTGATCCACGTTAAGTCGTCATTAGGGCTCATGGGACCGCCAAGAATAATCAACATATCAGTCTCATCAGCAGTCGGCAAATTACCAAACTGATAGGGATGATAAACGTACATCTCATGTCCGCGATCCTGTGACCATTCTTGAATTGTTCCTGGTCCTTCATTTGGCGTGTGTTGCAAAACATTGATTCTCATCGAATATCCTTTCCGTCGACGGCAATGTTGTGCTAGGTATCGCCTGCAAGTACCTAAGATATTATTGTTATAACATCAAATCATGAGCTTAACAATAATTTTTATTCCCAATATTCTTCATATTTTCGTGATGCACCGGTTGCAGCATCAACGTCTGCTTCACCGTTATCTTCACGGCGAAAAATAAAAACTGGCTCTTCATTCTCTTGCTGATAATCAACAGTAACAACTAGTCCTGAGAAGAACCAAGCATCCGCAAAGTTAACATGGTAATTAATACCATCTTTTGTTATGACGATTGTTGCCTCATCAAGCGTCGATTCAGGTTCATACCCTTGCTTAGGACCATGTTTAACATTGTGTGGTTGAATTGTTTTACCATAAAGCTTTATTCCGTCTCCACTAACCAGGTTATATTTTTGTTGGAACCATTTGCTAGCAGTATCAGTAATAATTAATTGCACTTCAATCACTCCTTGGATGATTCTTGCAATAGATTGATCTAATAAATCTCTAAGATGTTTAATTATTCTACCACACCCTAATAACTAAATAACAATGATATATATTCTCAACATCTATTTTTCCTGCTTTGAACACATAAGTAATTTTTGCTGGTAGCTTTCTTCTCGATTTAATTGGCTAAGCATTACTGCTGCAACATCTGCACGATTCGTACGCGGTGCTCCTGGCATTTTATAACCGGAAGCTGCATTTCTAACCAGTGGATGTTCAGTCTTAGGACCATCGAAAAGTGGACCCGGATAAATTAACGTCCAGTTTAAGTTTGAGGCGATTAAATGGCGTTCTCCTTTCTCATGATCAGCCTGATTCCCCTTCAAAAATGTTTGAACCCCGATTTTATATGGATAAGTTACATTTCTGATAGTTTCACCAGTTCCCAAACTTGATAAAACAATAATCCGTGATACATCAGCTAGTCTCATTATCTTAATTAATCGCGGCATAAAACTAGCAAATAAATCAGCGGAACTATCCTTAATTGGATTTCCCAGGGCAACTAATACTGCATCGCAAGACATCATTGCCTGCTGAAGCTTTGTTGTCTCCTCAAGTGTTCCTTGAATTATCGTTAATTTTTCTTGTGAATTTAATTTTTCAGGAGAACGCACATATGCTACCACTTCATGTCCTTCTGATAGTGCTTGCCGAACTAATTCCTGTCCCGTTCGTCCAGTTGCTCCAAGAATAAATAGTTTCATTAGTTGCTACCTTCTTTCTTATTATCCTTCTTAAATTGAGCGGTAATTATTAGAATTAATCCTGTAATTATCGTATAGATTAGTCCCATCACTACAGAGTTTGCAGGTCCATGGTTAAAATACATAATGCTTTTTACTCCCCTATACATGTAAGACATCGGGAGCCAATCAGCTAATGTACTATAAAAACCATTTAACGATTCAGAAACTGCAGTCAATAATGGCGCTGCAAAGAATAGCAGTAACATAAAAACTGGAATTGAAATTATCCCAACCCATGATTCTACCCCATTAATAAAGATAATGAAGGCAAAAGCACATAGCGACATAAATAGTCCCAGTTCAGTAAAGTTAGGAATATTGACATCCAAAATCCAAGATTGTAATGCGGGAACTCCATAACCGATCACTAAAGCTGATATCCCAGCAGCTATTAGTTGAACAAACAAAGCTGAAAATTTTTCTTTAAGCGATTTAAATCGAATTTTTGAGAATGCAAATCCTAAAAGCATTGACGTTCCTAGGCTTCCAAGCCATACCGATTGAAAGAAATGTGCGCCACCATTTGCCAAATCGCCAGTTTTATTAACCTTTTCTTTTTTTATGGTTAACGGATTAGATAAATTCAATGCCATTGTTGCTGGAATTGATGTTGACCTATTCGCTACGTTTTGTAGTAAGTTAGTGCTGAGTTTATTGTTTAATTGAGTTGTCATCTGCGTCAATGCAGTATTGACTTGGGTTGTAACAGCTGTTCCCATTCCCTGATTAATAATAATCTTTAATTCTGCTTTTTGTGCATTAGGTGCTGTTAAGCTTTGAAGTTTTTCTGAAAAATCTTTAGGGATAACAATTGCCCCATAATATTTTTCTCGATTCATATCTTTTAATAGCTTTTTTTCAGAGTCAAACACTGTCCATTTAATACTCATTGCTGAAGAGTTTGAAGAACTAGTTGTTTCTGTTATTTGTTTCGCCAAATTTTCTCCAGTTACTCCACTATCTTCATTTACAATAGCGATTGGCAAATCGTTAACTTTAACATGAGTTGAAGGTATTGCAGTAATTGAAAAGTAGGCTCCAATAAATAAAGCTACTATAATTGGCAACCATAAAAATTTGTTTTTTAATAGTTTTAACATAGCAATCTCCTCTTCTTTCTAATAATATCGTCATTATAAAAAAGAGGGTGTTATACTAGAACTACAAAAAGCTACAAGGTGTTGCATTTTTATGAAAAAATCTAAAACTGAGAAAAAAATTCAAGATGCCTTACTATTACTTTTAAAAACGGAAAGTATTAACCACATCACCATGAGCCAGATTGCTCAAAAAGCTAATCTTAATCGTGTCACTCTCTATCGACACTACAACGATAAATGGGATATTTTAGAGAATATAGAACAAGAATTTCTTCATAAGTTAGACACTCCGCATGCAAAAATGATCACTAATCTTCAGCTAACTACTCAGTCTTTACATCCTCATCCTAATTTAAGGGCACTAACAAGCTTCTTTAAGGTCTTTCAAGATAATTTTCCTCTTTTGCAAGTTCTTATGGGCCCAAATGCCAACTTAGGCTTTACTAATAAATTAATGACTTATTTAATCAACTTAGAAGAAAAATCACATCCTTACATCCCGGTTAGTATCCAGAAATTGAATCCAGATATGTTTTCTTACTATAGTATTTCCTCTTTGATCGGAATAATTCAGTTTTGGCGAAAAAATCAAAATTACTCACCATCACAAATGGCAGAATTTTTCTTTAAAATTCGTATCGGTGCTATTAAAGAATTCCAAAACAAATGAAGATAAGGCCAAGTGTTCTGATAAAAAGAAAAAACTCGGGACTGTTAAAATCACCAAGTTTTTTTCTTATAGCATCCTCTAATAAAACTTCCCAAAACTTTTATTTTTCGTCATCTTGAACCATCTTTAAGCTGGAGCCAAAGATTTGTTCAATCGTAACCGGATCACGGTGGTCAAAGAATTGGCTTTCGTTCTTGTTAAGACTAGCCATCTTCTTCATATCATCATCGGAAAGTTCAAAATCAAAGACATCGATATTTTCTTCCATCCGGTTCTTGTGGACTGACTTTGGAATGACAGTAATACCCCGTTGTAAAAGCCAGCGAAGAATTACTTGACCATTGCTCTTGCCATACTTGGCAGCAATTTCCGCAATTGTTTCGTTGGTAAAGATATCATGCTTACCTTCCGCAAATGGTGCCCATGCTTCAACACGAATATCTTCACTTTGCGCAAACTTAACCTCTTGATCTTGCTGGTACCAAGGGTTAACTTCAATTTGGTTGACCGCTGGCTTAACAGGCATTGTTAATTCAAGATCCTTTAGTTGATCAGCGTAGAAGTTCGATACACCGATTGCGCGAATCTTACCTTCTTTCTGTGCTTCTTGTAATGCTCGCCAAGCACCCATTGTATCGCCATATGGTTGGTGGAGAAGGTAAAGATCCATGTAATCAAGGCCAAGTTTTTGCAGTGAAGCGTCAATCCCTGCTTTAGCCCGCTTATAGTTAAAATCAGACACCCATAACTTAGAAGTTACAAAGACATCTTCACGGTTTACACTACTATTTTTAATTGCCTTTCCAACTGCTTCTTCGTTTTGGTAAGCAGCAGCAGTATCAATTAAACGATAGCCGACTTCAAGAGCATCGGTAACTGCTTGTTCAGCTTGGCTTAAGTCTGGAACTTGGAATACTCCAAATCCAAGGGTTGGCATTTCTACTCCGTTATTTAATTTTACTGTTGGTACATTTGTCATAAAATCATTCTTCCTTCCTGTAATTAATTGTTATCTATATATTAATTGCTAATTTACAAATTGAAAATTACTACCTTTACATGGTAGTATACAATCAGTGCATACTATTAAGGAGTGGTCTAATGATCGACAATTACTTGCTTGAAGAATTAGTGACCTTTGCCAGTGAAAAAACACTTGCTAAAACCGCTGAAAAACTTAACGTTACCCAACCGACCGTTACCCGGGGGATGCAAAAATTAGAAGACGAGCTTGGAATTCAATTATTTGACCGCCAACCCAACCGCATCGTCCTTACTGATACCGGAAAATTAGCTGCTGAAAAAGCTACTGAAGTTCTCGCCGTCAACCGCAACTTTGTTCAACAGCTTCAAAATTATGCTGCTCGACAATCAGTAATTAAAATTGCATCAATTGCTCCAGGCCCATTAATTCTGCTTCGCGTAAAAAGTGCAGCTTTCTCTACACAAATTTTGATTGACGAGAAGTTTATTACGCCTGACCAAATCACCACTTCACTTTTAAATAATGAAAATTCAATAATTATCAGCGACCAAGAGATTCAAACTGATCAAATTGAATCGCGTTATTTAGGGACCGAAAATCTCTATGTTAATCTTGATAAATTTATGTACCTTGCTAATTCCCAACAGGTTTCTTTCAAGGACCTAGCCGGCTTAAGCTTTGTCGTTTTGAACGATATCGGACCGTGGAAAGAAATTATTCAAAAATATATTCCAAATGCTAAATTTTTATATCAAGAAGAATGGGCCGCACTTACTGAAATCACAAAATATTCTAGTTTCCCATACTTTAGCACTAATATAACAACAGCTAATCCACAACAACGTACTTCAAACGACGATCGAGTCAGACTCCTGATTACCGATGAAGCTGCAACAATGACGTTTTATGCTAATTATCTTAAGAAACAAAGAAAATCCTTAACGCCCCTACTTAATGAAATTAATCAAAATTGGCCTAATTTAAGTTAAATTATAGGCGTTTAACTTGTTTCGCTGAAAATCCCTATTTAAAATATTAATAAAAAATGAATCATGGTGACTAAAAATGACGAAAAAATTATTACTCCTTTCAACAGGTGGAACTATTGCCTCGGTTGTCTCTGATGAAGGACTAGCTCCAGGCGAATCTGGTGAAGAATTAATCAAAATGCTTGGCCGGCTGGAATATGACATTACTGTTCGTGATATTCTCGAATTAGATTCATCTAACATCCAGCCAGAAGAATGGAAAATTATTGCCGAAGCGATCTATGACCATCGTAATGAATATGATGGGATAGTCGTTTCACATGGGACAGATACGATGGCTTATACTGCTTCGATGCTGACTTTCATGCTTCAACATATTAATATTCCTGTTGTGCTAACTGGAAGCCAAGTTCCTATGAATGTGATTCTTAGTGATGCCCCTGATAACTTACGACTTGCCTTTGCAGCCGCTGCTAACTGCGAGCCAGGAGTCTATATTGCTTTTAATCGTAAAGTAATGCGTGGTTGTCGGAGTGTTAAAGTGCGGACAACCGCCTTCGATGCTTTCGAAAGTGTGAATGTCCCACCAGTAGGAGAAGTTACTTCAGACGGCTTTTCCATTAGGGATCACCGGCATCCCCAGCCTGGTAAAAGTCAATTAAATACTAAGATCGACACTCATGTTTCACTGGTAAAGCTTTTTCCCGGATTTGATCCTGCTTTGCTCCATGCAATGGCTAAGAATGGCTGTCATGGAATTGTGATTGAAGCGTATGGTCTCGGAGGAATGACCTCGATTCGGCGAAATATGGTCGCTGCAGTTGGTGAATTAATCCGAAACGGCATTCCAATTATTACTTCTAGTCAGTGTCTTTATGAACGAAGCGACCTAACAAAATACGAGGTCGGACGACTTGCACTACTAGAAGGAGCAATCAGCGCCCGCGACATGACTTCCGAAAGTGCCATCACTAAATTAATGTGGGGTCTTGGTCAAGGGATGGATGTTAAAGAAATTGCAGACTTCTTCAATACCGATGTTGCTGGTGAAGTAACGTTAGACTAAACAAATAAGAGGACTGTGACATAAGTTAAGTTACTTTCATAAAAAGCAAATACGCAGTACAACAATGGCCTCTAACGTCCGGCAAAACCGAACGTTAGAGGCCTATTGTTGCTTGCGGGGGCTCGAAAACGAAGTCACAAGTGACTTCTGTCTCGCTCCCTCTTATTTTTTACGTCAATTAAAACCAGCTACGAATCCAGTTAATAAACCGGGTCCACCAAGACTGAGCTTGTTGCTTAACTGCCTGACCATCTTGAGAATTTAAGAATTTTTTCGCCTTATTCATCATATCTCCTGATGAGTTCTTTACATTATTAATCGTATCAGTTACGTGCGAGCTATAGTCTTTACTTGAACTAATTGGAGCATTATTAAACTGAACAAGCGCATTGATAATTGGTTGTTCATGATTCTTTGTTTCATTGTAAATGTTTCGCTCTTCAAGTTTCTGATTAAAGATTACTTGAATTTGATTTTGCGTTGGGGTAGTTCCTTGTTTCTTTTGTTGGTTAATTTCTTTAGTGGTATCACCAACCGCAGCCATCAACTTACCAGGATATTTACTATCATCCTTATTAGCTTCAATTGCCCCATTTGTTGCGGTCAACATTTGGTTAGCAGATTGAGTATTTTGCTCATTTAAACTAACTCCATCTGCCGCAATTGCTTTATAGACTCCGGTTAAAGCTGACTCCCCAGAAACAGCCCGGTTAGCGCTAACGGTAATAGTAACATCCGTAACCCCCGCCATTTGCGCAACCATAGCATACTGTTGGGCAGTGACCTTCGTAATATTATCCTCACCATTAAACTTTTTCACATTAACTTTAATCCCCGAACCTGGATCGGTGGGGACAATTGCTACCGAACTAACCATGGCAGCATTAGTTGTCGAACCATTTGGATTAATATACTTCTGATAATCACTGGCAGTAGCGGTTAACGTTGTAAAGTTATCATCGACTGCTAGTACATTATTTAATTCATTCTTCTCGGCAGCCCCTGCTCCATATACAACATATGATTTATTTAACGTATGGGTCTGGGTAGTTGAACTGCTGCTCGTACTTTCACTAGTTGTCTCAGCCGCCAAAACTGTGGCCCGGCTAACTGGCACTGCTAATAAAGATAGTGCGAGAGTAGAAGTAATAATGATTTTTGTTAACTTATTTGAGCGCACTTTTTTACTCCTTTTAAGGCAAATTAAATTTATGTTAATGATAAGAAAAATGAAGGGAAATTACTAGCCATTTCTAATATCTTTAAAACAGTTTAATGATTAGGCAGGCGTATTAATACCGACACTCTCCTGACAATAAAGGTGTTCATTAGCTATCAATTTTAAAACTAAATCAGCGATCGAACTAATTGTTACATACTTTCCGCCAAAAGGTTCCCCCTTGTGTGTAATCTCATAGTCAACCGGACCACGCATAAATTTACCAGGACGAATAATCGTATAATCCAGGTCAGTTGCTTCGATTTCATCTGCCGCATCACGATACGGCCGCAATACCGGATTATATTCTAAATTACCACCAACACCAATGAAATTAGGAATTTCATTATAGATTCCCATTGAAGTAATGAAAATTAAACGGGCTACTTTTTGGCGTTTCATCGCTGCGATAATCTTTTCTGCATATACTCCTAAAGGCCCGCTCAATGCAACAAAAATTGCATCCTGGTTCTTAACCGCGCTATCTAGATCAGCATCGTTCATGACGTTCCCCGCAATAATTTGCTCGTGTGGATTTGGGTCAAGCTGGTCAGCAGAACGGGCAAATAATGTAAGATGGTGATTAGACTCTTTTAGTAATTTCTGCCGAACTGCACTGCCTAAAGTTCCTGTTGCACCAATAATTAATACGTTTTTCATTCCTACTCCCCGATCTCTTTCAGCCATGCTATCTGTCCTTTTGTTCGCGAAATAGCTCGTGTCAGAATTAAATAGTGTCCATAATTGGTTTTAATAGCAGTCTTATTAGGAAAAACTTGCTTTAATCGTTGTTGAAGATATTTTAACTCTTTTTCTAATAACAAAAGTTGCCGATTAATCATTTGAGGAATTCGTTTATCATTCTTATCCTTAATAAAAAATAATTTTAACGAGAATAGATCTTCGTGGATGGGAAGGTCTGTCACCAATTGGTCAAGCCAATTATTCAAAACTTCTTGCCCTTCTGACGTTATTTGATAATATCGTTCCTTTGCATTTTCTTGACTAGTTGAAGCAGCGATCCAACCATCATTCACCATTCTTTTTAATTCTGGATAAATTTGACTATGCGATGCGCGCCAAAAATTGCCAATTTCAGTTTCAAATTCAGCAGTAATCTCGCGTCCGGTAATATGGGGACGGTTATTAATAATTCCTAAAATAATAAAAGGAAGAATTCGTTTTTTTGGCATTGTGAAGCCCTCCAACTGTTAATTCTTCCTTTATTATACTAATTATTTATTGATTCGGTGGTAATTTTCATCGAAGTAACGTCCTTCACGAATATCATCCGTAATTCCATCATATGGTGCTTCAGAAATTACATCCTCATTGTTTTGACCAGCATCTCCCATATAGGTAATGTGGGCAAACTCTGGAACGACTAACTTAGGATATGTATCATATTTTTCCCGTGCTTCATGCATTCGATCAATATGTTCGTTTTGGAAAGTTACCGTAATTTCGGGATGTTGCTTTACCCATGCTGGGAAAAAGATTGTTCCATTAAGTTTCTTTTCATTTGGAACAAAGTCAAGTGCTACATCAGTCCCCGTCGGTTCAGTCCAAGCAACTTTATAAATACCTTCTGTCAACATTACGATATTTGCTTCTTGGTCTTTTACCCAACGGCCTGCTACCATCCCACCGTGAATCCGGTAATCAACAGTATGGTCATTCTTAGCATACCATTCATATTCCCAACCATTATCGTAAGTATAAATAAAGTGGGTCCCAAGAAAATCATCAAGGGTCTTAAACGTTTTTTCGGTCATTTTGATCATCCTTTCAATTCTCTTCTCTATGCATTTTTATTTTATGTCGTTATCGACACAATGTCAAATAAAAAAAGAAATGAAAATTTTTCCATTCCTTTTTACTCTATTTTTCCCACAAGAATTTAATCAATTCACGGTTTACTTGATTATTATTGTGGAGCTTACTGTGTTGGGCATTCTTTCCATGAATTTCAACTTCGCGGTATGATTTTGCACGATCACTGACTAAATACTTTAATGATTTAGCAGAATTTACCGGTACATCTTCGTCCGAGTGACTGCCATCCCCAACATCCCCGTAAATATTTAACACGGCTGTATTTCTGGGAAAGCTCTGCCGTAAGCCAAGTAATTCACGGTATGAAGAATCCATTTTATCTGGTTCGCCTGTCTTGGAGTTTACTTTCGCATTTTGAACATTACTTTGGCCTACCAGTCCATTATAGTGACCAGCAATCGCTACTAAGTGGGCTACTTGCGGAAGGCTTTTATCATTTACATTGTCATTAATATAATTGATAATTTCTAAGTTTCCCATTGAATGGCCCACAAGGTTAATTTGCTTATAATGGTGGTGTTTTTCTAAAGCTAATATCACATTTTTTACATATTCACCACCATGATGATAACCTTGCGTGTAATTATCTTGATATGCACTTAATTTATTATCTTCAAGGTTAACTTCCACAATCGGATTAACGGCATTTGCTGGAATTTGATGGTTAAATGTTACTTTCCCTTTTCTGTCAACGTTTGCCCGCACAATTGTCTTCGTAACACCGGCATCACGGGCAGCATTGGCCATCTTTTCTTCAGCATGAGAACTACTACCCCACCCATGAACAAAAATCGTCGGTGTTGATGATTGAACATAATGGGTTACAGCATGTGCTCGTGAACTTATTCCTAATAGGCCAACTAAAATAACAGCAAAGCCTAATAATAATTGAGAATACTTTTTCATCTAATCTTCCTTTACAAAAGCTTCATCAAAGAATTGTTTAATCTTATTAAATGGTATTTTATCAACTCGATCATAAAGGTCAATATGTTCACAATCATCTACAACATACATCTCTCGTATTCTATAAATATATCCTTACGGATTTTGCTACATTACAACTTGTTTTCTGGTCACCGCATGATAACCTCTAATTATCATTGGCTTTGGTCAACTGGTATAGGTTAATACCTCCTGTAGTTTTTAACTACTTATGAAGTCTGCCGCCCAGCCAATCTACTGATTTTCGAACTCACATGCTGTATCGATTAGATAGTTTACTAATTCAGAGTAGGATTAGGTGCAGCTTTAACTCTCTAACCAATGAATACTGATACTTGCGAGGATGTTTTTAGTGATTGTAATTAGGGGCTATCATGCAGTGATCAGATTAAGACCAGTAAATTTTAATGAAAGGAGGCCATTCCAATGAAACTTTTTGTCGGTATTGACGTTAGCTCAAAAGATTTAGTAACTTCAATGATTTCTGAAGAAACAACTGAAGTTGTTTTCCATGGTAACTTTGTTAATGATTTGAAAGGCGCAACAGAATTAAAAAACATGATTATCGATACGGCGAATTCAAATCATCTCGACCAAGTTGTGATTGGCATGGAAGCCACTTCCATTTACAGCTTTCACCCAGCAATGTTTTTCCAAGAAGACTCGGACCTTAAAAAGTTCAATACACAATCCGTGGTTATCGATCCTAAGAAAACTAAGCGCTATCATGATGTCTTCGCTGAAGATAAAAATGATCAAATCGACGCTTTTTACATTGCTGACTTCCTACGTGTTGGACGCTATTCAGTAGGGATTGTTCGTCAAGAGAACTACATTGCCCTGCAACGCTTAACGCGTTCCCGATATGAGCTTGTTCAAAGCTTAGCTCGGGCTAAGCAACACTTTATTGAGAACCTATACTACAAGCTCAATAAATTAGTAATTTCTGATGAACTGAATACTTCTATCTTTGGTTCAACGATGATGAGTCTGCTAACTGAAGATATGACTACTGATGACTTACTTAATCTTTCGATTACTGATTTAGCCGATTATCTGAATGAACACGGCCGGGGTCGCTTCGCGAACCCTGAAGCCTTGGCGAAAATAATTCAAAAGGCAGTTCGTGCTTCTTATCGTTTAGACAAAGTAATTGCTAATTCAGTTGATACAGTTCTCTCCGTTTATGCCGAGGAAATTAAAGCTTTTCAGAAGATGATTAAAGACCTCGACAAAGCAATTGAGAAAGTAGTTCAAGTAACTGATGAAGAACAGATTTTGCGCTCCATTCCCGGAATTGGACCAGTATACGCTGCTGGTATTTTAGCTGAAATTGGTCAAATCGAACGATTTGATAATGAAGCTAAATTGGCTAAATATGCTGGGCTTTCCTGGCGAGAAAAGCAGTCCGGAGCTTACGCTAGTGATAATACTCCGCTCAAGAGAACTGGTAATGCTTATCTTAGATACTATTTGGTTGAAGCTGCCAACAGAGTTAGAATCCAAGATCCAGTTTTTGGTGAATATTATCGGCGTAAATATCAAGAAGTAAAGCATACCCCATCAAAACGCGCTCTCGTCCTTACCGCACGTAAACTTATTAGGGTGATTTTCTTCCTACTCAAAAATCATCAAATCTATCAGGAAAAGAGGTAATTGGTATAGGAAGATAAACTGATTCTCGACGCTTAGCTTTTAAAACACCTTGGGATCAAGGCTTATTTAAGTGCGTCAAAAATCTGGTCAAAACAAGTTTGTCAGTGATAATTTTATCTTGACTTATTACCACATGACT
>NZ_JAJGVH010000081.1:0-64000 GCF_020785355.1 Limosilactobacillus reuteri | reverse complement strand
TTCAAATCACATCGTGATTGAAGACCCTACACATTTGATTCGTCGAAACTTTGTTCAGTTTTCAAAGGTCTACCTGTTGGCTAATCAAGCAGCCAATCAACATAATTATTATAACATATATCAGATTAGCTTGTCAAGAAGAAATTTTAATTAATTTTTGAATTTCTTTTGATCGATAACTCAATCAGCAACTTTATTAATATATCATGTCGTCAATAGGATGTCAACAATATTTTTCAAATTATTATTGAGACTTTGCAGCTAAGTTAAATAAATCTAAGAAGCTACAAGCGATCATCTATCTCCCATCGCTGACAGGAATATTATTATATCCTATCTCTAAATCCTTTGCAAGCATTTATTTTATTTTTTATGCATATCATTCAAAAATTGTTGAAGGTTCAACTCTTCATTAACCTTTTGGAACGTTTCGGTATTCCAACCATTACTACCTGTAACAACTAATTTATTATTATCAAGCGTTGCAGTAAGGGGATTAGTTACGTCACGATCTTCCAAATTTATAAGGTAGTGTTCTCCTTCTTTACGCCAAGTTAAGCTATCATTTGTATCCGGATTATTCTTATCTGCATAAACATACCGACCTGTTCCGTTTTCATTTAAGACAATAGCTGCACTGTCTTGATCATCTCGATACGATCCAACAACTTTTTCAGTCTTTGTTATTTTAGGCGAACCCTTTTTTACTACTTTATTATCACGAACTGGGTTAAGTTGCTTACTAGCAAACCGTTTATAATTTACCCCTAAAATTCCTAACAAAATTACCAGTAATATAGTAAATATAATTAACCCAATATGGGATCGTTTCTTTTTAGTACTTTTCACCATCATCACCCCATCACTCCTAGTATTATCTCATCATTTCAGTAAATCTGTCACATCTTTTTTAGCTGATCTTTTCTTTTCTTCAAGTTGAATAAATTCTCGAAGGTATTTAAATGGAAAAGGAATTACTGTTAGTTGATGAAATCGCACAAAATTCACCATCATCATTTGAAGAAACTTCAAGATATTTTCGGTCTCAATCGTAGCGAAATCACGCTCATTTAATTTAATGTTAGGCTGAAGTTGCCAGATGTGTGATGCCTTTGCAATTGACATATTCATATTTTTACTAACGGTTCCTACATTATAGTAAATAACATTCTGATCGTCGTTATCAACGAAATAATTAATATCGATTAACCCAGAGAGATACTTTTGAACATGAGATTTTATTTTTGGTTTCACTTTCAAAACTAGTCCATATTGTTCATATAATTCATCCAATAATAAATTAATTGCAATTGGACTTAGTATTTTATTCTTCTTCATAAAATCAAATTCATCTTTTAAGTCATTGATACTAAACGAATCCAGCTCTCTTTTATTAATGATAGAAATAAAATTTTGGTATTTAATTCTGTAATTAGGGTAACTTTTACTTAAATCATTCAAAGTCCGTTTAAGTTCCACTTTTGTTACTGATGAACAATTTTGATGACTAATCATCTCGTTGATATCGCCAAAAAGCTCAGCATTAGGTAAGGTAAAGATGTTTTTCCTATTTAAATTGTAGAAAGTATTAGCAGGAGTTTTAATTAGGTTCTGAAGATCTGCATCATCGGAATTAATAAATTTTGAGCTTTCTTGTAAATCTAACCGTCTCACCTCGAATTCATCACTATTAATCATTTTAAATAGATAGACTGCTTGGGTACCATGAGCTTCCTTTGCAACTTGATAAAACTCCCATCCCACCATTGAATCTGGTGAATGATACAGACTTAAGCTTCTTTCTTTCAAATCTTTCTTTATTATCAACTCTTTTAATAAATTAATTAACGTACTTCTTAGAGCTCCCTTCCTAAAGGTATCAATTGTCAAATGTTGCACTATGGCTTGCTGATAGTCTCTCGCATAATTATCTTTAACATCTTCATGAGTTTGGAAATACCGCTTATTATTAATCACAACTAGATTATATCCAAATTTATCTTCAACGGTCGGTCTAATATTGATTTTAACGGTTGGCAAAAGCTGAACCAACGCGGCCTTGATATCTTCTATCCGTTCATCCCTTGCGATCCGATTGTCGATTAAGTTTAACTGATTCGTCGCAAAGAATTCTTCGATATGCTTGTCTAACCAATCCCCGCCATGCTTCATCCCGATTCTGTCTGTTGGGAGTTATGTAGATAATGACATCGGATCCCTTACTTTTCATTAGCTTGTCGGTTACCCACTGCAAGGCACCCGTTGTTTTTCCAGAACCAGTTCGATTTTCAAATAATGCTAAACCCGGAAGCTGCTTTTCAGCAATTTCATTAAACAGCTTAACCGTTAAATTTTCCATTGGCACTATCTCCCTTCTAAAAAAGCAAAAAGGGGCTCCTTGCTGATCAAAGAGTCCCCAAATAATAATTCAATAATTGCAATAAATCATATATGTTGCTGAAAGATAATTTATTTACTTATTTACTGCTATTTTCTTTCCCTTATTTACATAGTGAAGCGTACCAATTGGACCATCAACGTGAAGTTTACCATTCTTATAAACAAGTTTGGTTACTGCCGCATTCTGCATTGGCTTTCCGTCATACTTTTTAGAAATGGTTGAAAGATATTCATTAATTGACATTCCTGAACTAACGACTAAAACATTGCCACCACCCTGTTTTTGAGTTGTTTTTGCAATGTGAAGTAATTCTGAATTCATCCGTTTTTGCACCTGAGCTGAACTTTCTGCCCGATCACTCTTAGCCAACTTGGTATTTTGTGAATTGTCCATATCAAGTTTGTGGTAGGCATCTTGGAGTTTATTCCAGTAATCTTTACCCGTTGCTTGCTGGAATTGCTTGCCATCTTGATAACCATAAACATTAGCAATCTTCTGGTTATCAGCTTCAATGCTGTCTCCTTCAAAGCTACCGTATCCGCCTTCACGTAACATTGGTGTGGTCGTAATCTTTGTATTTGGATTGGCAGAATACTTCAATGCTTGTTGTGCAGTAACTTCTTGCCGGGTTAAGTTACCCGTATAAGCATGCTTAAATTTAATTCCCTTTAATCCGTAACCCAAATCATTAGCAACGGTAATTCCATTTTTGGTTAATGGAAAATCACTCGATCCTTGTACCCGTTGCATCACATTACCAGTAGTTTCCCCGTGACGTGTAAGATAGATTGTCACCTGCTTATCATTAGAGGCTGCATAAGTAGTAGCTGGAACCACCGTCATCGCAGAGCTCCCTAATAGTAAACCTGATAAAACAGCACACATTACTGTTAATTTTTTGAATTTCATTAAACTTTCCCCAATTCTTATCAGATTCTTTCAGCAACACCCTCATTTTACACATTTTTGTAAGCGCGTTCAATAACATTTTTGTCAAATTTCAAGAATAAGCATTTGCAATTGCTCTTTTCTTTTTCCTTAAAAGAATTACAATAGTCGTGAGGTGATGAGGATGAAAATTCTTGTAACGAAAAATAAAGAAGCAGCAAGCCAAAACGCCTTTGAACTTCTCCAAACAGATATTATTAACGGTGCTCAGGTACTTGGCCTTGCAACAGGGAGTTCTCCACTAGGTCTTTATCAAAAGATGACTAGTAGTTCAGTTGATTATTCTAACCTTATTTCTATTAACCTTGATGAATATGTCGGCCTCAAACCAACTGATCCGCAAAGTTATCATTACTTTATGGAGCATCATCTTTTCGCGCAAAAGCCATTTGCCAAAAGTTTTATTCCAGATGGCAGTAATCTGAATGCTGCCGAAGTAATTAATCACTATAATAAGATTTTGGCTACTTATCCTATTGATACGCAAATTTTAGGAATTGGCAATAATGGTCATATCGGTTTTAATGAGCCTGGAACCCCTTTTGATAGCCAAACCCATAAAGTAAAGTTAACCCCTGCTACTATCAATGCCAATGCACGCTTCTTTACTTCAAGTAAGGACGTGCCAACGGAAGCCTACACGATGGGAATTGGTTCAATCTTGCAAGCAAAACATATCATCTTACTCGCATTTGGTGAGCAAAAAGCAGACGCAATCAACAAAATGGTCAACGGTAAAATCACGACCGCGATTCCGGCATCAGCCCTCCAAAAACATCCAAACGTAACAGTGATTCTTGATAAACAAGCAGCAAGCAAACTAGCTTAACCAGCACTTTTCTGTAATGCCATGGTCTTGGCAATAATACTGACATCTGATTGGTTTAACCCAGCAATCATTTCCGCGTTATCTGCTGGATAATCAATTACCTGGCCATGATGGAGAGCAATTAACTGGATGAATAATTTAGTTGACCGCCCATTCCCTTCACGAAACGGATGAATATAGTTCAAATCATTTAAAAGAGCAGCATAATCCTCAATGGTAGGCTGCTTTTTCTTATTCAATCGCACAATTTCATCATTAATATACTTAATTGCATTATCAAAGCGACCATATTCCAAAAAATCAAAACCTGCTTTAGAAATATAGTAGTTACGTAACTCACCCGCCCAGTCATAAAGCCAACCAAAAAGGAATTTATTAATCGTCTGTAAATCTTCAAAGCTTTTAATTTTCGGTTGTTGTTGAAGAAGGGCCACTTCCCTTTCTGCTACGCCGCGATACTCAATTAAGCTTAATTCATCCGCATTTTTAATTGCAAATTTATTGCGGAGTGTTCCATTATCATATAAAAATTTTGCTTGAAGTTCTTCATCAGTCATCTTCATCACCAAATAATTGCTCAATTTCCATTAAAATTTCATCATCTGGATTTTCAGCACTCTCTTTTAATTGCCTTATATCTGTTGTTGTAGGTTCCCATCCCTCTAAAATATTACTTTCAACAGCAAACCGAACCTGTTGATAAGAAGAAGGTGTTTGGAACTGCACGTGCTGAATCGTTAGTTGATCATCGTCAGTATGCAAGTGAAAATCAAAGTCCTGAATCCGATCTAATAATTCTCCTGGGCGCTCTCCTAAAGCATCTGCAAGTGCATTAAGAATCTGAATTGACCAGGTTGCAACGGGACGTTTAAGTGTTTCGTTAACCTGCGCAACGTCAAGGCCGCTTTCTTGAGCGACAAATGCGACGGTCATATTATTGGTTTTTAAAATATTGATGATATTTTCTGCCATGTTCTTACTCCATTTTTACTTTATCGTTTCCATTATAGCGAGAAAACAAAATAATGAAAAATAGACTGCTGACTCCCAAATAATGAAAGTAACAGTCTATTTTAAGCAATTAAGCATGTTTACGCTTGCGATTAATAATTGTCAATCCGGTTGCTGCCATTAATGAGCTTCCGAGAAGAAGTAATGCAAGATCTTCATCGTTACCAGTTTGTGGTAAAGCTGCTTGCTGGTCAGCTGCTTTTTGTTTTTGACCATTGATTGATGTAGGCGTCAAATTAATTAATTGATTATTAGCAGTTACGGTTTGTTGCTTAGATTGAGCATGTAATGTAACAGTTTCAGCGGGTTGACCAGCTGTTGTTGGCAAGGTTACTGTTGGAGATACTGGTTGGCTCGGAACTTCTTGAAGCTGATTTCCTTCAGTCTGGGAATTAGCATCGTTTTGAGTGTTCTGATTAGTTCCTGTTTGTGACTGTGAATCTGCGTCAGCCTTCGCTAATTGTTCAGCAGTCAAGTAAATCTTACGGTTCATTGTTGGTGTGGTAATTGGTTTACCATCATTAGTCATATCAGTAATATAATCAATAAACGCGTCTGTATCTTGCCCGACAATCCCGACAACTTTGGTACCCTTAAATGCAGAAAAGCCATCTCCGCCACCTGCTAAAAAGTCATTAATAACAATATTGTAAGTCTTATTCATATCAAGCGGTTGATTATGTTGATCATAAACTTGAACGACCTTATATGGTTGGTTAGGATCGTTTTGGTCAGTATAAGTATAATGAAGCCCGGAAATTTGTAAGTAGTAAGCTTGATCTTCGTCATATTGTTGATTCAAGGCTTCAACGATTTGTGCCCCTGTCATTTCAACTACCCGCAAAATATTACCAAATGGTTGAACCGCTTGGGCACTGCCCCATGTAATGGAACGATCAGGATTAACATGTAGATCTGCACGAACACCCCCTGTATTAGTCATCGCAAAATCAGCTGGTAAGCCCACCTTATGAGCGGCATATAATTGACCATCGACAACTAATTCACCAACGGCATTTTCACGAGTAGGGGTATTATGTAGTCGTCCAAGAATATCGCCTGTTGTAGCAGCTTCCCCTATTTTCTTATTAATAATTGGTGCTACTCGATTGTTAGCATCTTCAACAATTGCTGTAACATTTGCATCTGTTTTGATATTAGGCGCATCCTTTTCTGATAATACAGGAAAGACATGCGAAACGAGACTATTCGGTGCGAAATCATTAGTTGTTGGATCGATGTAACCGATAATATCATCGTAAGCCTTACCTGTGTAAATGGCTTGCACTAATTTTACACTACCAACAGTAGCATTAGCATATTGGTGGGAGTGACCAGCAACATAAAGGTCGACAGAATTATCAGGATCAATTTGGTAAAGCTTCTTAATGATATCAACAGCATTACCTTTAGTGCTGCCATCTTTATCCGTTGAAACCCCTGTATGGGCAAGAACTACAATTGCATTAACACCCTTTTTACGTAAAATTTGATCATATTTTGCAATTGTTTCAGCCTCGTCTAAAACATCATAATCTTTGTAATTATCGTATAAGGTTAAAATTGGTAGGGAAGCAGTTTCAATCCCAATAAATCCAATCCGAGCAACTTTACCATCACTAGTATGAATTTCTTTAATCAAGTATGGTTGCATTCCAAATGGGATTTGACCATCAGATTTATTTACAACATTGGCAGTAATGATATTAATCCCTGTTTTCACATGAGGATAGGCCATCTCAGCTTCATTATATTGTTTAGTAGGTTCACCACCATTAACAATCCGCATATATTCAGCTAAACCTTCATCGAACTCATGGTTTCCTAAAGTTCCTATTTCAAAATGCATTGCGTCTAAAGCATGCATGGTTGATTCGTCTTGGAGCAGAGCAGAATTTGCTGGAGAAGCCCCAACCATATCTCCAGCTTCTACCCGAATTGAGGTTCCTGTCGGATTAGCGCTCTTAAAACTTTCCTCTGCCGCATCAAGGTTACCAGCTAGACGTGCAACTGTTCCGGCATTCGAATAAGTCTTATCTCCAATCGTAGCTGACCCCGTCGTTTCTAACCCACCATGCAGGTCATTGATTCCTAAAATCTGAACAGGAATGTCATTTTGATATTTGGCCGGGTCTGACCAATCAGTAGTTGTTTGCGGTGTACTTGCCTCATCCTTGTTAGTCTGAACCATTGGAGTAACATTGCTATGGGTAGTTTCTCCATTAATTGTTGTATCAGTCGTATCCGCATGAACGCTATTAGCTTGGAAATATAATCCTAACAGTGCTGTACCTAACAATAAACAATATTTTGAACTATTATTCTTCATAAAAAACTCCTCTATAAATATACAATGGACAATAGCTTAAAATTTGTTTTAATTTTATCATGACTAAAAGTTAATTTTTATAGCAATTTCGATAATTTTGTAAGGGTATACAATGAGATTAGATTAACTTTTTAAATCACCTTTTATATGATATGATCTTACAGGGGAAAACAACTATTAATGAATATGGGGGAAGTGGACTGTGAGAAAACTAGCTACAATATTTACTAGCTTTTTTGCTGGAATATGTCTATTTATTATTCCAATTAACCAACACTCAGTACTTGCCAGTAATTTACCGCTCACCGTTAATATCCCAGACGGTAAGAATGCGCAAGCTACAAACAAAGGGATTAAGATTGATACTGAAGCAGACGGATCTGTCACTTTTTCAGGAAAGACTGAAGCCAATGCAACGATTAAAATTGTAAAACATGGTGGAAACAACGGTCGCTATACTGTCGAAGCCGATGATAATGGTAATTTTAGTAAGAGTCTAAAACTTGCTACTAGTACCAAGAAGTGTCGTTTCGATATTACCGCCACTAACGGTGATGATGATAAAAGCGCCAAAACAAGTTTTACTGTTACTAATACTACTTACGTAAAACCAGTTGTTGAAAGCGAATCATCTTCAGAAATATCATCTAGCAGCAGTAGCGAGGAAAGTTCAGCAGTTAATACAAGCAGCAGTTCAACTGCACCATCGAATAACGGTGATATGCGAACCGATCAGGCCGGTATGATCGTTGGTAATGCTCGTTCAAAAATCTACCATACGCCTGATCAGCAAGGCTATCATATGAATTCAGCAAATGCGGTCTATTTCAACTCAGAAGCAGAAGCGCAAGCCGCTGGATACCGCAAATCATTAAGATAAATAATTTCAAAGTCATTATTGCCCTCCCCACAATAATGACTTTTTTATTATAAGAAAAAGCTAAGAAGAATTTCCTAGCTTTTGAAATGAAGGCCGATTTGACTGTGGAAGATAATATGGAGTTAAAGAGCATTAAATGCATTTTTTAGGCCTTCACTTAAATATATACGTAAAAAAATAACATTTGCACTTTTTATTTTAAAAAATAAAGATCTCCTATCTGGTGGTACGTAAAAGAGCAGATAAGAGATCTTTACATTAAGATTTGTGGGAGAAGAAAGAGAGCGAGACAGGAATCACTTGTTACTTCGTTTTTTGACGCGAACCTAGCCTTTGAAGGCCACGCAATCATCAATAGTCACCAACAGCTTTGCCAAGCGATGATAGACCATTGTTGTACTGCGCCATCTCGTTATGAAAGCAACATGACTCATGTCACAGCTCCCATTAGGGAAGTGACTGCAGACGAAGACAGCAAATAATGGGGAAAGGAGTCTATGAACGAACGAGTCTTCATCTCGCAAATCACCTCCCCTATAAATATATATACGCAAAAAACTGATTTTTGCACTTTTTATTTTTAAAGTTTTTTATCTAATTTCATCATCGCAAATTTAGATACTGTTCTAAGCTTATATTTCATGCTGGTATGAGACATAACTACGGCCATTTCTTGATCGAACAATTAACTGATCTGGAATTTGCTCTTCCAATTCAGTGATATGACTGATAATTCCAATCATCCGGTGACCTTCGAGTTCTTGAAGGGAATGAAGAGCATCTTCAAGAGCTTGTTGATCAAGGGAACCAAATCCTTCATCGATAAAGAGCGCATCAATCTTAATCCCCCCGCTTTGCTCTTGGACAATCTGACAAAGAGCTAAAGCAAGGGCAAGTGAAGCCATAAAACTTTCACCACCAGAAAGCGTCCGGGCACTTCGCGTTCTACCAGCATTATCATCATATACATTAACTTCAAGTCCACTCCACTTGGCACCAGCCCCATGACTTTCCGTTGCTAATTCAAACTGGTAGCGGCCATTAGTTAATCGTTCTAACTGAACATTGGCTGCTACTAAGACATCTTGAAAATATGCCTGTAATACATACCGTTCTAAGCTAACGTGGTTTTCGGTATTTCCGGTCACAACGTCTGTTAATGTTTGTAATTCATTAATTTCTTGATCAAGTTTTCCTGTTTTTTCAACTACCTTAATAATCTTTTGATCCGTTTCTTCTAATTGCTTATACTGAGCAGTTAACTGACCCATTTCTTGCTGATATTGCCGAAGTTGTTCATGCTCAGCATTAAGTTTTGTCTGCGTTGACGCAATATCTGGCATGAGCTGATTATTGATTGACTTAGTCAACCGCTCTTGTTGGGACTGATTATCCTGGACTTGATTCTCAAAGGTCGTTACCTGTTCACGTAATGATGACAACGTTGATACTTGTTCACTAGCTTCTTGCCAGAAATTCCATTTAAGTCGGACATCATATTGTGCTAAAAGGTTCACAAGATATTGGTGTAAGTTATCCTGTTGCGTCGTTTGGGTAGCAAGCTCTTCTTTAGTCTGATCGATCCGACTACTTGTCCCTGCTAATTTTTCGGCATTTTCTTGTCGTTGTTGTTGTAATGATTCAAGCTGGCTATTAAAGGCTTTGATCTTTAGTTGATCAGTTTGAATTTGCTTGTCAGCTGCTTCTTTAGTAGGAAATTTTGCTGGTAAAGCGGCTGTTTTTTCTTTCAGAATAGTTTGCTTGGCGATTAAGTCCTGTTTGTAGTGGTTCACACTTTCGTCTATTTTATCTAATTCTTCTTGGGAGAACTTGGATTCCTGTTGCAATTCTTCCTCTTCTTGGCGCCATTGTTTAACTTGTTGTTCTATTCTATCGAGGTCAGTCTTCATTTGCGCTAGTTTCTGAGCCTGCTTTTCGATTTGTCCCTCCCAATCCTGCGGTAATTCATCATCCCCTAACAGTTCAGCTAAATATGCCTGCTGAGTTTCTACCTGTGTCGTTAAGTCCACAATTTTGGCAACGCTTTGGCGAACTTGCTCTTTTAACTGGTCAAACGTACTACGATTTTGTTGAACTTTAACGGTTGCTGCTTTAACTTGTGCTTCCGTTACCAACTCACCATCATCTGCTAAATTTGCTGGATGGGGATGGTCAAGCGATCCACAAATTGGACAAGGTGTATCCGGCTTTAATTTTTGAGCAAGAATGGCAATTTGGTGACGGGCAAAGCGATCATTCAAGTCATCCAACCTACTTTGCGATTCTTGAACGAGTTTTTCAGCATCCCCCTGCTTTTGCTCTAATTTCGCGCAATTTTCCTTTTCAGATGAAAGTTCTGTTTCTAATTGCTTTAAATCTTTTCCAGCAGTCGTTAATTTTTCTTGAAGGCTTTCCTTCTTTGCTAGTTGAACTTGAACTTCCCCTAAGTTTTCATGCTCTTTTAAATTATTAGTAACAACCGTCAATTGCTGTTGAGCGTCTTGCAACTTCTTCTGGGAAGCAGCTTGCTGTTTTTCCTGCTGCTTTAAGTTTGTTTGTAGTTCATCGACAGTTGATCTTAGTTTATCTCGATCATCGAATAATGGTAGTTTATTCGTCAAGTCGGCAACTTCTGTTTGAAGCTGATCAATCTCTTCTTGCTGCTTGCTCGTTTGCTGCAGTTCAGTTTCAATTACTTGCTGTTGCTTTTGAAGGTTGCGCAGGTTCTCATGGAGAATTTCATTGTCCGCTGTTAATTTTTGGAGACGCTTTTCGCCATCTTTCCACCGTTGGTATTCTGTCTGGTGTTCTTGATACCAGTCAAGGGATCTTACTTGTTGCTTTATTTCTTGAATCTCTCCTGCTTGAGCTTGCAGTATTTCTCCAGCCTTAACAAGCTCAGCCAATGCCTCAATGTTCTTTTTCAACTCTTGCTCAGCATGAAGTTGGGCATCAAGCTGATCAACTTTCTTTTGCTGTTGCTGCTCATCATCGCCTAAGTGTTTAAGATTAGCCTTTAGTCGGGATAAGTAATTTTTTGCTTCTGCTAACCATTCTTTAGTTGTTAATTGCGCATCAATCTCGGTTACTGTTTCCTTTAATGATTGAAGTTTTGTTTCTTGAGTCGTTAATGACTTCTTCTGTTCGCGCAAATCGTTTTTTAATTGCGTTGCCCACTGCTCATAACGGGACGTATTAAAGAGGTCTCTTAGAAGAGCTTCCTTCGTATTGCTATCTGAATCAAGAAACTGCCGAAACTTTCCTTGAGGGAGAAGAACAATCTGCTTAAATTGATCACGGGTTAGGTTGAGCAGGTCAGTAATAAACGTATCTGCTTCCTTGATTTTAGTAATTTCATGGGGATGATCGCTTTCAAGCGGGTAAATAAGATCAACAGCTTGATTATGTTCAACTAAATTGCCGCGGCGTCCCTTTAAAACCTGTTTAGGACGACGCATAATTTGATATTTAAGATCTTGGTGTTCAAAGGTAAACTTCACCATTGTTTCTTGGTCAGCTGGTGCAAAATCAGAACGTAAAGCAGCAGCCGACCGATCACGATCATTGGTTGTTTGACCAAAAAGTGCATAACACATCGCATCAAAAATCGTGGTTTTCCCCGCACCAGTATTCCCTGCTACCAGAAATAAGGAACGCTCTGTAAACTGCGTAAAGTCAATCACTTGATGCTCATACGGCCCAAAGTAATGTAGTTCAATCGTTAATGGACGCATCCTATTCCTCCCCTTTCATAATTTGAGTCAAGGCCTTTTCTGCCCACTTCTTTTGGCGGTCAGTTAAATCGTTTCCCATTGTTTGGGAATAAAAATCCGTAAGCAAATCAAGAGGCGATTCCTGAGCACGCTTTTTACTAAGGTTGAGTTGAACTTGCTTGGCCTGATGTGTCCGGTGAAGGCTGACAATCTTTGGATAATATTCGCGTAACTTGTTTAGTACATCAGGAATTCGTTCTTGGTCAGTCAATTCAATGTCATAAAAATCGTTCCGTAATGCTTCTGCGGGTTTTGTAGCTAGTTCAGCAAAACTCCCTTTCAAAAGGTGAATATCATGAACTGGCGATAGTGGAACCCACTCGGTCTTAAAAGGTGCTGTATCAACAATCCAAACGCCCTTTTCTTGCTTAGCTTCCGATACTGAAAATTTCATTGGAGAGCCACTGTACTTAACTTTTTCGTCATTTAAAGCGTTGTGGTTATGAAGGTGACCAAGGGCAACATAATCAAAGGGAGCTAAAACATCTGTCGTGACCGCACTCAGTCCGCCAACCTCAATCAAAGTTTCAGAATCCGCCGTTCGCTTACTTCCAGCTGCAAAGAAATGGGCGACAAGGACATGCCTTTTATCAGGGGCAAAATGCTTTTCCATCTCGGTTGTAATCCGCGCCATCGCATCATTGACATTTTTAATCTTGTCATCATTAAAATAGTTGCGAACTTCTTGAATCCCAAAGAAAGGCAATAAGAAAAATTGGGTATCCTTGATTGTGACTGGGATAAAAGTATCATTAATGTTAGTATTTAAGAAAAATGACTGGTAAGCAAACCAATCAGTCCCCGTACTCAAACGGACCGCTGAATCATGGTTCCCACTGATTGCCAGTAAAGGAAAATGATCAGTCAAGTTTAAATCTTGCAGCATCTGGTTTAAGAGCTTAACCGCTGCTTCGTTTGGCACGGACCGATCATATAAATCCCCGGCAATCACTATCGCATCAACTTGCTGGTCTTTGGCAATTGCTTCAATCTGCTTAAAGGTTGCTAGCTGATCATCAAGCAAGCTAAAATCGTTTAAGGTCTTGCCAATATGCCAATCAGCCGTATGTAAAAAGCGCATAAGTTCCTCCTAAAAATAGTGTCTCTAATATTATATATACGCAAAAAATCGTTAAATCCACTTAAAATCTTGCATTTTACAGAAGTGAGGCTGGGAGAAAAATTTTTCTCTCAGCCTCACCTTTTTCACGAATAATACGTGGAATTAGATTCTTAACTAAGTGGTTCAAATTTACCAAATGCCTCATTACTATCAGCGTTTCGACATGGAAGATAGCCATATTGCCCATCTGCGCGGGGCTGGCGTAACCAAACATATCCATTATGACGTGACCAGGCATCATAATCAATAATGGAGCCAGCTGGCAAGGTCGCAATCACAGAAGATGTCGGTAGTGCACCCCAACGTAAATCAAGAACACGATCTGTGATAAAACGTCCCTTTTCACGGTGCCACTCATCACCCAAGGAATCTGTCCACGTTGACGAATCGTTTTGTGTTAAGGTTGGCTTAACATCAACTTGACCAGTTGGATTAGCAAGGCGCTCCCAGCCCTCACGATCAACCGTTGCAATTGAGCGGTCCTCATCATCCCCTGCAAATTGCCAAAGAGTATATATCTGCCATGGACTCGTATTAACTGTCATTGCCGGAACTGTCCACGAATGCCAATCCATCGAAGCATACTTGGCTACCCAGAGGCCACAATCACTGACACAATTGGCAACTTGCCAAATTGCTGATTCTTGAACATAGATTAACGGCCATATCCCCGTTTGGCGGTGAATTTCATCAACAAATTGCCGTACCCAAGTCGTATCACCCCAGGCAGCATTTTGATATTGTTCCCAATCAACGGCTAAAACCGCCTGGCCGAGCTTATCTTGAATATGCGATAAGAAATAATTTGCTTCTGCGATCGGGTTGCCACCACCAGCATAATGGTAAAGCCCTAAAAGCCGCCCCGCATTCTTTGCTAACGAATATTGGTATTGGTACTTTAGATTTAAGTAGCCAGTCCCTTGTGATACTTTAACAATCGTGCCTTGTGCATGAGGGTCAGTCACGATCCAATCGGCACTTCCTGAAAAAACGTCTGTAAAATATAATGCCATCAATTTATCCCTCTTCCGATCCCCGCAAGCAATAATAGGCCTCCAATGTTCGGTTTAAACCGGGCGTTGGAGACCATTGTTGTACTGCGCTATTTGTCTTTTATAAAAGTAATTTGATTTATGTCACAGTCTCTGAACTAATCTTAGCTTTTTAAAATAACCCAAACAATTTCTTACGTTGCTGAATCTTCTTAATCTGATGACGACCAATTTCATCCCCGTTAATGATGGCTCGCGCATTATCTTGATATTCTTGAGCAACGTCAGCGCCAAATTCACGCGATAATTTGTCAAAGGCCTGCCGCATTTCGTATTTTCGTCCTGGAAGGTCATGAGCATCAGAAGCAAAGATATATCCTTGACCAGCCGCAATCAGGTTTTTACTGAATTTTTCGACTTTTTTACCAAATGTACCAACATAGGAACTAGCGGTAATTTGCGACAAGCATCCTTTTTCCAACATTTGATAAAGCAAGTCTGGTTTAGCCATGATCTTGGTATTCCGTTCAGGGTGAACAACCACTGGCGTAATCCCTCGTTGTTGAAGATTAAAAATCATCTGGTTAGTGTAATAAGGTACATCATTGTCTGGAAATTCCAGCATCATATACTTTCCACTCTCATCAGCGAATAAAATATCATCATTATCAAGGGCTTCAATTAGCTGACCATTAATTCGCACTTCTTGTCCAGGAAAGACAGTTAATGGAATATTATTTTTCTCTAGTTCTTCTTGAAATTCTTTTGTTCGCGCTAAAACATCTTGTTTATGGTTTACATAGTGCCCGTTCATATGATGAGGAGTCAAAAGTGCATGGGTAACCCCGTTTTCTGTTGCTTCTTTTGCAAGTCGCAATGAAATCTCCATACTTTTTGAACCATCATCAATCCCCGGCAAAAGGTGACAATGCAAATCAACCATTACCATTCTTCTCATCCCTTTTTTCACATATTAATATTTTAAGTATAGCAAGTTATAGCTGGATTTTATAGGTACTTAGGATAAAACTTCACAAAACCTATATTATTTGCAGATACTGAGGAACGTTTCCCTATTGATGACTGATTTCAAGTATTATATTTTCCTTGATAATATAAACTAGCAATTTATTCGTACCGTTTGAGTGTTGCCCCAATTCCTACTAGCCCAATAACTGCACCAAGGGCAATAATCGAAAGTGAAAATTCATCCCCGGTCCGTGGCAAAACATCATTTGTTGTCTTGGTCTTATTATACTTAGCTAATGAAGACCGAACACTGTTATTCTGAGCTGCCTGACCTTTTATTACTCCGTTTGGTTGGACAGTATTTTGCTTGGTTTGAGGAGTCACCAATATTTCTGGTGCTGAGGTTTGATTATTATCATTAACTTCTATAACCTGGGCGGAAAGATCATTCGCACGCATATTATTTTCTTGGGCACTATCAATCGTTTTCTGTGCAAGCGAAGTCTCTTTATCAAAGTCTGCCTGTTTTTCTATTGCGGTAACAGTAACCTGCTCGTTAGTTAAAATCACCGATCCATCAGGAAAAACAATTAAGACATCTTCAGTATACTTTCCGGGATGTTGAAGGCCGGCTGCAACTTTAGTGTCATCTTTCCACACTACCTTTGTTCCCTGGGGTAGCTTATTTTCCTGTTCATCGCCGGGCAAAGTAATAACAGCTTTATTCTGATGATCATCATTCTCAACCGCAATCGCCGTCGTAACTTTAGGAGCAGGAGTTACTCCTGGCGCAACAGTTAGTGGTTCAAGGTTAATTAGCGAGCTATACTTTAAGGCATCGGTTTGTGCAGGAAGTTTCTCTTTTGCTGACGCTAGCTTTTCTTGTGAATTTGTCTTATTGAGAAGTGCTTGTAAGAGCTTCGTTTGCGCATTGATTGCTTGGGATTGCATAATATTGCGCTTATCTTTGGCCTCAGTAAGTAGTTCTTCTTGAAGTGCCAGATTTTGTTGAGCTTGTGACATTGCACTTTCGGCATCTTTAATTTGTTGAGTAGCAGTAATAAGCGGTTGTGAAATCTGCTCTAACTTTTGAAGCAATTCTTGGGCAGCAATGGAGATTTTTTCGGCCCTTTCAACAGCCGACTGCATTTTATTATGTAATTCGGCTAATCTTTGTTGAATTTTATTTAGAGCTTCCTCATGATTTTCAATTAAATTCTTTGTATGATCAATTTTGTCAACATTATACCATTCATTATAATTAGCGGAACTATAAGAATACGATAATCCATATGAATCAGTACTTATCCAGCCGATATCATCTTTAGGCTTATAATATTTTCCCTCTCTTTGCGCTGCTGCAACCTTATACAATTCCTCTAGCTCTTCTTTTATTGTTACTTTTGCTTGTTCAAGATTCTTGATATTATCTTCGAATGGTCTACCCATTTTCAGATAATTAATGGTTTTCTCATTTTCTGCAATAATCTTTTTCAAGAAATCAATGTTTCCTTGATAGTTATTCGCAAGAAAATTTTTATACGCTTGATTCTTAGAAATTAGATTTCCTTGGTTGTCATAAGCAATATAATCAAGCATTGATCTTTCATAAACGCTCAATCCATCACCAGAAAATGCCGTGTATGAAATATTAACTGGTTGCTTCAATAGTTCATAATATTCATCATGAGCGTTAGTTAAAACTTGTTGGGCATTTTCTTTCGTTTGCTCAAGAGATGATAATTGCTCTTTCGTCTGTTTAACTTGATTCTTATTTAGATCAACATTTTGATCCGCGTCTGCCAAATTTTGATTAGCAATATTAAGGTCATTATTTGCGGTTGCTACATCTGCATTGGCTTTATTAACCGCATCTTGAGCTGCACAGACATTCTGCTGAGCTTGTTGGTTCACATCAGGCAGCGTTTGTTGAATAGTATTTTTACTATTTTGTACTGTATCAGCTTTAGCGGAATTACTAATGGCCGTCACCCCCGTTGTAACAGCCATCACCGTCGCAGTTGTTGCTAAACTCTTCTTTAATTTTCTTTTCTTCATAAATAAAACCCACTTAATTATATTTAAAATTACAAAAGGCCAGTCAGCGCATAACGTTGATTGGTCTTAATAATCTTTATCATTTTAGCATACTTTATACTACTTTCGTGAACGTCCTGGTAAAAGTCTTTCTCTTTCCACCGTTTTAGTATATACTGGGTATACACATAAGGAGGGATAATATGACTGTTAAATTAAGACAAGTTGGTAATTCAAGAACTTTAACTGTACCGTCAGGAATTAAAGTAACTGGAAAAGAATATACCGTAAAGAATGTTGGTAAGACAATTGTATTTACCCCTGTTGCAAAAAGGAAAAATATTTTTGCAACTAAAGATTGGAAAGAATACGATTATCAAAAAGATATCGAAAACGACCCAGCATTACAGCCAGTAAAACAAGTAGGACGTGAGGTAATTGATTAATGGAATTTCCTAAAAAGGGAGATATTATAATTGCCGATGCAGAACCTCACGCAGGACATGAAATGGGTGGACATAATCCTAAAAAAGGAAATATCCGCAGACATTATGTTGTCATGAGTACATCCGCCTATAATGAGGCAACCCATATGTTTATTGGTATGCCAATCACAACCGCTAACTATTCTAACAATCCTCGTTACATGCCCATTTTAATAAATGGTAGTGACGGCACCGGGGTTAAAGGATACGTTGTTTTATGGCAATTACAGAATTTTGACTATCACGCTCGCAATGGAGTTATTATTAATCATTTATCTGAAAAAATGATTAAACAATTACAACAATATGTAAATGATATGGTTGGCAACTAATAATATAGAAAGGCACTGTGAAATAAGTTTCATGGTGCTTTTTTTGATTAAAAAAGTGAGTAAGAATTAACCGTCTTGTCAAGGAAGTTAATTTCCACTCACTTTCATTTATACCTATTTTATATTATTCTTCAAATGCCTTTAGTTGTTTCCAAAACATTGGGAGCAAGAATAACTGGAGGAATAATACACAGCCAGTAAGGACACTTGTATAACTGAAGAAGATCAATTCTGAAAATAAGTCGGCTAAGATTACGACCGCGATACAAAGCTGGCCAACCGTTAACCATTCTCGCTTAACTTTATTAGCTGAGAAGATCATTACTAATTGGATTGCTACTAAGACTGCCTGAATCAACTGTAGTAAAAATAGTGAATGCATTTTATATCTCCTACCTAAAAATTATCCTCGTACATTTTACTACACGTTATGAATTTTTTAATTACAGCTTTTTTACATCTATTTAACAACTGCTGAAACCTTTTTCTTCGTAGTATACTTGCGCCACAAGGTTTGTAAATAATAAGCAGCATAACAAGCAATTACAAACGGAATCGTACAATACAAGGCAATTCGTTGTTGCGGATCAAACCAAATTAAGATGCAAGAAAGGCTGCTAGCAATAAACGCAAACCATGGAACAACCGGATACCATGGCGTGCGATACTTTAACTCACTTAACTGGTGACCTGCCGCTAAAAAGCGCCGACGAAAAATGAGCTCACATAAGGAAATCGCAATCCATACAAAGACGACCGCTAATCCAGAAACTGAAACCAAGACTAAATAGACCGTCCCAGCCGCATAGATGCTGGAAAGCAAAGCTAACACCCCACCAAGCATACTTAAGAGCAAGGCAAAAACAGGAATCCCGCGTTTATTAGTTTTGGCGATGATAGCCGGAATTGTTCCTTCATTAGCTAATGACCATAACATCCGCGTTGATGCGTATAGACCAGAATTAGCCGCAGAAATAATCGCGGTGAGGACGACAAAATTCATTAAGTCGGCAGCATATGGAATTCCGAGTTGGCTAAAAACGTAGACAAATGGACTTTGCGTTACCCCCGCTTTTTGATAAGGAATCAAAGAGGCCATAACAATCATGCTCCCGACAAAGAAGATCACTAGCCGCCATAAAGTAGTATGGATCGCCTTAGGGAGGGTCTTTTCAGGATGCTTAGTTTCCCCCGCGGTGATGGCGATTAATTCAGTCCCAGAGAAAGCAAAATTAACTGTTAACATCGTCATAAATAATCCGCTAAAACCACTCGGGAACAGCCCATCCTTAGTAAAGTTGTTCAGCAAAGGTGCATGATGATAGCCTTGAATCGGAATAAGGCCAATTACTGCTAAAGCCCCCAACAAAATAAACGCGCAGATAGCGACTACTTTAATCACCGCAAACCAAAATTCACTTTCCGCAAATGCTTTGACAGTAAAAATGTTGGATAAGAGGATAATGACGATAAATAACAAGCTCCACCACCAAACCGGAATCTGGGGAAACCAGCGCTTCATAATGAGGCCAGCCGCGGTAAATTCGGAGCCCATCGCAATTGTCCAGGTCAACCAATAAAGGATCGCAACGGTAAATCCAGTGGCCGGCCCAATCAGATTTTTGGCGTAAACATGAAAAGCCCCCGTATACGGCATCGCAACACTCAGCTCACCTAAACATAGCATGACGGCATAGACGATTAAGGCGCCAAGCAAATAAGCAATAACGGTTCCCAGTGGCCCAGCCTGATGAATCGTGTAACCAGAACTCAGAAATAGGCCGGTCCCGATCACCCCACCAAGCGCAATCATCTGGATATGACGCGCACTCATTTCACGGGCTAAATGCGTTTTCTTAGTCATGATGGGCGCCTCCTTTTAAGTACTCATGTAAGGCAGCAATATCTTGGGGCGTAGTAGTACAGCATCCCCCAACAATTGTCAATCCAGCCGCGAGCCATTGTGGTAAGTAATCAACTAAACCACGACGTCCATGGGGATAGCTCCACGTTTTTGTTGTCGGATCATAAGTCGCACTTGAATTAGGATAAGCAATAACCGGTTTATCAGTTGCCTGATGGATTGTCTCAATGGCGGCTGTTACCTCTTCTAATGGAATACAATTTACGCCAACCGCAAAAACATTTGGATACTTTGCAACGGTACGGGCAGCAACTGCTAACGGTGTCCCATCTGGTAAACGCGTGGAATCCTTTAGCGAAAAACTGACATAGCATAAAGTATCCGGAGCCAGTTCTTTGACAAGGTCCAATTCTGCTAACACTTCATCTAAGCGTGGCTGAGTTTCAATCGCGATCACATCGACACCAACCGTTAAAATATCAGTTAATCGTGGTCGATGAAATTGTTGATATTCAATTGTACTGAGGTGATAATCACCAGTATATTCACTTCCGTTGGCAAGATAAGCGCCATAAGGACCAAGCGCTCCCGCAACATAGTTATAAATCCCGGTTTCCTGCTGATATTCATCACGCGCTTCTTTAGCCAAGGCGACTGCTCGCTGAATCAATGAATGGGCCTCTTGTTTTGAATAGCCGTTCTTGATGAATGCCGGAACATTTGCCTGGTAGGTATCAGTAATTGCTAATCGGGCACCTGCCTTAAAATATTTCTGGTGAACTTTTTTAACTAATGCTGGCTGGTTAGCTAAAACACTCGCCGTCCATAATGAGTTATTGGTATCAGCACCTAATTGTTCCAAAGCCGTTGACATTGCGCCGTCAATTAATAATGGTTTAGTTAATTCTGCAGTAATCTTTGTCATCTTTATCCCCTCCTCGTAAATAAAAAAGCCCCTCAAAAAGAAACTAGTCTTTTCAAGGGACGCTCAATACGCGGTACCACCCAAATTCAGGAAAGTTAAAATCCTGCACTCAAACAAACTTATTCATAGTAATAAATTTGCAGCTTGGGTAACGGTAGCAACGCCGTGATCTGCTAATTATTCACCGATCAATCGCTCACGAACCATCTTCACTAACTCTAGAAATACTGCATTGCACCAGTCACAGCTCTCTGATAAATCTATCATTAGTTACTCATTCGATCTCAGCAAATTCTCATATAAATTTACGATTAGTATAACGAGCGAGGGCGAATTCGTCAAGGGTGTTTTTAATGTGATTTTAATTTAGAAATTAACCTGATATTGATGGCGATACTTAGTTGAATATTTCCAGCCAGTTGAATGCTTAGCAGTAAAGTATTCGTCATCATCAAAAACTGGAAATCTAAAATAATGGCGACGATCTTTATGGTTGTGGTGAGTAAGTGGATAGTCTTTTAACTCTCTTGCAGATAAGCGCTTGCGGTGAGTATAACGGGCATTTGCACTCATCGAATGATTGACCCGTCCATGCTTAATTCCACTACTAGAGTGAGGAGTCAAATAATGAACTGGCCTCCACGGTTTGCAAGGCTTAGCAATCATTTCAACTGATATTTCCTGACCAAGTTGATTTGACTGAGCCAGGTAGTTAAGCTGACCATCCCAAGCTTCATGCGCTTTGGCAACCTCATACCATTGCTTAGCTTTTTTGTGCAAGTCCTTTAAGTTTTGTTCCTCAATTTTTTTGCAATCATCACAATCAATTTCAAAGGAGGAACCTGCACCTGACACTACACGTTTAATACTGTGAACATTTTGGTAAAGAGTCACCGTACTAAAGAATGTAAAATCTATTAGCGGCTTAGCATTATTCAGCGCCTTTACCAATTCAGAATACATATATACTTTGTCATCATGACTGTAAATATAGTCATGAATAACATAACAATTGAACATTTTGCATAATAGTCCTTTCAGGGCCCAATTAACTTAGGCCACTTATGCAAAACCGTTTTGATGAATGAATAACATTGTTGTACCTCCATATTTTTGACTAATGGTGATAAAGAATTAAGGTACCTGTTCTAGGTAATGATACTTTTTTATATCATCATCAGATAGTAGCGTATTTCGTCCTTTACTATATGCTCTATCCCATGGCGTACCATTATTATGAGTTGGATTTTGATCTGAATTCTCAAATCGCTGTCCAGAATCAAAAAAATTAGCATATTTTTTGACTGAATTATCAATAAATTCCTTAATCGAAGGATTTAATGCTGCTTTTTGGATAAAATCATAATTCTTTTCTTGCAACTCCTTTAAATTATCCTGGGCCTTTCGCCATACTTTTCGATCAACAGGGCCATGGTCGAAAGCTTGAAATGATGCTAAGAAAAGACGATGTCCCTTACTCTCTAAGTAGTCAGCATAACTATAATATAGAACTTTTTGAAGAGGAAATGCATGTAAGTTAAACTGAGTCTTTAAATAACCCGCCACTTCCTCATCTGTAAGTTGACTTTTTTCTTTCACTTTTTTTATGAAAAATTTCAAGTCGTGATATGCAAGAAACTGCTTAAAATATGGATCTTTTTCACATAAAGAATCAAATGAAGCATCTTCTGTAGCAAGAATATGCGAACTAAACGATAATGGAATATCTTTAATCAATTCATTAAAGAATCTTTCATGTTCAAACACTTCATCTATGTTATCTGAACCATAATGGTAGGCCAAATCTTCATTATCAACTGTAACTAATTCGACTAATTGAATCATGATTTATTGCCTCCTTCTTTTAGAATATTATCTCGTTTCTTTTCATGAGCAGACCATACCCACAAGCATTTTTTGCTATCGAACACATATTCGAGAACGAATTTACCATACTCTTAAATATAAAGTCTATACTATACAATTGCTATTTTATGTAGCTGCTTAAAGGCATTATAGCCAATTCCTCTTAAGTTTTCCTTTTAGTTAGTACTACTTATTTCTGTATTCTCTTGATTTTCTGGCAATGGATTACTACCCGTCTTTTTCTCCCACGGATCATCGGTTCCATAGCTATATTCTTCCGGTCCATGAATTCCCCTACTAGAGAAACTTTCCATATCCCGATCAACACTTTCTTTCATAGCTTTATCCCACCAAATAATTTTCAATCCACATTTACAAGTGTATGTTCCTGTATAAACCAACCCTGGATAAAAAGGTTCATTGCCATATGAACAAGTTGCTTCATGCTCTTTTATCGTTGTTTCTGCTGCTTCAACGCTATCAAGTTTGATAATTTTCCCTGCATTTGGCCTATCTTTATGATTCTCAGATAATTGGTTTGATTTATTGTTTCCCTTCTCTGAGTCAATTTCACTTGATCCTATAGTTTCACTAGAACTTTTCTTTTTGGCATTAGTCTTAGATGTTTCTGCATAGTTATGTTTCGCGTGATGCTGATTTGATCTAATTCCTGCAAATGCTACTAGGCATACTGCTGTAATACCTAATGATATTAATATAAGATTTATGATTTTTTCTATAAAAAACGACGACTAAAATTAGTCATCGTCAATCAAACGTTATATATTAGAGTTTTAATCATCTTGAGAGTTACAATCTTTACAAGTAAATATACTTGCCTATTCACATCATTACCTAACAAATATTCTTGTTATCTGTTCAGCACTCTTATACAAAAACTCAATAATTACTCGTTTTTATTTAGTAAATCATGTTCATTATAAAAAATCAGAAGTAAGATGAAATCTTACTCCCTACAAAAACAA
The DNA here is from genome assembly GCF_020785355.1 of Limosilactobacillus reuteri. Lineage (GTDB taxonomy): Bacteria > Bacillota > Bacilli > Lactobacillales > Lactobacillaceae > Limosilactobacillus > Limosilactobacillus reuteri_I. The sequence goes on along the minus strand of NZ_JAJGVH010000081.1, from coordinate 40,250 downwards.
ATATTGCTTTTCAATACTGTGTTAAGCCTAATACTAAGAGCTTAACTTGTCAATTATTTTATCGCTGTTTGTAAAATTAAGTTAGAGTAAGATTCAACACGCCAAGGGAATACCTTTACGTTTTTCTCTCCTGTTTGCTTGTTGGATAAGTTAAAAGGCATCCTCACTAAAGAATACGGGGATGCCTTTTCTATAACAAGCATTACAATCTTATTTAATCACTAATTGAACCTTTTTCTGGATTTCTTCAAACAAATCAGCCGGCATTGTTTCTACAAATTGCCATTTGCGTTGATGAAAGTCAAATGATTTTAATTGCTCAACATAAACCGTTCCATTTGTCTGTGTGCGATTATCCAATTGGACGTGTAAAGGATAGTCTTCACCATTAAAAGTGCCATGCGAAATGGGAACTACCCATGCAAAAGGTGAAGTTTCCGAAAGAATATCATTACTAACTACTACAGCTGGGCGACGCTTTTGAATTTCTGCTCCTGCCGAAGGATCAAAGTTAATATAAATAATACTTCCTCGTTTTAGTTTAGTAGCTTCATCCGTCTTTACCATAACTCTTCACCTGCTGGATCATGGCTATCCCAATCTTGCAAATCAGTTGGTGTTTCATATTTACCATGCCATCCCTTAAAAAGTTCAGCCATGGTTTCGGGTACTTTTTTAGTTGGTGTTAATTTCAATGAACCATCAGATTCTTTACTAAACCGATATTCTGTGCCGGGTTCAACACCTAGCGACTTAGGGATTGTTACTACCACTGCATTTCCTTGAATTCTAGCTTTTGTAGTATCCATATACTCACATCCTATCATTCACTTTCTTTTATTATACCATTTGTAATCAAAAAAGTAATTACATTGACATAAATAGCTCATGTCCCTGGCGAAAAGACACGAGCTATTTAGTAACATTATTCTTTTCTCATCAGCACTACTTGACGAAGAGCCTAATTTTTTTCGACAAGACTAATAAATTACGACTTATTACTAATTTTGGTTTGCTAATTGCAAAATCTCTACCTTACTAGAACCATCATCCATTGCAAGGGCAACATAATGCTGTTTAACACCATTTTCATTATCATAAGATCCGTATATTTCGTACATCCCGTCAGAAACTTTTTTAATTTCATAATTAAATGGATCAACTTCGGACCCTGGATGGTGGTCCATTATATAGTCTTCAACAGCTACTTTTAATGCATAACTATTTTTATACTTATTATCATCATTATGTTTATTAACTAAAAGACCTGTTGCACTATCACTGCTTGTATCGTTGTTTTCCTCCTCTTTCTGCTTTTGTTCTTCTTGCTTTTTTCGTTCCTCTTGTTTCTTTAATTCTTCATTTACCTTTATTTTAACTTTTTTTCTGTTTTCCTTAGTCTTTTTATCATTAATTACGTAAACAGTAATTTCGCTTGCATCATTGCTATAGCTTTCCCACTTGATTTTAAAATTACCTTTCCTATCAGAATATATCTTTTTTTCATCATATCCTTCACTAATCTTTACAGGAATGTTAGGAGCAGTTGTTCCCTCAATATTTACAGAATATTCACTATCATTTTGCTCTTTATTCCAAGTCAAAGCTTTCGATGTTATTATTAATTTCTCTTTAACTCCATTTTTATTATTCTTCAGCAATTCTTCATGAGCTTTATGCCTTAAATATTTTTTAGAAGCTTTAACATAGACTTTCTTTTTAGCTATATGATTGTTTTTACTTGTTTTTAATTCATAATCTCCCGGACTATAGAACTTCACTTTTGTCATACCATATTTGTCAGTAGTGTATTCCCTCCTATTTTTATGATGCTTCCATACTTCAACTTTGCTATCGGGATTAGCATTTATTTTAAGATTTGCCTCTTTTTCGTCAAGAGTAACAATATTTCTATTGATTTCGAGGAAAGGGGACCTTAGTTGAATATAAGATACAGACCATAGTCCGATTCCTACAAATATTAATATCTCGCTCAGTACAATAAAATTATTCACAGCTTTTTTCTTTAGGAACTTTCCAAAAAAGATAAACCCTATATATATAATACCAACAAGAAGTAAGTCAACTGCTCTAAAGCAAAGTCCTGCTAATAGAAAGACAACTCCAATTATCCAGTTTTCCCACTTCAAAAGCCTATAATGTTTTTTCCTTAGTAAAGCTAAGATAATTCCAACTACAATAGATAAAAGTCCAACCAAAGAAGCTAATCCTGCACTAAACAGATAGCCCCTCATAAGTAGTAAAATTCCAAAAAGCCCTATAATTAATTCATTAGTATAAGGCCTTAAAAATACAATTTTAGTTACAAACTTTAATAAAAATTCTGTAACACAGATACTAATTAATAATAATGCTCCCCAAATTACTAATGCTTGTCCTTCATAAAAGTAGTGGACCCAAATCATAATAATATAACCCCTTCATAATACAAAAATAAAAAGTCAATCAGCGTGTATGCGTTGGTTGACCTTGACTGTAAGATTATATCAAATTTAGATTGTGAATTGTTCACTTTTATAAAATTATCTAGGCTAAGACTATAAGCCAATTAGAAAAGGCGGCATCTCTAAGCGCTGCCTTTCGCTTTGCTCAAGCAAAAATGCCCGGACTACTTTACCACTGTTTTAAGTAGCGTTTGTATTACTTCACCTCCCCTTAAAAGATCTGAGTATTTTGTACTTGCTAACTTTATCTATAATCATGTCATGTTTTTCTCAGGCTTGAATATACTTCCTGATCATGGCCTCATTTAAACCGACTGTACTTACATAAGTATAGGCTAAACTATTTAATTTATTAGCTAGCAAAAAGCATATAGGGATACCTATTATTTTTTAGGGAGGAGCATAATAGTCTTTCTTTTTAGAATTAACAACAAATCTATTTTATCGGTACTCTCTCTTTGTTAAAGTTTCTTTGTAAATATCCCACTTGTCTAAGAGCCGGTTTCAGGATATTAACTTTGTAGTTTCCACTATTTTCCGAAAATATCTTCTCGGCATTAAAAGCATATGAAAGGAAGTTTTTTCTTTTAACAGGATGAGAGATTAAATACATTTTTGTATATTGTCTTCTTTTCGGTATAGCATATCCTTTTTCTGCACTTTCTTTAACATACTTTTGCCAACCATTTAATTTATCATTATCCATATTATACGTACTATTTTGTATTTGCCGATATATTGAAATATTTTCTACAAGCTTATTTATTGCTTTCTTTCCTCTATAGCGAAATTTATATATAGTTTTAGGTCGTACATTAACTTCCATCCCATTAAAAGAAAAACCTAAATAATTCAATTCACTTTCATGCAACCTTTTGTCAGAGCTATATAAATAAACTTTTTTATCTTGTTTACTATAATAATATAAATGTGTTTTTTCTTTTTTTATAATTAATGATAACTTATCACGACTTTTATCTATTATTTTTTCTTCTACTTCACCTATTTCTCCAGTCTCAATTTGTTGCTTAGGTATTATAACTATAAAGTCATCAGAATAACGCCTATAAAACCCATCAAATTGTCGTAGATAATCTCTAACCCATTCGTCAAATTCTATCATATATATATTAGCTAAAACTGCACTAAGTGCAGTACCTTGAGGGATTCCAACTTTATGCTTTTTAGAAACTTTCAATTTATCGTTTTTTAAAAGTGAATCAAGTTCTGACAGAGAATTAATATAGGATATTCTATTATGGTTAGACATTATTTCTTTTGAAATATCTTCAAGGTTAATATATCTATAATTCATTAAGTTTCTTAAAAGTCTTAGCCAATCATTTGAAAATTCCCCACCATTAATGTTTCTAATTACTTTCTTTACATTTTTTAGCAAAACATCATGATTTAGATTATCAAAGAAATGCGAAAAGTCTCCTTTTATTACCCATGAATCTTGAGTTGACATCTTATCTATTGCCTCTTTAGCACCAGTAATATTTGAATGCCCTTTTCTATAAGCTAGCGGTACCTCTGAAAGTCCTTTTTGTCTTAAGTAAATCTCATATCGCTTAATAATTTTGAATATACTTTATATAAGAAGGCATCATGATGAGATGGAAGTGATATAATTCTTTTTTTCTCATATCTTTTCCTTTTTCTACTATATTTTTGAAAAACAATTGGAAATTCAATAAATGGAAGATGACGGTACCGAGCAACATAATTATTATCCCTTAGAATTTCCTTTATTATTTTACGTTTAATATTATTAGATAAGGGCTTATCAAAATGCTTATATGTTGTTGTCATTTTCTCTAATTCATCTTTTTTACAGCATTTTTTTAAAACTGTAACTCTTATATCACTAAATGAAATATTCTTTTCCATAAAACTCGTCCTTTAAAATGTAAAAAGCAACCACTCAATTCTTACGAGAAAATAAGAAAAATTATGAGGGCTGCATTGAACTTGACCTTACAGGCTTAGTCGGTTCATTTTAGTCATGGCAAGTAATGCCTTTCTCAAATTACTTAATATAAGTAGAGGTGACTTGACCGCAATGAATCTATTAATCATTACTTTAAGTGCTTGCTTACTCATTTGGAGTAAAGCCTCCACGCTAGAAGAACTTCTTAGAATCATTAAAATTCTTGTTGAAATTATTCTAATGTTAAGCTATAAGCTTCTTCAGATCTTCAATTACCTGCTTTTTATAAATCTGATAACCCTATTATATCAGAATATTAACATTTGTTCATAACAATATTAAGTAATTTTTGTAAGAATTCGATATTTATTAGAATTATATATTCCTCAACCAAGCCTACCATTAACACAATATCCTTATAGTATCATAGTTTAATATTATAAAGCACTTACTTTTTATAAAAAGATTCTCAATTCTTAGAGTAACCCCTAATAATTGAAAATCTTTTATACTCCTACAAACTTCCTGCTTCTTGTTGAATAACCTTAGCTGACAATACGTTACTAAGCGATATAGCCTCGTCAATGCCCATCCCCTTCTGCAAACCAGCGATTACACCACCGCAATGGGTATCACCTGCACCAATAGTATTTACGACCTTTACTTTTTCGCCGGGGATTAATCGACCACCATGCTTATCATATAGATAGGTTCCCTTTGCTCCCAAAGTAATCATTACAGGAGCATGGGTTTTACTGTAAATATCTGCGGATTGTTCTTCTAAAGAATCTTTATTACTTAAATACCCAATTTCATCTTGATTAGCATTCACCATTGTATTCGCTTTCAAAATTTTAGATAAAATATTCCTACTAATATAGCTAATACGGGGAGAGGCATCAAATAAAAGATATGATCCTTTATTACGTTTACTTAAATTACTCAAGATAACCTTAGCAGCTTGTTCATCCTCCATTTCATAACCGCTTAGATAAAAGTAATCATAATCATCTAAATCAATCTTATCAAACCATTCATCTTTCCAGCATTGTTCAATTCCTGGAACAGTAATGAACGTTCTTTCACCAGATGGCTCGATCAAGCAAAGATCCCAACCATTATCCTTTCCTTGATCGCGTAGTAAAACTGGAATAGAACGTTTTTCCATTACTTTTTGGACAATTTGTGCATATTGACCATTACCAACGGGGACAAATAAATCAGCACTACCGTTTCCAAGAGAATGTTTAATCGCACCATAAACATTAAAAGCACAACCACCAACATCATTAGATTTAAAATTGGCAGTAACATCTCCGCCAGATGTGGGCATATTAGGAACATCCATAATTACATCAACAAATGCAGCGCCAATTATTAAACTTTTCTTGTTCATGCAGTTTCATCCCCTGTCTTATTTTTCTTTACAAATAGAGAAATCACAAACATTACAACGATAGCGGCAATTCCCGAAACAAAAACAGCCAAACTACTATTATTTTCAAAGATACCATATGCAAATGGTCCTCTATAAGCGGCATTAGAAGTAAATAAGAACCCAAAGACAGTTGCAATAATCCACGAAATAATTCCTGGCCAATTATAATGAACAGGAGAATCTTCCTTCATCAAGAAGACATCATATCCATCATGACGGTAAATAACATTATCAACTAAGAAAATTGCTACCCATGAAGCTAAACAGATTCCTAAGAAGTTCAGAAACAATTCAAAGTTAGTTAAAAAGTTACCTGAAATGAATAAAACATAAACAGAAATTACAATAATAATTAAGGCATGAATAGTGAGCGATGTCTTTTGACTGACTTCAATCCCAATTGTCGAAAGATTGATTCGAGCTGAACGAAATGATACTAAACATTGTGGAATAATACCACCCGCAGCTACTAAGAAGTACAAAAAACCAAACCAGCCAGGAATAGCATTATACATTACTTGATATGGGTCACTAGCAGTAGCCAAACTTGGAGAAATTGTACTAAGTAAAACTCCACCAGCCATCAGAATAAACAGAGGTGTAGCTGCTCCTAACGTGGTATTCCAAAACGTTGCTGATAATCTAGTATTAGGCCGTACATAAGCTCCCCAATCTGCAGCAGCCATCGACCATGAAATACTTGAACCAGCAGCAATAAATGCTACAGCTGGCAACCATCCCGTTAACCAACTACCTGATTTCATCGTAAATGCTTCATGCCAATTAGCATTCATCAGAAACATAATTAACATTACAAGTGTTAATGCACCAAAAATCCAGCTTAACCATGTTTGAATTTTGGCTAATGTGTCTTCCTTAAAAACACCTGATAGAATAACTAATCCCGCAAAAATCACTAAACAAATAAACTTTGTAAAAACAGTTTGTGGAATTTTAATTGTTTTTAACATAGCGGAAAATAGAAGTGTCCCAGTAATAACATTAACGGCTAACCAACCGACCATATTTAACCAGGCCATAAAGTTCGGAATCTTATTACCATAAGTTCCAAAGGCTGCCCGACTCATTTTAAAAGTTGTTACACCTTCGCGACGACCAATCATTGCTACCCATCCTGGGATAGCAAATGTCAACGCACCAATTAGGGCCGCGGAAATTGACTGCCAGAATGATAAATGATAACTAACTATGATTGCACCATAAACAAATCCCATAATCCCAATATTAGCGGCAAACCAATTATAGAATAGTTTACCAGGACTTAATGTTTTATCTTTTTCGGGAACTTTAACAAAATCATTATCCATTAGAATCACACCCCGTATTCTACATCAAGCGTTCAAAGCAGCAATCTTATTAGCAAATTCCTTTATATTATGTTGTGGGTTTTTACTATCAATTAATTTCTTCCATTCTTCTGGGATAGCACTAGCACCATTTTTAGCACCACAAATTGCAGTTGCCATTGCTCCGATTGTATCAGTATCACCACCTAAATTAGTACAGATGATCGCACACTTCTTTACATCTTTTGCATAATAAGCAATTGCAACAGCGGCAGGAATACTCTCAGAAATCATCGTCCCTGTTCCCACAGTATCGTAAATTGCTCGGCTAAATGCTTCATCATTACCCTCATACTTTTTTGCAAGTGATAAACCTATTTCTAAGCGTTCTTTATTGTGAGCTGCCCAAGTTGGTGCTCCCAATTTAAATCCAGCGTTATTGGCTTTCTCCGCATATTCAATAATTTCATCCCAGCTGTAATCAGCAACAGCAGCCGTTACTGCACCAGCAATCATTGCTGCACCACTAATTGCAACATCACTAGAATGGGTAATCTTAGTAACCTCATAAACCATTTGAATGAGGTCGTCAAGTTGTTCTGGAGTATATAGTGTCCCAATTGGTGAAATACGCATTCCGCACCCATTTGTTAAGGCTGATTTTGTAACTTCAGAAGGATCTTTCCCTTCCTTAACCAAAGTAAGAGCCGCTTTGCTACTTGGTCCTAAAATATTATTAGTCCACGCCCCAACACGGTCAGCCCACTGCATAATATGTTTAACAAGTACTTTCGTGTTTGGTTGCCAATCAGTCTCAATTAGGGCATCTAGGATAGCAAATGCCTGATTAGTATCATCCGTATACTCGCCAGCCTTGAAGTTAATTGCAATGTCATTATCTTCTGTTCCATCTAAAAAGGTTGTAATATTCTTGCCAAACTTTGCTTGAATTTTTTGGATTGGCCATAATTCGGTAGGCATTCCCATTGCATCACCAATTGCTTGCCCATATAATGCACCTAAAATTTTATCTTTATTCCTCATCACTATGCACTTCCCTACATACCAAGTGTTAAATCAAATTCTGCATAATTACTGTAAATAACCTTAACGTTTTCAACAACTTCACCACTTTGATCATGAACGATTCCTTCAGCCTGTAATAAAGCTGACTTTTCACTGCAATCAAGCAATTTTGCTTCTTCTTTATTAGCAGAAATTGCTGTCATTCGAAGGGATGAAGTTGAAGGATAAGTCTTATATTCTTGTCGAATTACCTCATATAGTGATTGCTTCGAAAAATCATACTTATCTAATCCGGGAAATTTCTTTAAATTAATAATTGATTCATCAAGTGTCATCGGGGTTAAACTTTGATCAGTTTTAATCAATCGTAACCGCCGAAGGATATAGTGATCCTTATTAACCTTAGTTGAAATAATTTTATTTACTGCCTCTGCTCCAATTTGATGAGCATAGTCGGTAAAACCTTTGAAATTAAATAATTTTACATGAGGCTTTGTTTGATGAACAAAAGATCCTTTACCTTGAATTTTTTCTATAAGATTCATCTGTTCAAGATCCTTGAGAGCTTTTTGAATAGTTGATCTAGTAACATTAAAAGCTGACGCATATTCTGCTTCTGAAGGCAGCTTATCTCCAACCTTCCTATTTGTAAAAATATCATTTTGAATTGCTGAAACTATTTGCGCACGCAAATTACCATTTCTATCTAAATACATTTTTCTCATCCTTACTACTTGAGTACTCAAGTACATATTAACACTAATTGTATTTATTGCAAGCGCTTTCTTTAGAAGTTCATGTTAATTTTAAATAGATTTTTATTTAAAAACAAAAATCTGGTATTGGTATAGAAAGTAGTATCTCTATATCAATACCAGATATTGTAGAACTTATTATTTCAAAGAAGGTAAAATACAAGTTCCAATTTTCATATTGTAACTATTTTTGGCCGTTTAAATCACCAGGTTTTAATGGGTGTGCCTCAGTAGCAGATGGATCAAATGATTCACTAACAAGTTTACCATTTTCATCAAGAACATATGTCATCGCACCATCACTTACTGTTTGATTACGAACCATTCGACCATCACCATCATAATAGTACGTACCTGCATCAGTTTTCACTAATCCAGAACGGAATGATGTACCATTGTTCAAGAAAAGGTAAGTTCCTGAAGTTCCATTACTACTAATTTCAATAGGATTTTGGTTAGCAACCATATTACCATTTTTATCGAAGTAATACCAATTTCCAACACTATCTTGAATAAATGTATCTTTTACCATCTGTTTATTCTCATCATAGTAATGGTAATTATTTCCTTCTTTTACAAATCCGTATCCTTCATTATCTTGACCTAATAATTGAGACGGTAAGAATTGTTGAGTACTTGTGCCAAGGTTATAGTATTTACCATCATTAGAGCGCAATACATATCCAGCACCTCGATGAAGGATATTAGTACCATTAAAGTATTTAGCAGACCACTCTTTAATCTTAACACTAGGATCAATTGTCGTTTGAGTTACTGGATATACCTGAGTAAATAATTGTGGATATTCTTTTTGAAGAGTGTCTAAGAATTCACCACCATACTTCTTCTGGTATTCACCCCCACCAATCGTATTTGTAATGTAGACAACATTCTTTATTGGTGAAGCTTCCCATGTAGTACCATGATCATCTGAACGTGTTACTGTTACAGCTTCTTTACCAGGTAAGTTATAAATTTGATCAGGAACCCAGTCGGCAATTGCTTGTAAACCAGCTTTATGTAAGGCTTGTAAAGCATTACGTAAGTCTTCATCAGATCCATACTTGTTAGGAGTACTCATTCCTAAATCATAACGATCAGTAAAGGCATATCCATTATCAATTATTGAATCAAGGAACGTACCATCTTTACTTGAATTGTATTGTGGAGCTAATTCAAAGGTAGTAATTCCCCATGATTTAAATAGATCCGCATTTTGTGCAATTCTCACATTAGTCCGTTCGCTTTCAGTAGTTGGCCAGTAAATGAAATTAGAGAATCCTTCATAAATAACGTTAGAATCAAGGGCTGCATTAGAGCGATAAGCAGTCTTTGTAGTATGAGCTTCATCACTTGGTGCAGTACGTGCATCTTGATCATCTGCTGCTCCAGCTGGTACCCAAACAGCTAGGTATCCTGTTACATCAGGATTTGCATATCCCCGGATAGCTGTATATTGTTGACCATTCAAATTAGTATTAGTAAAGTGAAGGTCACCATTAGCATCAGTGTATGCAACTGGTGCGTCTGTATCATTAGTGTAATTCTTAACACCATCTTCAGTTGTTAAGATCACAGCACGATACTTTTGATTCTTATGAGCAGCTCCCATATGAAGGACTACTGATTCACCATCATTAAGCTTCAAATTAGTATTGTTACTAATTACAACACCGATACCTTCTGTTCTTGTTTCATCAGTACCAGTATCAGTAGCATTCATAGCGCCTTTACCAAAACGAACGCTTGTAAGAATACCATTCTTATCAACACTCATAGTTTGTCCACCGGCAACATATTTAACCCGTGTCTTTAATAAGTTAGTAATAGTATCAAAGTAACGTGTTTTACGTTCCATATATTGACCACCATCTTGATAGAGGTCTCCATAGTAAACACGAGGAACTGAATCTTTATTTGTTAGAAGAATAGTATAAGCAGAAGGCATATTGTAAAGATTCCACTTCTTATTAGTAGAATTCTGATCATTAATATATGCTTCCATACCCTTCTTTTCATCATCTAAGTTAAATTCGCCATATGGTTTTCCAGTTGCAGCTTGAATAGCCTGACGAATTTGGTCTTGAGCATTACTATCATGTGCTCGAACAAAATTATAGCTTGGAATAACCGCGTTTTCAGTATTATCATTAGCACGATTTACTAATGACTGAGTAATTAATTTATTCAATGCTTGGTTTTTATCAGGTGCTCCTGATAATGTATCCATAATTGCATTTCGTAAACGATCATCCATTGTTAATTGAGGATTTCCAATCTTATTTACATAAGCAGGATCATCCCATCCCCAATCTTCCAAAATATTAATGTGCTTATTAGCACTGGCATCACTTTGCTCCATGTTATATGCTGCATTAAAGTAATCACGTGCAATACTCAATAAGTCAACATCTACATTATCAACAGCATCCACTCGAATGCCATCAAAATTAGCTTCAGGATTATTTCCTGTAATTGTACCGAAATTCATTAAATAGTAAAGCCAGTTTAATTCTTCAGCTTGAACAACTGGATTTGAGTTATCAATATCATTAGCTAATAAGAATTCCGCACCACCATAGTTCTTACCATCAATATTAGTAGCTGTACGGTTCATTAAACGCCAATCTGAATTTGCATATTTAGTAAGATCACTATTTACATACTTAAGGAATCCACCTTGTAATTGCAAACCACCGTAATCGACATTTTCACTATCCTTATTCCATATAGAATTCTTAGTAACGAACTCATGCATTAATGTACGTAACCAATCAGTATTACCAGTCTCACTGATCCGCTTTTCGATATTTTGTTGAACAAGTTCGGAGTAATGATTTAATTCAGCAGAATCAGCATCTGCACTGAAGCTTGGTAAACTAGCCGGCAATAGATTACCATATTGCTTCATATAGTTAAGATAATATGCTTGTGTAACAGTATTTGGCCACCATACCATTAAAATTGGGCGCATATCTGTTTCTTTAGAGTCAGTCCAGGTAGTACCATCCTTTAAGATTTGTTTTGGTCGGTACCAAGTATCAGCTGTTAAGTAACCATTTACATTTTCAATACTCTTGTCATCATAACTATAGGCTTCATTTCCTCGACGATATTGCTCATCAGCAGAAATTGTTCCCTTATCAAATTGTAACTTAAGAGCATTAGTTCCAGCACCAGTATCTTTGTCAAAGTAAATCCAATCGTTCCCATTTTGCAATAAGAAATTCTTACGAGGTTGGCCAGTTGTTGGGTCAATATAATATTGTTGGCCGTTAATAGTTTGTAAACCAAATTGATTAAGCGGCCCATTACCCTTTTGGAAGCTGTCCTTAACAGACATTACTTCTGACCAGAAATCAACATAATTACCTTCACCAGTCTTTGCATCATTACTAAAACGATGAACAAGCTGAACATTTTCATCCTTAACTGTTACAGGTAAAGTAATAATACCTTGGAACCCAGACATAATACTATTTTCAATAGCCGGATTTACTTTGTAAACATCATTACGGTTGAACCCAGCAGCACCATCCTTAGTATCATTAACTAATTGCCGTTTTACCTCTTTACCATTAACTAAAACAATAATCCATTGAGAATTTTTATCATTTGATTGATTAGTTGCATGCCAGCCACTAAATTCAATTTGATTGCCGTTTACTTTGACATAATCAAAGTTACCACCAGTAGTTGCATAATTTTTACTAAATTGATCTGTTACAGTATTAGTGCCGTTTGGATTACCATCAATAGCTTTAGAAAAACGTAACAATACTTGTAGTTGACCATTAAGCGCCTGATATTGAGCATTAGTCAATTTAATGGTAGTATCAAATCCACTAACAGCACTGTTATAGAGTGAAGGATATACTGCTGCTACATCTGGACGCGCAATTAAAGTTAATTTTTGACGAGTAACCTCTCTACCATTATTAAGAATAATGGCATATGGAGTTGCTTCATTAATTGAATTATCACTTGCCATCCAACCAGTAATATGCAATCCATTCGATGTCATTGTAATAGTATCAATATTTGAAGCAGTTTGATTTAAGGTTACTGGGCTGTACCAGTAATCGGTATGACGTTTATCATTACCATTACCGTTTTCATCGGCAGAAAAACGGCTTACTACACTATATTGATGACCTGGTTGTAACTTACTAACCTTAAATGTTACCTTAAAGCCAGAAGTTTCAGCAGTTTTTACTGTTGGGTAAGCTTTTGCAACATCTGGACGAGAAATTAGATCAACTTTTGCAGATGCAACTTGTTGACCAGCAGTTTGGTCAAATAAAATTACATAATGGTTAGTTTGTAATTCAGATAGATCAGTAGCATTCCAACCAGTTACTGTCACTTCACCATTTTTACTGATATCAAATGAATCTAAATAACCCTGATTACTTTGGTTAGCAGGAGCAATTGATTGTGGAGCAAACCAGTAAGTAACATAATCACCTTCGCCATTATCTGCATTGCTGTAACGACTAAGAATTTGGTATTGATGAGTATAATCTAGATCACCAATATTAAATGTCACGTCAAAGCCAGAGTTATTTGCCCCAACTACTTGTGGATATACCTTAGCAACATCTGGACGCGATTGACCATCACGAACTTCTTGACGAGTCACTTCTTTACCATTTGTTCGATCAAATAAAATCACAAAATGGTGGTTATAGTTAATTGCCTTATTAGTAGCATTCCATCCTGTTGCATGCAATTCCCCATTTTTAACTTCAAATGTGTCAAGGTATGCGTAATTATTTTTGTCAAAGGTAATCGGTTGAGACCACCAATCAACAGATTTACCATTTCCACTGTATCGACTAACAATTTCAATTGAATCACGATAGTCCTTCATCTTACTAAAGTCAATGTTGATATTGACATCGAATCCAGAATTATCAGCATTATAAACATTGTGGACATTTTTAACATCTGGGCGTGAAACATTGTTTGTTACATTAGTACGTCCTAATTCAGTATTAGTTGTGATATCACGTACAATCACCTGACGACTATCTGTTCCTTGAGATGCATTTGTTGCGTGCCATCCTGAAATATGCAATTGATTATTATTAAAGTAAGCAGCATCAACATTTCCATAGTTTCCATTATCCTGCTTATTATAATTTTGACTTTGTTTTTCATTATCTGATGAAGACAAAGTAGAAACTGGTGTAAAAGTAGGATTCTTAACAGTTGTTGATGTACTATCAGTTTTACTTTGGTTAGTAGTAGTGTCATTTGCTACTTGATTTTTATCAGTTGTTTGGGCTAGTTGGTCAGTATTAGTATCTAAATTTACTGTTTTAGTAGTATCAGCATTCACAGTAGAAGTTTGTTCTTGGGTTGTGGAAGACTGAACTTGTTGATCAGCATGCGCAACTCCCCCGTAAAGAAGCGTGGTTGAAACAGCAACAGTAGCAACTGCCGCTGTCACCCATTGTTTACCACTTTTATACAACTTAAAATGTTTCTTTATTTCCATTTTAATCTCCTTCATGTCAGAATAAACAATTAATTATCGATATTATAATACTATGATGTTTAATTTTTTCAAAGGAAATTTTCAAATTCTTCCCACATTTTCTTCAAACAAAGTTCAAATTTGTAATTTTAAACAAAGATATCAGAATTGACTAAATGCCAGTATAAGTTAACTTATCTAAAACCGTAATATGTTCAACTTCCTAGTAAGGGTTAACAACATAGTGAACAAAGTTAGAACTTATAAAATTGTCTCTACCGGTAACGACAATATTCTTAAATGTTTCCACAGTATACTTTCTTACCTAGTAAAAAAATTGCAATTATACTACGTTGATCAAGGATATTAGCTGCTTACACTAAATTTCAATTTAGTTCACAGTATTCTCCAGTTAGATCTAGCTTTATTGCGCCGCCCATAAAAAACAGTATCCAATCCAAACCGGTTTCAGTATTTTACTCCTCAATCTCCTCTATAAACTTACTCAATGCAGTCTGCCAATCCACAATCTCAAACCCAGTGGCTTCTGCCTTCTTCAAGCTCATAACTGAATGGCAAGGGCGGTAAGCTTTGGCTGGATATGCTGATGAATCAACTGGAGCAACTTCAACATCTTTATCCTTTAAGATCTCGGTAGCGAATTCGTACCAGGAACAACTATTCTCGTTAGATAGCTGGTAGGTACCGAATGGCTGATCATGATCGACTAAGTACGTCATAAACTCTGCAAGGGTTCTAGTCCATGTTGGGCGGCCAAATTGATCGTTGACGACGGTGAGCTTATCATGGTCTTTGGCAAGACGAAGCATTGTGTAGACAAAATTCTTACCGTATTTACCAAAAACCCAGGATGTCCGAATGATGTAGTAATCAGTTAAGATTTCTTGGATTGCTTTTTCACCGGCAAGTTTAGCTTTACCATATTCATTTCGTGGATTAGTGGGCGCATCAACTTCATACTCGCCTTCATTGGTCCCATCAAAGACATAATCGGTACTGATGTAAACCATCTTAGCGCCAACTTTTTTAGCGGCCTCGGCAACATTGCGCGTACCATCGGCGTTTACTTGCCAATTGAGGTCTTTAGCAACATCTTCCGCGTTATCAACGGCGGTATAAGCAGCACAATGATAGATTACTTCCGGCTTAAGCGCACTAATCTTTTCATTTACAACAACTTGATCAGTGATATCCATTTGGTTAGAATCAAAGGCGTCATATGCAATTTCACGTTCATCTAATAATTTCCTTAATTCTGAACCGAGTTGGCCATTGGCACCAGTGATTAAAATTTTTGTCATTTTTAACTCTCCCCATCAAAAATCCAATATTACTATATATTTTTCTATACCGTTAATTATATTTTCAGGTTTGACATTTTTAATATTTGTAAATCATTTTGTGCCCCTTTAATACCACGTCTATTGGAAACATTCCAATAAACAGACGGTAAACTTTGCTTAAACTGTTTTTTTAAGAAACCATATATCCCTTCGTTTGCATTTCCCCAAGAGTTATCGAATAAATGTTCAGCATAATTAGCATGAGTATTTTTATTGGGACAACAAAAATACTCACGGGGATATATTTTAATCCCCGGTCCAATTTCTTGGTACTCATTATTTAATCGAAAATTTAATTGAAACTTTTGTAAAAGAAAATATGTGACAATAGGATTATTTGTTGTCCTATTTAATTTCGAATAATTAGCTTCATAAAATTCTAATAATTCATTTAATAAAGGTTGATCCTTTTCAGCTCCAAAAAATGACGTTAAAATACTATTATCATACATAAAGCCCATTGTCATTTTGTTCTTCCTAAACTCATCTAAATTCCTTTTTATAACCATATCCGTATCAAGATAAAAGCCACCATATTTATTCACTACATCATATCTTAACTCATCTGTAGCATATGCCCATCGTTTTTGGTCATAGTTAAGTTTTGTAAATTTAAATTTTCCAAAGTCATAGTTGTTTTCATTCCAAAGTATAAATTCCCATTCAGGTAATTTATACTTCCACATATCAATCCTTTTTTTTATATCATTTGGCAACTCTGTCCCTATCCAAGCATAGTGAATTATTTTAGGAATCATCTTTTATTATCTCCTTATAATCTAATCAATTTTTATATAAATAAAGAGTCGTGATGATCCAAGTTGATGGAAATAACATGACCCTTTTAATCGAAAAATAAAATAATCTTACATCGTAATACAAACTGATTATTTATTAATTTATCTATTATTGACCGTTTTTCGCATACTTCGCTTCAACTGCGGCTTTTTCATCTTTCCACCAATCTTGGTGTTCGGTATACCAATCAATGGTGTGTTGTAAACCGGTCTTGAAATCAGTAAATTCGGGCTCCCAGCCTAATTCTGTCCGGAGCTTCGTGGCATCAATGGCATAACGCAAATCGTGACCGGGACGATCTTTAACTTGGTCATAGGCATCTTTAGGTTGGCCCATTAGCTCTAAGATCATTTCCAGAACTTCCTTGTTGTTCTTTTCACCATCGGCCCCGATAAGGTAAGTCTCACCGATCTTCCCCTTGGTCAAAATATCCCAAACGGCGCGCGAATGATCATTGGTGTGAATCCAGTCCCGCACATTCTTACCGGATCCATAAAGCTTAGGGCGAATACCGCTCAAGATATTAGTAATCTGACGGGGAATGAACTTTTCAATATGTTGGTAAGGACCATAATTGTTAGAACAATTGGAAATAGTTGCCCGTAAGCCAAATGACCGAACCCAGGCCCGCACTAACAAGTCAGAGCTAGCCTTCGATGAAGAATAAGGACTTGATGGTCGGTATGGTGATTCAGGAGTAAACTTTTCTCCTTTCCCTTCACCATGACCGGGTAAGTCTTCCCGTAATGGTAAATCCCCATATACTTCATCCGTTGAAATATGGTGGTAGCGAACATCATATTTCCGACAAGCATTGATTAAAATTGAAGTACCGACAATATTGGTTTGGATGAACGGGGTGGGATCAATCAAGGAATTGTCATTGTGACTTTCCGCCGCATAATGAACAACGGCATCAGCTTGACTTACCAACTTATCAACTAAATCTTTATCACAAATATCCCCGACTACGAGTTCAACTTTATCCTTTGGCAAGCCATCAAGATTGGCCGGATTACCAGCATAAGTCAGCTTATCTAAAACCGTAATGTGTTCAACTTCCGGGTGGTGGTTAACAACATAGTGAACAAAGTTAGAGCCAATAAAGCCAGCTCCCCCGGTAACAATAATATTCTTAAATTCTTCCATAACGACCTCGCTTAAATTTCACCATAAACAAATGGGTTGTCTTTTTCAAATTCAGTTAAGGTTGGTTGTGCAGCATCTTTTTCGGAAGTAATGGCCTTATCAAATTCAATTGGCCAGTCAATATTTAATTCCGGCGTCTTAAAGGAGATTCCCCCATCGGCTTCTGCATCGTAATAGTTATCGCACTTGTAAACAAAGTTAACGTTATCAGTTAGAGTCAAGAAGCCATGCGCAAATCCCCGTGGAACCAGGAGTTGACGGTGATTACTTGCTGATAAGATATAACCTTCCCATTGCTTATATGTTGGGGAACCCTTCCGTAAGTCAACAATCACATCAAGAACGGCACCGGTAACGACCCGGATTAACTTTGTTTGGGCTGCTTTTCCCCGTTGAAAGTGTAATCCGCGCAGAACACCCGCCTGCGTTGAAAGTGATTGGTTATCTTGAATAAAGTTAAAATCAATCCCAGCTGCCTTGAAGTCCCGATCAGAGTAAGTTTCCTCAAAGAACCCCCGGTGATCACCAAAGACGGCGGGGGTAATAATTTTGACGTCTTGTAGTTTGGTTGTTTGAACGTTTAATTTTCCCATTATCTGTTCACTCCTAGTTCTGTTGTGCTAACCGTAATAAGTATTGACCATAGTCATTCTTCTTTAATGGTTGAGCAAGTTCAACTAACTGGTCCTTATTAATGTAACCCATCCGATAAGCAATTTCTTCTAAGGAAGCCACTTTTAAGTTTTGCCGCTTTTCAATCGTGGCGATGAAATTAGCTGCTTCAAGCATTGAATCATGCGTGCCAGTATCTAACCAGGCATACCCACGCCCCATTAACTTGACATCGAGCTTGCCTTGACGCAGGTATTCCTTGTTAACATCAGTAATTTCAAGTTCGCCCCGATCTGATGGCTTGATGTTTTTAGCAATATCAACTACTTGGTTATCATAGAAGTACAGACCAGTCACCGCATAATTACTCTTGGGATGAGCCGGTTTTTCTTCAATCGATAAGGCATGCATCTGGTCATCAAAATCAACTACCCCAAAACGTTCTGGATCATTGACATGGTAACCAAAGACCGTGGCGCCATCAGTTTTTTTTGCTGCTGATTGAACTAAGTCGGACAGACCAGCTCCATAATAAATATTGTCTCCTAAAATCAAACAAACACTATCGTCACCAATAAAATCTTCGCCGAGAATAAAAGCTTCGGCGAGTCCATTTGGCTTTTCTTGAACTTTATAAGAGAAGTTTAGTCCTAAATTGATCCCATCCCCTAAAAGTTCTTGAAAAAGGGGCATATATTCTGGAGTAGAAATCACCAAAATATCTCTAATACCGGCTAACATCAAAGTCGATAAAGGATAATAAATCATCGGCTTATCATAAACCGGAATCAATTGTTTTGAAATACCACGCGTAATTGGATAGAGGCGGGTTCCTGACCCACCGGCTAAAATTATTCCTTTCATTGTTTAAAGCTCCTCCTTTATAGTTCTCATTAATTGGACTCTAAACCTTAAAATCATATTTTTTAGTGTTAAATGTAATTCCCTATGCACATACAGTGGCCAATACCAAACATTAAATACAAGTTGACTGATAATTTGAGCATAGACAAAGCCAGAAATATTTAAATGCCAGTAACCTACAAATAGTACAGATAAAGTAGTGCATAAAACTGAAGAAAATATAAATGATTTATAATATATCACCCTATTCGTACTCCCAAGATACCAAGCATAACAATCTCTGAACTTTAAAATAAATTGATAGAATCCTACCGAAAAAAGTAATGGTATGGTCAATATTGCACTGCCTTTAATTATATTGATAACAGGAATGAAAAGCATTAATCCAATTAAACCTAATGGATATAGAATTACATATGAAATAACTCCCATTGAAAGTTTTGCACTAATAACCTCTTTATTTCTATGTGCATACGCTTCTTGTAAGGCAGGCTGGTAGGAAATAAGTAATGCTGTAGCTATTTGTGCTACAGCCGAAGTGAATTGTACTGCCAGTCCGAATTTAGCTGTGGCAGCTAAGCCAAGATATAATGAACAAAGTAAAGTTGTAACTTGATTACTAATATAGTTGGCTATTGATACAATTCCTTCGCGCCATGCGTTATGCCAAACAATCTTAAAGGTTTCAAAGATATCACTGATTGGCACAGCACCAACTTCATTTAACCTAGTTTTCATGTTTTTATAACTATAGAATCTCTTTTTACATAATTCCCTGAAAGCTAAACCATATACAATATTAGCAATAGAAGTACTTATAATTCCGAAATTAAGAAATAATAGCACAACAGTTAAAACTATTTGAATTAATTTTGCAATAACTCTAGCTTTATTATCAGCACCTATCTCACCAATTCCTCTTAAAAAAGCATCATAATATCCATATAGTAAATCTAAAAAGATCCCTATTGCGTAAAGCTCCCATGCAATAATAACAACAAGATTATTACTAATACTTTTTGCAACATGACTCACATAAACAGTTCCTATTGAAACCAATATAAGAAGTGCTACTGAAGAAATGATTAAATATATTAATTGACAGGTCTTTATAACTTTCTTCAGTAAAGGATAGTTAACACCGTCATTGTCAGTAGCAACTACATTTTCTTTACTTAGATTTTTAACTCCACTCCAACTATATGCAACATTTCTAGCAAATAGTGAATTAAAGCCGAAGTCAAAAAGGGCAGATACTGCTCCTAAACTAATGAAAACATTCCATAAACCGTAATAATCAGTAGAAAGAAATTTTAATAGAAATGGTATTAGTAAAAAGTTTCCCATTAAAGAAACTATAATACCAATATAATTCCAAATAATATCATTTTTGGAAATATTTATTTTCAAAATTATTCACCCTAACGCCCTTGATATTTAAGAAAAATAAAGTAAAAAGTATTGCCATACAGAAACTAATACTAGAAAACATATTTGTAATTACATACATCATTATTGCTTCCATCATTAGAGAATATAAAACCAACCATTTTAGCTTATTGGACTGTTTTAATTTTTCAAAAATAAATTGTATAAAACTTCCAATAAGAAAGCTTAGTAGTACGACACCTAAAATTTTACCATCTGCATACGATGGTAAAAAACCAGTAACACAAAAATTATAAGGACTACTATCAACACTAGAAATATTTATAATCCCATTTTGAATAAGGTCAAAAAAATCTTTTGTACTACTACTAATAGGAAATTTTATTATATTAGTTAACGGTAAGAAGAAGCCATAAAAAGTGGCAGTTCCAAATAAATTTGGCTGAGCTGATATATAAGTTAACTTTTCACCTAAATTTATCATGCTACAAGTAATGTAATAATATATTCCTTGAAAGAAAGTCTGGTCGTCGGATGACATTTCTTGTCCACTTTTACGTAATATTGTTAACAAATTAATTATGAAAACTATAACAATTAAACCTAAAAGTATTTTTTTTAGCTTTTTATTTTCCTTTAACGAATTAAAAAACAGCAAAAATATACTTATATAAGACAATATTAAATATATAAGCGGCATTCTTGCCCCATTTCCAATAAAATAAAGCAAGGTGGTAATTAATGTTAGTAAAAATATTTTTTTATTTCCACTAACAAAGAAATCAAAGGTAGAGATAGGAAGAACTATGTACAAAATAGGTAACGCAACATAAACATGGAGAAATGATACAATTCCACTGCGTTGGATTATATCTTGATGAACATACCTCATATCATACAGACTACCACCACTTCTCAAATAAAGAATGGAAGGAATTGCATATATAAATTCAATAAGTAGAGAAAACAATATTAACACTAATAATGTTCTTCGTATTTCATCTATCTGCAAGGCATAATTTTTATCTAAATTCGCTTGAGTATCCCTTAACTTGATGTGGTCAAAAAATGGTACAACAGCAATACAACCTGCACAAAAACTAAGAACACCTATGATTACTACAACATAAGCACTACTTTTTGCGGCAAAAAGTCCATACAGTTGAACTTTTTCTAAAACAAATAAAATTAGAAAAGATAGAACAAATAAAAAAGACGGACTATAAACTTTAACTTTTAAGACTAGTTCTAATATAATAATCGTGATAAATATTCCTATGCCTAAATCAATCAAAGCTCTTCTCCTAACTTTCCACTAATTGCGCAAATTTTTTATTTGCTGATGCTCGACTAAAAGCTATTGCCAATTCTTTAGTCGAGCTGTTCTTTTGTTCTAAATTTTCAAATATTTTACTTACTCCTTGGACTAATCCATTAACATCATCAACTTCACAAATTATTGAATTATCTTCAGAAGCGTACTCTCTAACTCCACCACAATCTGTTGTTACAAATTCACAACCGCAAAATAAACTTTCCAATCCTGTTAGACCAAATCCTTCAAACCTACTAGTACATAAAAATACACTAGAGCCATTCATAATTTGCGCTACCTGTTCTGGCTTTGCAAATCTAGTGTATTTAATCCAACTAGGCCAACTCGCATCACGTTTAGGAGTACCAAACAAATTGACTTCTAATTTAGGGTATTTTTGTTTTAATTTAAAAATTACATTTAATCCTACTTCAGCACCTTTTCGTTGATCAAGGTGGTATAGCATAGCAATACTATATTTTTTTCGAGGTTGTTTGTAGTCCCTGAATACTCTTTCATTTATCCCATTTGGAATATAATGAATTTCTTTGTTAGTATGTTCTGATATTTTCTTCAATAACCATTTTGAAACAACAACGAGTGTCATGTCTGGATAATTGTAGGTTTTAAAAAGTTGTTCTTCACTTAACTGCCAATCTTTTTCAAAATCCTGAATTAAATAGATTTTCTTTTTTACGGAAAGTTCGTTAACAAAAATTGCAGTCTCAGCAGCTGTTGCGATTACAACATCGTAATCCTTAAAATATTTTTTATCTAATGAATAAAGATTCACTTTTTTTACTTCTGGTAACAATCTAAACCAACTAGGCTCCTTTAAACAGATTAATTGCCTAAGGGAATAAACTAGAAAAGGTGGCAATGACTTAGAATTTCTTCCTTTATCACTATTGTAAAAAATAGTAACATCATGACCCTTTTGGGCTAAATAGTTAGCACACTCATACACTACTTTATAACCACCAACTATTTTAGTGGTTGGCATAGGCAAAACGAAACCTATCTTCATTTTTTTGCTCCTTTTAATATCTTCCAGATCCCATAATATTGTGTCGATAATCATGAATAGCTAGTAACAACTGTTTAAGCTTATTAACTTTTTGATCTTCAAAGGTCAATATTCTTAAACATTGCTTTAATGATTGAATTATATTTAAACTCTCTCGCTGTAAAAAACTATTACTAAACTTTCTATTATAATAAAATCTATTTCTGAACATATAGTAATGACGTTTATATGAATGATTACCTTTATTCATATGTTTTGTCGGTGTTCCTAGTGTCTGATACAATACTGAACCTGTATACTCAACAACACGTAATCCTTTTCTTATACACTCTTGACAAAAATCAACGTCAACACGATCTATGAAATATTGCGGGTCAAATCTAATATTATTATTATTCAAAATAGATAAGTTTAGAAAACTACCAGAACTTATTAAATATCTTTTATCAGTAATATCACAATTTCGAGTAATCATCTCATGATTATCGTTATAAATAATTTTTGGCCCAATTACAGCAATATTATCTAGATTATTATTATTGATATAATTTGCTATTCTCCTAATATTTTCTTTTGAAAAATCACTATCTTGATCTAATGTACACAAAAAATCACAATTAAAAATTGCTTCCTTTATAAAGTAATTGTACGCTACTGACAAGCCATTATTTTCTTTATTACTATATAAATGGATCTTTTGATTTAGTTCAAGCTTTTTCAAAACATCTGATTCTTGTGGTGTATTGTCAAAAACATATACTTCATCAAACTCATTAGAATATCTATTTATTTTATCTATCACATCATTGTTAGGGAAATATGTTACAATTCCACAAGCAAATTTATTCTTTCTATTCATAATTATAAATCTGTATCAAAGTACTTTCTTTTATTTGCCTTTAATCTTAGTCGTAAACTATCTGATATAAATGGTAAAATAGCCTTCCTTATCAGCAAAATGCTTTCATACTTTAAACTAATTACTCCTCTATTTGAAAAGTTGATCTGTGGGTATTTTCTTTTTAAGTACAAAATATTTATACGATCCCACTTTCCTTTTTGAATACTTGGAAGTATATGAAACATATTTTGTCTTAAAACTACTCGATCTGGAAAATAGATATTCTTTTTTTTACTGGCCAATTCAAGATAATTCAGTTCAAATTGACGATCAGTTATACCGTTAGCAAACTCACTTTTGATAAATTCAGAAGATGCTCCGAATGCCACAAAACTATGACCATAACGTTCGTCACTATTAAGCTTTCTATATTCTTTTACTATGCCTTTTCGATATAGAGAAAATTGAGGAAGTAATCGACAATAATTAATCGAATTCTCAATTAGTCTTTTTAGTAATGAGTCAACCTCTCTATTATCAATTCTTTTAGAAATAAATGCATCTCCAAGAAAAATAAGATAATACTCTGCTGGATTATTTTGAACGGCGTTATAAATACAAGTTGGTAAACTACTTGTAGATTCATTCAGAACTACTGGAATATTTCCAATTGAAATGCTTTTGTCCTTTTCTTGTCCAGTAACTGAAATAACCAAATTTTTTATTGCTTCAGGCCAAGTAATTTTTAGAAGTTCAATAAAATTATGCGTTATATCTAAGTATTTAACATTAGTAGGTAAAATAATTTTATAATTTATGTCAGCCATTATTTTCTTTCCCATTTTCACTTATGTAAAATTTTTTGATACAGGATTTTTCGAACAGATGGTGGAACTAAAATGCTCCCCATCATGACAATACTGCTAAAAATGACAGTTTTATTCGTCCCAATCCCCTGCTTTTTCCATATTTGCTTTTGTCGAATATAAGTATTTAAGTACCTAATTCCGCCGCGGCGTTTATACATTCCATTTCCTACTCGCATATTAACCAAAATATTAGGAATATTTATTAATGTATATCCATTACTTAAGAATCGTACCCATAAATCATAATCTTCTAAAACATTCAATTCCGAATAATTTCCTACTGCAAGTAACGCTTCTTTATTAATCATTACTGTAGGATTATTAATTGGACTTCGATAAGCTGCAAATTCTTTAATCCGCTCTGGTTCTTGTGGAACTTGCCTATACCCAACAATATTATTCTCATTATTCATAAATTCACTAATTTGTCCACCAACTACAGCTAACTTAGGATAAACTTTAATATATTTTTTTATAGCAGCAATTTGCAATTCAAATCTATCTTTAGAACTAACATCGTCAGAATCCATTCTTGCAAACCATTTGCTAGATATATGATCTATCCCAACTTTCGAAGCATAACCTCTTCCGCAATTCCTCTTTAGTGATATAACTGTATAAATATTACTAAATTTCTTAGCATGAGTTTCTATCACCGTATCCAACGCCTCATTTAAGAGGCCATCCTTGACTATCACGATTTGTACTGGAAGAACCGTCTGATTCTCTAAGCTCTCTAAAGATCTATCAAGATATTCAGCCTTTTCTTTTTCATAAATTGTCATTAATACAGAAAATTCAGAAGTATTTCTACTCATAAACAACCTTCACTTATTTAACTTTCCTTCTTTAATTCCTCGACTCCGTAAAACATCAAAAAAAGTTTTACAAATAATTGTAATGTCTACTAAAAAACTCATATTTAAAGCATACTTACCATCATAAGCAGCTTTATTTTCATCAGTGATTTCATCACGCCCGTGGACCTGAGCTAAACCTGTAATTCCTGGGAGAATCTTATTAGCCCCATATTCATCACGGAGTTCTAAGACTTTCCCTTCATTTGGGATTAACGGCCGTGGCCCTACAATGCTCATTTCCCCCTTAAATACGTTAAATAGTTGGGGTAATTCATCAAGGCTAGCCTTTCGAATAAACTTACCAACCGGGGTAATATAGGCTTCAGGATTTTCAAAATTCTTCGTTGCCATCTCGTGTGGCGCATCTTGCCGCATTGACCGAAACTTATAGATAGTAAACTCATGATTATTTTTACCAACTCGTTTTTGCCGGAATAAGATTTGTTCTTTAGGAGAGTCTATCTTAATCATGATTGCAACAATTAACATAGGGACAGCCAACACTACAATTCCAATTAAGCTAAACACAAAATCAAAGAATCGTTTACAGACATCCCGATACCAGCTAAAATTACTGATTTGCTCAACATTAGCATTTTGCAATTTTCCGTCCATTTTTAAGAATCTCCCCCTTTAATTTAAGAATATCTATTTATTCGTATCCTCTCCATAACCGTAGCCATATCCATAACCATAAGCAGCATCACCATCGGCATTAACATCGTTCATTACATAACCTAACAAATTAGCATGTGCTAAGTTCAATAATTCAACGGCTCGCTTAACGGCTAGCTTTTGGGTTTGTCCCTGCTTCACAACTAAGACAACTGCATCAAGATGACGTGAAAGGATTTGCGTATCAGTAACTTCTAGCATTGGTGGCACATCCACTATCACCATATCGTAAATGCCTTTAACCGTATCTAACAATGTTTTCATCCGTTGTGAATTTAACAATTCTGCTGGATTAGGTGGAATCGGACCGGCGGTTAAGATATCAAGGTTATCAACGCCACTTGGTTGAATAATTTCGCGTAAATCAACGGAATTATTTCCACTAGTCAAAATCGTCGTTAGTCCATGTTGATTACTCTTGCTAAACGTGGCATGAAGAGTTGGGCGTCTTAAATCCGAATCAATTAATAATACTCTTTGACCAGTTTGTGCCCATACTACTGCCACATTATCTGTAACCGTAGACTTACCTTCACTCACATTGGCAGAGGTCATCGCTAAAGTCTTGATTGGCTTATCGATCGCCATAAAATTAATATTGGTCCGAATCGTCCGGAACTGTTCGGAAATTGGGCTCTTCGGATGAGCGACAGTAATCAATTTGGCCCCATTATCCATGGTATCTGTTGATTGTTGTTGTGTTCGATGAAATAATGACATATTCTTTCCTCCTTAGACCCGTCGATTACCGTTATTTTGGCGCCGACTTTCTTGATTATTAACTTTAAAGTCCCGACTCATCTCAATATGATTCACATGGCCCAGATTAGTTAAGCCTAATTCATTCGTGAGGTAATCGTCATCATGCACACTGGTATCCATTAAGTCGCCGATCAGGATGTATAAGAAACTAAGGATCAAGCCTAAGACCGCACCAGCTAAGGCAAATAATTTCTTATTAGGAAATGATGGTTCATCTGGCGTACTTGCCCGTGAAACGATTGTTACATTGTTCACACTCATGATCTTCTTGATTTGTTGCTTAAAGACATTAGCAACTGTATTAGCAACTACTGCTGACTCTTGCGGATCATCAGTTTTAACTTGAAGAGAGAAGACCTGTGAGTTTTGTTGAGTTTGCACACTGATAGCCTTCTTTAATTCGTCGGTTGAAAGATTATAGCTCTTGCCACCACGTTCAACGACTGTTGGTTGGGCTTCCTTAATCAACTTCCGTGTACCGTCTGCATTACGACGGTATTCTGCTGGCTGCGCAGGCTTAATTACCTTTACTGGATTTTTAAGTTGCTTACTAGCCTTACTCAAAATCACTTGGTTAGTAATAATATCCTTATAGGTGTTGATCATTTGGATATCCGCTTGCTGATTATTATAGGCCTGACCATTATCGTTATTTTCATGCTTTTGATTAACCAAGATTTCCGTCGTTGCGGTATACTTTGGTACCACGACGAACTGAGCCACGACATACCCCAGTACTCCGGCCAACAATGTCCAGATAATTAACATCTTAATATGTTTACGACAGAGCATCATTAACCGATGCAAATCAATTGTATTATTCGCTGTTTGTTGTGAACTATTCACGACTTCTACTCCTCATGTATTTAATTTTTTAGACTATTTTGTAATAAATTAGTGATCCGTTGTTGCTCGCTTGTTGGCACAATTTCAAAGGCTTGACCATCTTCATTTTGCCCGCGTCCTTGCGCATGATCTTGAACGATGTGTTCGTTAGTATCACGATAGCTTTGCGCTAACCGCATCATATCATTAAAGGTCAAATCAGTTTGCGAGTTATCAGATACTGACCGTAAAAATGACCGGTTAAGAACCGTCTTATATGAAACGGACTTCTTAAGCAAAGCAGTAATTACTAACCGTTGCCGTTGTTGCCGACCATAGTCACCGTCTGGATCGTCATATCGCATCCGACTGAATTGAAGGGCCTTTTTTCCGTTCATATGGTAGGTCTCACCCTTTTCAAAGTGATAGCCTTCATAATCAAACGTCAATGGGGACTTGACATCAACCCCACCGACTTGGTTGATTGCCTTTTCCAAACCACCCATGTTAACTAACACATAGTAGTCAATTGGGATGTTGAAGTGGTCCTGGATCGTGTTAATCGATTCCTTGACTCCCCCATAGGTATAAGCAGCATTGATCTTTGCTGGTGAATATTGCGGATAACCTGGTAAGTTAACCTTCATATCTCGAGGAAGACTAACAATCGTGGTGGTCTTCGTCTTTGGATTCAAGGTCATTACCATGATCGTATCCGTCCGACCCTTATAGTCCCGACCAAGCGCCCCGGTATCAGTCCCTAATAGGAGGATTGAAACGGGTTTCTTTTGATCAAGGACCTTTTGTGCATCCCGTGACTTGGTAGCACCCGCGCTACTATACATATCATCGGTCGTTGATTTTAGGTTGTGCCATGCCATCCCCGCAAAGAACAGGGCGACGAGGACTAATACCCCTACAACTGACCAGAAGATCTTCCATCCCCGGTGACGCCGATGATGTCTGTGGTGATGATGGTGATGTTCCGGTTGTTGCATACCATCATCATTATTATTCAAGGGTCGATTATTTTCGTCTGACATAAAAAATTTCTCCCATTTTTGACTAACGCCGTAATTAAAAAAATCCACTAGTGCAACAAGTTACATTACTGGAAACCTACACTAACAATTGTAAATAACGAGTTGCGAACTTTTTAATATCAGTTGTCAGTCAATCAAATTTTATAATTACTTAATACATTATTAAGAATGTAACATGGATAGTCAAGGACGAATTTCATAACTTTTTCACACTTTCGGCAAATCATCAAGTTCCTTCTCGCTTTCCTTGTGATTATATCAGCCTTTTAACGGGCCAATCGTGAATTCTGATCAGTAATCACCTGTTTATTTCATTTTAGTTACAAATTCAAATTTGGTTGTTTTGCCTAATAAAAAAAGCGCCCAGGAAACTTTCCTTAGGCGCTCACCGTTCGTTAAATATACTCATTAAGCTTCTCATTATACTTTATCAATTCCGCCATACTGGCATCTTTTTCCGGCTCAACAATCTGCGTGGAAACTCGGTTAGCAGAGTCATCCATTTGTTGCCGGCCCCAGACGCTCATGGTTAGGACCATGTTACGCAAGTCATTACCATCATCGGTCAATGAATACTTGTTTTCTTCATCAACAACTGGATTAACAATTCGCAAGTTCTGCAAGGATGTTATTTCTTCTTTAAGAGCAACATCTGTTAAATCTGGTAGCAATTGATGTAATTCCTCAATGGCAAATGGCCGAAAGCCTAACCAAAAGATAATCCGTGGTTGCCATCGATCTTCTAAAACATCTAGTGTGTATTTTACGCCACACTCATCTTTCTTTTCAGTCATAAAAATGCTCCATTCTATTACTTAAGCTACTCCTCTTCACCACCTATTATAACAAGCTAATGGACTAATGTTTAATTATTGTGCATTTTTGTGCTGCTTTTTCTCTCAGAACTTATTTATCACCCGTTTTACTTCTCTAACAAGTTCAGCGGGTGTTTCTTCGCCATATACCTTCTTATGAGCCTTGTTCAAGATATGCAAAACTGTGCGGATAAAGAGATCAAGTGCCAGTTTCCGAAGTTTCGTATAAACGCAATAATCACCAAAGTAGGTTCGTTCAAAGATCTCTCTTTTCACCTTTCCAAGGCGATGCATCCAGTATTCAAAGAGGGAAAGCTGGTCATTAGCAACTTCATCAGCAGCACTTACAATTCGTCGAAAAGTGCGCTCAGAAGTAGCAATTTGGACGTGGTATTTATCTCCCGCTCGGCCATTCATAATCATTTCTACCCTCTTATCACTTTCTAACTCACTAGCATCTTCCATTAAATGAACCATGTAATAAATAACCTGCTCATTTGATGATCCACAGGTTGGCACTAGGCGATGGTGACCAGCAACATACCCCCGTGTTTGACAGCCAACCTTAGCAAAATGCACTTCCATTTCATACTCATAAATTAGATTCGTCTGTGCAAAGCGACTAAGGACATCTTTCAACCGTTCCCGAATAAGCAGCTGTTCCCCGTCGGCAGTTAAGACAAACGTTCGATTTTGATCGTAAGCCGTTAACAGTAAGGTGTTATCCCACTGAACCAGATAGTTTGCCACCTCCCCATCAATTTTTAATTTATCCAGCATGCTCATATCAATGGTTTTACGTACCACAATTATCTCCTCCAAGCAAATCTTAAAAAAGTGCAAATTCGCTGTAAAACGATTCACTTTTAATTTGAATATTAAGATACTGGGATAAATTTTCCCTGTCAACGTCTTTTTAGGATACTTTCGCCCTATTTTATCGTTCGCTAAGACGGTAGATTTTTTGGTAAGTTAACGGTACTCAAGAGCTCTTGAGAATATTTTCAAAGGATGTTCTCAATAATGAATTATAAAAAAATTTCTGACGGTTTAACTTTTCTGATGAGCGATAAGCGGATCACGATTGTTCATGGGGTATTAAAGAGCCTCGGGATCTCACCGCGCCGGGACGACTACGATGATTTTGTCCAAGATGCTTCGATTATCTTTGCCCAGGCCTACGCTGATTTCTTGCAGGAGAAAGATGAAGTCGAAAACGAACGGGACTTGATGTGCTTTGCTTACCAACGGATGCGGTGGCGTTTACTGGACCGGTTACGGCGGCAGCAACTTGAAGGCTTCCTCTTTAATTACACCCTTAACAACGAAGAAGATGATCATGACTACGATGAGACAATGGTTGATCATTCAGCGACCGCGCCATTTGCTCATCTAGAAAATAGCGACTTTCTTAACTACCTCTACCACCACTGTCCCCGCGTTCAACAACGGTATTTGATTGCCAAACTCAACCACCATTTGAGTGACCGGCAGATTGCGGATGAATACCGGGTCAGTCGGGCAGCCGTTTCGCAATGGCGACGAGGAGTAATTACTCGTGCCCACCAGCTTCGTGCTAAAATGAAAGGAGAGTTTTGAGGTGAGAATGTGGAAAAACATGAAATCGACCATCAAGCTAAGTGGCTCCATATTAAATATGATGGCGAAGATCGTGATGATGAGTGCGCTAATGAGCTTAGCATTTATCAGAACGCTGATGAGTCAGAACTGCAAATGCTGGTGTCAAATATTGATTTTGATAATATCAGCCATGATAATACTTTTGCACTGACAAAAGAGGACGCAAAGGTATTGATTGACTACTTGCAAAAGTGGATAGAATAGAAAGGGTCTGTGACTTAAACCAAGTTACTTTCATAAAAGACAAATAGCGCAGTACAACAATGGCCTCCAACGCCCGGTAAAACCGAACGTTGGAGGCCTATTGTTGCTTGCGGGGGCTCGAAAACGAAGTCACAAGTGACTTCTGTCTCGCTCCCTTTCTATTCTCTTACTTGATACTTTCCCGATCAAAGCTTTCCCCCAACATCTTCCAATAATCCATGATCATTGCAAAGTCGATAGGGCCTTGAATTCCGAGGTCGAGTTGGGTGATCTTTTGTAACTCATTACTCAATAAGACCCGGAAGTCAGTTAATTTAATAATCGTCGAATGGGGCGATGGTGGTACCAAATCAAGGACGTGATCCATGAGGTCTTCAATCAAACCAGCATAGAAGTCCATTAAATCTTCACTTGGCACAGCGGTTGGCTCTAATAAGTGGTTTCGTTCGTTATTAAAAACCTCATACCACCGTGCCATGGAGTTCCAGTAGGCATTATAAAGGCGTTTGCTTTCCTTATCAGCGTATTCTAACTGATAACGACTTAAAACTTTCCATTGTTCTAACAAATCAACATAGAGTGATTCATGAGGGAAAGCCGTGTCTTCTCGGGTTTCCTTAATAAAGCGTGCCAAATCATCAGTCATCTGAGCCGGTGTTTTCATTTTCATTTCTCTCATTTTCCTTTTATATTAGTTTGTTGAATGGTGATCGGTGTTTTTAGTTAATTTCTCCCATAAAACTGTGCAGCTGCAATGGCGCGTTGCCATCCCCGATACAAATCAGCTGCCTTTTGCGGATTCATCTGCGGATCAAACTGGTCGCCAATCCGTGATAGCTGCCGTAACTCATCCTGATCTTCCCAGAAATCAACGGCCAATCCAGCGAGGAAGGCTGCTCCAAGGGCGGTCGTTTCTTCCATTGCTGCCCGCTTGATTGGCGTTTGTAAGATATCGGCCTGGAACTGCATCATGAAGTTGTTCCGTGATGCTCCCCCATTAACCGTTAGGGCTGTTAGTGGTAATTGGGTGTCCTTGACCATCGTATCGACAACATCTTTGGTCTGGTAGGCGATTGCTTCTAAGGTTGCACGAATGATGTGTCCCCGTTCAGTTCCCCGGGTAAGACCAAACATTGCGCCCCGCACTTCTTGATCCCAGTACGGTGCTCCCAATCCCGTAAAGGCGGGAACGACATAAACGCCACCAGTTGTCTTGGCATCGACAGCCATTTGTTCGGACTCGCTGGCTTTCTTAAACATCTTGAGGCCATCCCGCAGCCATTGAACGGCTGAACCGGCCACGAAAATACTTCCTTCAAGCGCGTAATGGGTTTGCCCGTCCAGGCCGTACGCAATCGTTGTCAACAAGCCATTATCCGAAAGCGTGGGTTCCAGCCC
Source organism: Limosilactobacillus reuteri (assembly GCF_020785355.1). Classification (GTDB taxonomy): domain Bacteria; phylum Bacillota; class Bacilli; order Lactobacillales; family Lactobacillaceae; genus Limosilactobacillus; species Limosilactobacillus reuteri_I. Next base: position 7,393 of record NZ_JAJGVH010000081.1, on the reverse strand, counting down.
CGTATTCATAACGATGAAGGCTCCCGTCCCATAAGTATTCTTGATTGAACCTTTATCATAGGCTGCTTGACCAAAGAGGGCCGCTTGTTGGTCACCCGCAATCCCGGCAATTGGAATCTGCACCCCATAGAAGTGGTAATCGCCAGTATAACCGTAAATGGCTGAACTTGGCTTTACTTCTGGCAGAAGCGACTGCGGAATCTCAAGCAAGTCGAGGATATCTTGATCCCAGTCGAGGGTATGAATATTGAAAAGCATCGTCCGGCTGGCATTAGTCACGTCTGTTGCATGGACCCGGCGTCCCGATAAGTTCCATAGCAACCAGGTATCGATGGTCCCGAACATCAAGTCTCCCTTCGCCGCTTTTTCCCGGGCGCCAGGGACATGGTCAAGGATCCACTTGATCTTAGTGGCCGCAAAATATGAATCAATCACTAAGCCGGTCTTCTTGTGGATCATATCCTTATAACCATCTTTAATCAATTGTTCAGCAATATCGCTCGTTTGCTTTGATTGCCAGACAATTGCGTTATAAATCGGCTTCCCGGTATGGCGATCCCAAATAACCGTCGTTTCCCGTTGGTTAGTAATCCCAATCGCCGCAATCTTATAGGGTTTGATCTGGGACTTAATCATTACGTTTGAAATCACCGACTGGACACTATCCCAAATCTCCAGAGGATCATGTTCGACCCACCCTGGTTGCGGGAAGTATTGGGGAAATTCCTGCTGGCTGATTGCGACCTTGTTTCCGTCATGGTCAAAGATAATCGCCCGTGAGCTCGTCGTTCCCTGGTCAATCGCCATGATATATTGTTGTTCACTCAATTATATTCATCCTTTCGCTGCTAATTGCGAGCAGTTTCTACCTATATAATAAGAAGAAACTTGATGGATTTTGGATCATACAAAAAAGCCACCGTGCAAAGACTGAACTGCCTCCCCGATGACTCTCTTGTTGTTACTTGTCGCTGACCATCTTACCAGCTACACTATAGCGGTCTTTGCGCATCTCATTCAACACGATATGCACCCGTTCGGCAGGAACATTGGCATTCTTTGAAATTGCTGCTGTAACATCCTTTACGAGAGCCTTTAACTGCTCATCGGTCCGGCCTTCAATTAAGTCAATATGAACTAATGGCATAATCCGTGCCTCCTTCTAAATTCATTTAAAATCTTACCATAATAGCGCTTTTACGGCAATTACATTAACGAAAAATATTTTAATTAACGCCGCGCAAGGCTTCACGAACCTCTTCGGCTGCTTTCCGGTCTCCAGTAAAGAGGATATGATCACCATACTCGATAATCGTATCACCATGCGGGTCGATCGGCTTGCGTTTCCGGAAGATCCGACTAATCGTAATGTTATTAACAAATGGCAATGTATGCAGTTCGCGCCCTGTATAACGTGAATTAAGGACGGTTGCTTCATATAGTCCGGCTTCGGTATCGGTCAGCATCTGCAAGATCAATGGTGATTCAATCAAGGCACGCAGAACACTGCTTTGGACATTGAAGCTATTAAAGATTTCAATCCCTTTTTCACGAAGCGCACTAATATCTTTCGGATCCAGCCGCGGATTATTTTGGCTGGCAATAACCCGTTTTACCCCATGTTCTTTGGCGATCTGAGCTAGACGCGCTGATTTATGATCATTTAAGAACCCAACAACAACAATATCACAATCAAAGTATCCCCCTTGCTCAAGGGCCTCCGCGTCAAGCTTAGGCAGATACTCTAAATGCTTCACCTGACTATTATAGGTCTTGAAGTTATTTTCATTATCCGTAACCATCCGCACGTCATACCAGTTCTTATATAATTGTTGGGAAATCGGAACAGTTAAGGTATTGGCTCCGATAAAATTAACCTTTTGCTTGATCAAATCAGATTTTTCAAGCTTATACATTGAATTGAAGACGATTGGCGCAATGATACAGACAATTACGGCGGCCAATGTAAAGGCATCGGATTGCGCACTAGTAATTGCATGCAAATTCCGTGCAACTTGCAAGGTTGGTAATACCAAGGTAATCGTTGTCGCTACTAAAAAGCTGCCGGCAAATGAATTGCGAGGCTTAAAACGTCGCCGATAAATGAACATGGTTGGCAATTTAGCAAGCAAAAAGCCGATGACCAAAATCGGAATCAGGGCTAGCGCTTGGTGGTTAGCAAATAAATTCTTTAAGTCAAGGCGGTCACCCGTCATGATAAAGAAGAACGGAATCAGAAAACCATAACCAATTGAGTTTAACCGGTCTTCAGTGGCTTCACTTGGTTCAAGCAGTTTCATGACCATCCCGGCTAGGAAGGCTCCCAGGATATTTTCCGCTCCCACCGTTTCGGCGATTGTTACTAAGGCGAAGATCAAGAAGAAAGCTAACCGAATATCAAGTTGAGTGGTTGATTTGGAAATTTTATTAAACCAAATAAACGGTTGCTTGAACCGCCTCAAGAGGAAAAAGGCTGCCAAGAAAAGGAAGACAATTAAGCCCAAGCGCTTGGCATTGCCCCCATTAATGGATGCATAGAAGGTCAATGCAAGCATCGGGACCACTTCCCCTAATACCGCCGTCAGTAGCAGGGTCTGCCCCACTGGCTTTTGTAAAATATCCTTTTCCTTTAACGTTGCGATAACAACTCCGAGGGCGACGGTTGAAAAAATAATTGTCGCTAACAAAATATCGCTAAATAAGTGCAAACGGCTAATAATTAAAGCAATCACAAATGAAGAAACAACAATGAGGCCAAACGCCTGTGAAGCCATAATTACTGGCGATTTACTATCCCGTTTTTTCCCGGGGGTCTTACGAAAAAGATCAAAATTAATCTCCATCCCCGACAAAAACATCAACATAATAACTCCCAACGATGACAAGAAATTCAATGTCCAATTGGGATTAACGATATTAAAAAAACTTTTTCCGAGAATAATACCGGTTAAGATTTCCGCAATCGCCGTCGGAATCGAGGAAACCTTAAACCGTGCCATAATAATAGGAATAATTAACGCCGCTAACATAACAATTAACAGTGATAATTGTTGCATATTATCCTCTCCTTTCCTATTTTATACAGCAATATTATATACTCCTTAACTTGAAATTAAAATATTCCAACTAAATCGACTTAAATCACGGTTCGCGGTACAATTAATACAATACGCAAAAGGAGAATGTATTATCTATGGGGAATAAATTAACTGCATGTACAAGTATTTTAATTGGTAAAGGGGCCAGCATCGACGGCACAATCATGATCGGTCGAAATGAAGATGCCAAAGCTGCCTGGCCCAAGCATATGGTTGTTCACCGCCGTGGGGAGATGCCCAGCCACTTCATCTCTAAGGATACCCGTTTAGAGCTCGACTTGCCAGAAGAAAGCGCTCAGTATACGGCAACTCCGGAATGGACAGATAAAGACGGGCTGTTTGAAGAAGACGGGATTAATGAGTATGATGTAGCAATGAGTGCGACTGAAAGTGCTTATTCTAATCCTCTCGTTTTGGGCTATGATCCACTAGTTGAAAATGGTCTAAACGAAGAGGCAATGATTACCGTGGTTTTACCTTATGTTAAGACGGCACGTGAAGGGGTCCAACGCCTCGGGAATTTGATCGCGAAGTACGGGACCGGCGAAACAAACGGGGTACTTTTTGCTGATAATGATGAAGCTTGGTACTTCGAAACCGGTGCAGGTCACTACTGGGTTGCACAACGAATTCCGGATGATTCATACGCGGTGGTTGCCAACCAACTGGCAATTCAAGAAATTGACTTTAATGATCCGAATAATTTCATGTTTCACCCAGGGATTCAAGAGTTTGTGGAAAAGCATGACTTAAATCCTGATCCATCCACCTTCAATTTCCGCAAAATCTTTGGGACAGCTGATCGGTCAGACGCAATTTACTCTGAACCGCGGGTATGGGCTGGTCACCAAATGTTTAGTCCCCGGCAAGCAACGGAGGAGACCCCAGAATCAACTGAATTACCATTTATCATGAAGCCGGATCATAAGTTATCGATTTTTGATGCCCAGAACTATCTCAGTAACCACTATGAGGGAACCGAATTCGATCCCCTTGGTCACGGTGAACACGCCCATAAGTACCGGCCAATCAGTTTAGCTAAGACCCAAGAGTCACATATTTTACAGATGAACCGGCGGCCCGGTGCTAACATTCACTGGTTAGCAATGGGGGTCGCTGCTGAAAGTACCTATGTGCCATTCTTCAACGGCATTACTGATACGCCAGCCCCTTACAAGCGTGGGAAGCTGCCGGCCCAGCTCAACTCTGCTTACTGGATTTTCAAGCATGCCAGTGTGCTAGTTGACAGCCACCTGCACGATTTTCTTCCATTATTACGGGACGTACAAAAGGAACGAAACGCCGCGGCCATTAAGATGATTGCCGAAACTGATCGTCGCCTCCCGAGTCTCAAAGGAGAAGCACGAGCAACCTTCTTAACGCGGCAAAGTGACGGCTATGCCACCGATACATTGAACGCATATAAGAAATTAAGCCTTGAGCTAATTACAAAGATGACTGATTATTGTGAATTAAACTTTAATACGGACGAGAACCTGTAAGACAAAAAAGAAGCAGCTCCTAAGTTGGAATTTCCAGCTTAGGGGCTGCTTTTCTTATGCACCTAATTATTTATCTTCGTTGTGCTTTTTCTTTTTCGCCATTAACAAGAGTAAGACTGCTTCTAATGACATCAGGCCAAGCAATTCAGCCGTTGTTTGACTGGCATTACCGGTTTGTGGAAGCTTCTTGTTTTGCTGACTGGCCTTATTTACATTACTGTTTTCAACTGAATTTTGGGCAGTTAAGTCAACAGTTGTGTGTTTATCAGCAATAGATGTATTTGTATTTTCAAGGCCGGAAGCATTTGTACTATTAGTAATACTCAAACTCAATGAAGCTGAGCCGTTTCCAGACCCATTCGTCGACATTGAACCAGAGCCACTGTTATCTGGGAGTGGCGTTACTGGCGATTGACTACCGCTAGTAGATTCTGATCCATTTATCGATGAAGAATTACTAATTGAAGTTGAAGTACTTTCACTAGGATTAATTGAGGTGCTTCCACTTGTTGAAGGTGAAAGACTAGCACTCGTCGAAGCAGATGTGCTTGAGCTTACTGAAATCGATTCACTCGTACTAATCGACATTGATACTGAATCGCTAATTGACTCAGACGGGTTATCTGGGTGTGGGTTTACTGCCGAATCACTAGTTGAACCACTGATTGAAGCGGAAACTGATTCACTGGTGCTTAATGAGGCGGAGGTGCTTTGACTGAGTGAGGTTGAGGCCGAATTGCTAAGACTTTCACTCATTGATACTGAGTTAGATAAGCTCTCGCTCATCGATACCGAGTTACTTAAACTTTCGCTCATCGATACTGAGTTACTTAAACTCTCACTCATCGAGACTGAATTGCTTAAGCTTTCACTCATTGATACCGAGTTGCTTAAGCTTTCGCTCATTGATACCGAGTTACTTATGCTCTCACTCATTGAAACGGAGTTACTCAAACTTTCACTCATCGATACCGAGTTACTCATACTTTCACTCATTGATACCGAGTTGCTTAAACTTTCACTCATTGATACCGAGTTGCTGAGGCTTTCGCTCATTGAGACGGAGTTACTCAAGCTCTCGCTCATCGATACCGAGTTACTTAAGCTCTCACTCATTGATACCGAGTTACTCATGCTCTCGCTCATTGATACCGAGTTGCTTAAGCTTTCACTCACTGATACCGAGTTACTCATGCTCTCGCTCATTGAGACTGAGTTACTCATACTTTCACTCATTGAGACGGAGTTGCTTAAGCTCTCACTCATTGAGACGGAGTTAGATAAGCTCTCGCTCATCGATACCGAGTTACTTAAACTTTCGCTCATTGATACCGAGTTGCTGAGACTCTCACTCATCGATACCGAGTTACTCATACTTTCACTCATCGATACGGAGTTGCTTAAGCTCTCACTCATTGAGACGGAGTTACTTAAGCTCTCGCTCATTGAGACTGAGTTACTTAAGCTTTCGCTCATTGAAACGGAGTTGCTTAAGCTTTCACTCATGCTTACTGAGTTACTCAAGCTCTCGCTCATTGAGACTGAGTTACTTAAACTCTCACTCATTGAAACGGAGTTGCTTAAGCTTTCGCTCATTGAAACGGAGTTGCTTAAGCTCTCGCTCATTGAGACCGAGTTACTCATGCTTTCACTCATTGATACCGAGTTACTCAAACTCTCACTCATTGAAACGGAGTTGCTTAAGCTTTCGCTCATTGATACCGAGTTACTCATGCTTTCACTCATTGAAACGGAGTTGCTTAAGCTTTCACTCATGCTTACTGAGTTACTCAAGCTCTCGCTCATTGAGACTGAGTTACTCAAACTCTCACTCATTGAGACGGAGTTGCTTAAGCTCTCGCTCATCGATACTGAATTACTTAAGCTTTCGCTCATGCTTACCGAGTTGCTGAGACTCTCACTCATTGAGACTGAGTTACTCATACTCTCACTCATTGATACCGAGTTGCTCATACTTTCACTCATCGATACGGAGTTGCTTAAGCTTTCACTCATTGAAACGGAGTTGCTTAAGCTCTCGCTCATCGATACCGAGTTGCTGAAACTTTCGCTCATTGAGACTGAGTTACTCATACTCTCACTCATCGAGACTGAGTTACTTAAACTCTCACTCATTGAAACGGAGTTGCTTAAGCTTTCACTCATTGAGACGGAGTTGCTTAAGCTCTCGCTCATTGAGACTGAGTTGCTCATACTTTCACTCATCGATACGGAGTTGCTTAAGCTTTCACTCATTGATACCGAGTTACTCATGCTTTCGCTCATTGAGACTGAGTTACTCAAGCTTTCGCTCATCGATACCGAGTTGCTGAGACTTTCGCTCATGCTTACTGAGTTACTCAAACTTTCACTCATCGAGACTGAGTTACTCATGCTTTCGCTCATTGAGACTGAGTTACTTAAACTCTCACTCATTGAAACGGAGTTGCTTAAGCTTTCACTCATTGAGACGGAGTTGCTTAAGCTCTCGCTCATCGATACTGAATTACTTAAGCTTTCACTCATTGATACCGAGTTACTCATGCTCTCGCTCATTGATACCGAGTTGCTTAAGCTCTCGCTCATCGATACCGAGTTGCTGAGACTTTCGCTCATTGAGACGGAGTTACTCAAACTCTCACTCATCGAGACTGAGTTACTTAAACTCTCACTCATTGAAACGGAGTTGCTTAAGCTCTCGCTCATTGAGACTGAGTTACTTAAGCTTTCGCTCATTGAAACGGAGTTACTTAAACTCTCACTCATTGAAACGGAGTTGCTTAAGCTTTCACT
>NZ_JAJGVH010000080.1:0-100407 GCF_020785355.1 Limosilactobacillus reuteri | reverse complement strand
AGTCATGTGGTAATAAGTCAAGATAAAATTATCACTGACAAACTTGTTTTGACCAGATTTTTGACGCACTTAAATAAGCCTTGATCCCAAGGTGTTTTAAAAGCTAAGCGTCGAGAATCAGTTTATCTTCCTATACCAATTACCTCTTTTCCTGATAGATTTGATGATTTTTGAGTAGGAAGAAAATCACCCTAATAAGTTTACGTGCGGTAAGGACGAGAGCGCGTTTTGATGGGGTATGCTTTACTTCTTGATATTTACGCCGATAATATTCACCAAAAACTGGATCTTGGATTCTAACTCTGTTGGCAGCTTCAACCAAATAGTATCTAAGATAAGCATTACCAGTTCTCTTGAGCGGAGTATTATCACTAGCGTAAGCTCCGGACTGCTTTTCTCGCCAGGAAAGCCCAGCATATTTAGCCAATTTAGCTTCATTATCAAATCGTTCGATTTGACCAATTTCAGCTAAAATACCAGCAGCGTATACTGGTCCAATTCCGGGAATGGAGCGCAAAATCTGTTCTTCATCAGTTACTTGAACTACTTTCTCAATTGCTTTGTCGAGGTCTTTAATCATCTTCTGAAAAGCTTTAATTTCCTCGGCATAAACGGAGAGAACTGTATCAACTGAATTAGCAATTACTTTGTCTAAACGATAAGAAGCACGAACTGCCTTTTGAATTATTTTCGCCAAGGCTTCAGGGTTCGCGAAGCGACCCCGGCCGTGTTCATTCAGATAATCGGCTAAATCAGTAATCGAAAGATTAAGTAAGTCATCAGTAGTCATATCTTCAGTTAGCAGACTCATCATCGTTGAACCAAAGATAGAAGTATTCAGTTCATCAGAAATTACTAATTTATTGAGCTTGTAGTATAGGTTCTCAATAAAGTGTTGCTTAGCCCGAGCTAAGCTTTGAACAAGCTCATATCGGGAACGCGTTAAGCGTTGCAGGGCAATGTAGTTCTCTTGACGAACAATCCCTACTGAATAGCGTCCAACACGTAGGAAGTCAGCAATGTAAAAAGCGTCGATTTGATCATTTTTATCTTCAGCGAAGACATCATGATAGCGCTTAGTTTTCTTAGGATCGATAACCACGGATTGTGTATTGAACTTTTTAAGGTCCGAGTCTTCTTGGAAAAACATTGCTGGGTGAAAGCTGTAAATGGAAGTGGCTTCCATGCCAATCACAACTTGGTCGAGATGATTTGAATTCGCCGTATCGATAATCATGTTTTTTAATTCTGTTGCGCCTTTCAAATCATTAACAAAGTTACCATGGAAAACAACTTCAGTTGTTTCTTCAGAAATCATTGAAGTTACTAAATCTTTTGAGCTAACGTCAATACCGACAAAAAGTTTCATTGGAATGGCCTCCTTTCATTAAAATTTACTGGTCTTAATCTGATCACTGCATGATAGCCCCTAATTACAATCACTAAAAACATCCTCGCAAGTATCAGTATTCATTGGTTAGAGAGTTAAAGCTGCACCTAATCCTACTCTGAATTAGTAAACTATCTAATCGATACAGCATGTGAGTTCGAAAATCAGTAGATTGGCTGGGCGGCAGACTTCATAAGTAGTTAAAAACTACAGGAGGTATTAACCTATACCAGTTGACCAAAGCCAATGATAATTAGAGGTTATCATGCGGTGACCAGAAAACAAGTTGTAATGTAGCAAAATCCGTAAGGATATATTTATAGAATACGAGGAGTTTTAATTATGATTAATTACCACCTTACCATTACTGGACGCGTTCAAGGAGTTGGTTTCCGCTGGAGCGTCTATCAGTTGGCACAGCAGGCTGGAATTGAGGGGATCGTTATGAATAAGAACGATGGGAGCGTTTATTGCGAACTGCAGGGTCCCATTGAGATCGTTAAGCAATTAATCTCTAAAATTAAAGCTGGACCCACTCCTTATGCTCGAATTAATAAGGTTAAAATCGTCGAGGGAAGCCTGCAAAACTACCATCATTCATTTCAAATCACGCATTAGTTCGCGATTAGCGGTAGAATTCAATTCCTGAATAGAGTAAAATACGTACTATTAACGTAATTAATATACAAAGAAATAAGGGAGTTTGATTCATTAATATGAAACGAAAACGAATAACGATCGCTGGGGGTCTCTTTACCCTCCTACTGCTTCTTAGCGGATGTGTACGGACTACTAAGAGCGGTCGACCATACGGGTTTGTCTATGATTATATGGCTAAACCAATGCAGCACTTGATGGAATGGTTAGCCAGCCACATGGGCAATAACTACGGTTGGGCAATTATTGTCATTGTGGTAGTTGTGCGAACAATTCTTTTACCAGTAATGTTCTCTCAAATGAAAAAATCAACCATTATGCAAGAAAAGATGTCCAAGGTTCAACCACTGATTAAAGAGCTAACAGAAAAACAAAAAGCGGCCAAGACTCCTGAAGAACAGGCGGCCGTTAGTCAACAAATGATGGCTCTTTACCGGGATAACAATATTAGCTTAACTGGCGGAATCGGCTGTCTACCATTGTTAATTCAGCTGCCAATTTTCGCCGCCTTATATGCTGCTATCCGTTATTCGCCAGACCTTTACCACGCAACTTTCTTTGGGATTCCACTTGGTAAGCCAAGCATTATCTTAGCAGTCTTATCTTTTATCGCCTATGCTGCCCAGAGTTATCTTGGGCTTGTTGGTGTTCCTGAAGCCCAGAAGAAGCAAATGAAGGCTGCTATTTGGATGAGTCCTTTCATGACCTTCTTCATTTCCATCACTTCTTCTGCCGGACTAGGCCTTTACTTCTTCATCGGTGGACTATTTGCCATCTTACAAACTTTGATGGTCAATGCTTACCGTCCGCGGATTCGTCGCCAAATTGAAGAAGAAAGCAAGAAGAATCCAATTAAAATGCCTAAAGCACCAGTAATTAACACCCCTAGTTCTTCAACTAAACCGACTGATGCAATTGACCAATTACGTAAAGGCGATGCCAAGCCAAGCGATCAAGCAAACCGTAATCGTCAACGTAATGCTGGTAAACAACAACATCATAAAAAATAATTATCAAAAAGCTGGGAGAAAGCAAAAGTTTTTTCTCAGCTTTGTTTTTTCGGAGGAAGACACATGATCAAACCAATTATTAAAGACCAACAGTTACTTGCAAAAAAAGCAACCCTCACTACTAAAGCTGATTTGCCCCTTGCAACCGATCTTAGCGATACGCTTAATGCTCACCAAGCTGAATGTGTTGGAATGGCTGCCAATATGATTGGCGTAAATAAGAATGCAATTATTGCGCGAATCGGGCCCTTTAATGTCGTAATGTTCAATCCACAAATCGTCGCTAAAAGTCAACCTTATCAAACTGCAGAAGGATGCCTTTCATTAAGCGGAACGCGTCCTACTAAACGGTATAAGCAAATTACCGTTAAATTTCGCAATCAGAGCTGGCAAACGCAAACATTAGAACTTACAGATTTTGCTGCTGAGATTGTTCAACATGAAATTGACCATTGTAATGGAATTATAATATAAGCAATGAGAATATTTGCTAAAATATCAATAAATGAAATAAGGAAAGTAGAATCGCCGGGTTCTGCAACAAATTAAGTTATGCTTCTCAAACAGGCGTCCAACTGGGAGGATGGGAGCAAGTTTTGTGGAGGTTTTAATATGGATTCACCAATGTCAATTACCAAAGAAGTACGGCATTATGTTGTTCGTAATGTTGTCGCCACTCTCGGGATGTCAATGTATGTTATTATTGACACCCTTTTTATTTCAATCGCGGCCGGGGCTTTAGGCTTAACTACGCTTAACCTGGTGCTCCCCCTATTCAACGTTTTTAATGGAACTGGGCTATTACTGGGAGTCGGTGGTGCCACAATCTTTTCGTTAAATAAGGTTATGCATCCTGAGAGAATAAAATCATTATTTAGTCAACTGATGATTTTTGCTTTTACTTTTGGGTTTATCCTAGCAATCCTGTTAAACATTTTTGCGACTCCAGTAGTTGATTTTCTTGGGGCAGATGATGCAACTCGTCAGATGGCAATCGTTTATTTACGAATAATTTCATGGAGCGGACCTCTCTATATGGTTAATTACATTGCCATTAATTTCATTCGTAACGATGGCAATCCCACGTTAACCATGAAGGCCACCTTAACCGAAACATTATCTGTTATCCTCATCGACTGGTTCTTTATTTTCGGAATGGGTCTTAAATTAGAAGGAGCAGCATTGGCAGTATTATTTTCGCCAGCAATTAGCTTGGTGGTTTTAAGTTTTCATCGGAAGTTTGTCGGCCGACAATTAGAATGGCACTGGGTTGTCCCTCACCTAAGGAACATTTGGCGTTCGGCACGCTTAGGGGTTGCTTCAGCATTAAACGAATTAAGTACTGGTGTTAGTATTTATTTCTTTAACCATGTTTTATTGCAGCTGGCTAATAACTATGCCGTTGCCGCATATGGCGTTATTTCCAACATTGCCATCGTTGTACTAGCAATTGCTAATGGGGTAGCGCTCGGCGTTCAACCACTTGCTAGTCGGGAATTTGGTAAACACGAATACAAGAATGTATCGATGACGTTAAAAAATGGGATGATCATTACCCTCTTTCTAGCAACAATCAGCTTTATTATCCTAATCACCTTTAAGCATCCCATTATTGAAGTTTTTAATACTTCTCATTCTGGCCAACTCCTCGCCTATGCTAGTGTTGGTCTTCCGATTTACTTTACAAGTGTATTCTTCAGTGCGTTAAACCTATTGTTCATCCTTTTCTTAACAGCAATCGGATCAGCGCGAACATCATTTTCTTTATCGATTCTTCGTGGTTATATTATCCTTCTCCCCGCGATCTTTATTCTGGCAAAAGTTGCCGGAATCAACGGGGTCTGGGCAGCAGTTCCTTTTACTGAATTTGTTATTACTTGCATCGGTGGAATTATCATTTACCAGCGACTTAAAAAATTGAATAAAGAGTAAGTGGAAAATAATCTTCTCGTTAAGGTTCACATGAATAAAGAGACTATTGAAAAAATTTTTGATTTTTTCAATAGTCTCTTTTATCTACTTTGTAATTTTCTTTGATGCGTGATTGTAGAAAATCCAAGCAACAATTCCAAAGAAAACCGGACCAAATGCTGTCCAGAATGCAGTTTGAAAATCATGCTCAATAATCGGTTGGATACACGTAAAGATGATTCCTAGGCAAACAATTATTTCAACAAAGATAACTAATACATTTGTCCAAAAATGGTTCTTAAATACCACAAAATCATGTGGAATATCCTTCTTTTGAAAGAACGGAAATGCACCAACAAGAAAGATATAAGGAGCACAGGTTGAAACATTAACCATATCTGTCAAGATTTGGTAAAAACTAGCAGCTGCTGAACCCCCAAATGCAACTAAGAAAATAATACACGAAACAAAAATTGCTTGAATCCACATTGCATATGCCGGCATCCCATGTTTGTTCAGAGTCACAATTTTTTTAGGCCATAACTCAGGATTGGCTCCCATGATAAAGGACTTAATCGGGGAGTACACTAGCAGGAACATTGCTCCTAACATCCCCATCAGCCCAGCTAACGCAATCATTCGCGTAAAGAGAACACCAAGAAAAATATTAGTAGCATGACTTAACCCTAGCGAAACACCTAGTTGGTATCCTAATTGGTTAAAGACAACATAAGTAACATTACCCAAGTTAACGCTTGATTTTGCAATAACATGATTGTAATTAACGCTAAAGCCCGTCATTAAAATCATTAGCACATAACTGCCAATCGTTAAGAGCGAACCAATAACTAAACCTCTTGGAAATGTCTTCGCCGGATTTTTCATACTATCAGTAACTCCACCAAGATTTTCCATTCCACCATATGCAAAAATTGCGTAAACAACGAATGAGATAATCGCAATTGGCGTCTTAAAAGCAGGATTAGGCGATTCGATAAAACTGCTAATACCATGAATAGGCTGGGCAGTAACCCCCTTGTTAGCAATAATCGTCACTAAACTTGCAATAATAAAAATTGCATTCATTCCAATCATAAACGCTCCACCAAACGAGCTGATTTTCGTAATCCCATTAATTCCCTGTGAACTTAGCAAAGTCACCAGTAAAACGAAGAGAATCGCCAAGATACCAATTAACTGATTAGAATTAAAAATCCAAAAGTGCCATTGTTGGGTAGTATCATGACCAAATAATAGTGCCGACAATGTTATCCAAAGCCGAGATGCACTTGATACTAGCCACAGAACCCAACTCGCTAACCAAATAAAGGTTCCAATAAAGGCCAGCCGTTCCCCGATCGAACCAGCTAACCATGAATAAATACCCCCTTGGGCATCCTTAAACGCCGAGCCATATTCAGCCATCATCAAACAACAAGGGAAGAAGAAACAAACTCCAGCAAGGATATACCAAAACATCCCCGCATATGCCATTTGATCATAAGCTATTGAAACATTACCAAACCCATATATTGTCGAAATAATCATTAACACCAGTGTTGGCGTTGTGATTAATTTTTTCTGCTCTTTCGCAGCCACTCCTATTCAACTCCTCAATAAAAATCCTCATATTTTAGTATCCGTTTTCATTATACCGCCCTTGGTTGAAAACATCGCTTATTTTGTCGGCCATTTGGAAAACAATTGAATAAAAATGTTTTGTAATAAAAAAGTGAGAATAGGAGCAAAAGTTTCTCATCTTGCTTCTATTCTCACATCTTAAATATTTATTTTTTTGTCTCTGGATCTTCAATAATCGGTAAAATGATTCTAAACAATGATCCAGCACCCACTGAACTTTCTAGGGTAATCGAACCGTGATAACCTTCAATTAGTCGCTTGGCAATTGAAAGGCCTAGTCCATTACCACCCTTCTTACGACTACGCGCCTTATCTACTCGATAGAAACGATCAAAGACCCGTTTTACATTTTCTGGCGAGATCCCTTCACCAAAGTCCTGAATACCAATTTCAACAGTATTCATCCCTCGTGAAAGAATAATATGGATCTCTTTATGGTCATCGGTGGAATATTTGACGGCATTATCACATAAAATTACAAGCACCTGTTCAAGATGATCGCGATAAATATCAACCATGATTGGCTCTTTCAGATCGTCGTCCAAACGGAAAGTAAAATCCGGATACAACATCTTAAAGTTATTGTAGACCTGGTGAACCACATCATTAACAATCGTATGCTGATTGCGGAAGTTAATCTCCACTTGCTCTGCGCGGCTCAAATCAAGCATTTCTTGAACCAGGTTTTTCATCCGGCGGGTCTCAATTAACGTTGCTTCAATTGAGTCATCCAGCACTTTCGGATCATCCTTGCCCCAACGTTGCAGCATCTCTAAGTGTCCTTGAATGATCGCAACGGGTGTCCGCAGTTCATGGCTAACATCACTGACAAATTGCGACTGCTGGTCGATATACCGCTGCATCCGATCAAGCATCTCATTAAACATCGTTATCAGTTCTGCTAATTCATCATTACGATTAGTGGTTGGTACCCGGACATCTTTAGTCGGATCTGCACTAATCTCCTTAACCGTGTCATGAATCCCATCCAATGGGCGGAGAAGAAACAGTGACAGAAAGTATCCCAAGAGGCCACTCGCAATCACAACAAGGCAGAGCGCCAAGACACATACCAATGCTAACTGATGGTAGCTTTGCATATAAGCATCGAGATTATTTTCAACTTGTAAGTACCCAATCAACTGCCGATTATTCTGGCCATAGATTGGCATCTGTCCAACTAACACATCATGATTGGGACCAGCAGCAATATGGATATTACGGTTAGTCGTAAACTGTGGCTTTTTAATATAGCGGCCCGTACTCAAAATATTCTTACCATCAGGATTATAAATGTTAATAACCAAGTGACCATCACTTAATTCCTTGATTACCGGTCGTTTATATTCCTCTCCGGAAATAATATTTGACCGGTTTCTGTCTGGATCAATAAGGTGACTAACATTCTTTTTGGTTAAGGGCTTATCAATAGTACCTAATTGTGTACTAATATTGGTCATCCCTTGATTCAACAATTGTCTTTCCTGATGAAATAAATTTTGCGTAAATGCGCTAAACAATGCCATGGCAACGATACAAAAGATGATTAATGACCCTAATGCCGTCCCAGCTGCCCACTTAATTTTTAGTGAAACAAACCGTCTTTCATCTTTTTGCTTCATAATTGATCATTCCTAGGAGCGAATTACATACCCAGTACCACGAACCGTTTGGATGTAGCTCTTTTCACCAGGCCGGTCGATCTTATTCCGTAAGTACCGAATATAAACATCAACAACATTGGTTTCAACTTTGGAGTCATAACCCCACACCTTACTCAAAAGGTCTTTTCGTGACATAACAACATTGATATTTTCCATCAAGATCAAGAGTAGCTCGTATTCCCGCTTTGTAAGGTTAATTACCTCATCACCACGACGAACGACCCGATTCTCTTTTTCAATGGTAAGATCCTTGTAATTGACCGTTGTTTGGTGTTCTTTACTATTACCATCTTCAATGCTGATTCGACGCAACAACGCCCGCACCCGTGCAAGGAGTTCTTCAATCGCAAATGGCTTAACAATATAATCATCTGCCCCATGATCTAAACCAGAGACACGGTCAATAACAGAATCACGAGCGGTCATGATAATAATTGGTGTATCTTTTATTTCACGAACCCGCCGTGCAACTTCAATCCCATTTAATTCTGGGAGCATCAAGTCTAGCAAAATCACATCAAAATCTTGATTTAAAGCTGCTTCTAATCCAGCACGACCATCAAGTTCTACATCTGTATCGTACCCTTCATGCTTTAATTCAAGTTCTACAAAATTTGCTAAATTTTCCTCATCCTCAATAATTAAAATTCGACTCATTAATAATTCACCTACTATAATAATCTTTTACTTGTTATACGTATTAATAAAA
Source organism: Limosilactobacillus reuteri (assembly GCF_020785355.1). Lineage (GTDB taxonomy): Bacteria > Bacillota > Bacilli > Lactobacillales > Lactobacillaceae > Limosilactobacillus > Limosilactobacillus reuteri_I. Next base: position 91,425 of record NZ_JAJGVH010000080.1, on the reverse strand, counting down.
CACAATAATTTTATCACAAATTTTTAATAAACCCTAGCATTCTCTATACTAAAAATCTCGATTTATCAAGGAATTAGATTATATCATTTTTCACTTGTAAATTCTTAGAAAATTTTAAAATAAAAAAACTATCCTAGGTCCGGCGCCTAAAGGATAGCTTTTATATTAATTAGTTGTTAGTGTTAACAACTTGCTTGCCGTCGTAGTAACCACAACTTGGGCATACCATGTGGGACTTGCGAAGTTCACCACAGTTTGGGCAAGGGGTAAGGCCAGGTACATTTAACTTGATGTGACCCCGACGCATACGCTTCTTAGTCTTTGAAGTCTTCCGTGCTGGAACAGCCATGTTTGACACCTCCTAAGAAATTAGAATTATCCACAAATGGTTTTTAACCGTCCGCTATTTTTTGTTATCCTGATCAGGAAAAAGGTTTTGCAACTTAGCGAGACGTGGATCAACTTTGTCATCTTTCTGCTGCTGGGCCTTGTAGTCATCTTCAGAGATAACACTCCAGCCTTTTCCATTTGGCATTGGTTTGCCAGACTTTTCTTCGGCAGAAAGAACCCGTAGCGGTACCTGTTCAACGATGTTTTCCGCTAATGCAGTATCAAAATCAATTGAATCACCCTTTTTAATAAGGAAAACAACCTCATCTTCATCCTCATAGCGGGCAAAGTGTGAACGATCATCGATATACGTCTCTGAGAACGTAAAATCGAGCGGTAATTGAACGGGTGTTAACGAGCGACTAGATGGAACGGTTAACGTCGTTGTAACATGAGCGCTAATCGTTGCATCACCATCGTCATAAGTAACGTAACCATCAACTTTAACTGGTTGAACAGCTAAAATAATATCTGGAAACAGCTTCGTTAATGATGCGTTCAGATCAAAAGTACTTTGAATATGAAGTGGTTCATCTTGGTAACGATGTAATTCAGCTAACGACCATTTCAACGTACTAACCTCCTAATGCAACATGTGCAATTATACTAGTCCCCTTATACGTTGTCAATGTTTTTTCCTTGACAACCTTTTAGGGAACCAAATCTACTTAGAATATTTTACCAAACTTTATCAAAGACGTTAATTAATAATTATCGGCGGGTGCTTTAAATCTTGTTCAGCCGGCGTAAATAACTGATATAGTTTTCCTGCTCGGTAATCAAGGTTAAGCAATTGATCCCGCATTTCTTGGTCGACTTTTGTAATCAGCGGTAGATCAAGCTGTTTTTTTACCTCATGAAGGTATTCACGGCCTTGCTTATTAAAGGCCAAGACATGAAGATAAGGATGTTTACTATGCTCAGCTACTTCCTCTTGGGTAATCTGCAAGATAGTGTATAAACAAACTCGCAATAAGTGGGCATAAGTATACCGTTTAGTCTTGGTGAATTTCATAAACGAATTAAAGTCAAGACTCCGCTGGGCAGCTTCTTTCATCCGATATTCTAATCCTTCCGCCATTAGATAAGTTGACTGAAGGGTTGAAACAGGCGCTTGAATAAGCTGATTACGTAATAAAGGATAAAGGTCTGTCCATGAAGGAATGCCCTTTATTTCCGCCAATATATCTCCCATCACCTGGGGAACAACTTGGCGATAATCGCCCTTTTCACTGATTGCCTGACGGATTGCACTCGCACTCGCAATCTTGCCTTTGATTTGCTGGTCGTGATAGTTACTCCCTTGTCGCTTGATAGGCAGCAATTCAAAATGATAACCCTGGTTAATTTTAGCTTTGGTATAAGCAAAAGCTAAAATATCATTGGGATCAATCAGGGTGACACCAGTTTGTTCCTTCAATTGCTCGTTAAATTGGGTGGCATAAGTTGCATTATACTTGTTAAAACTTTCCTGGTTAAAAGCTTCTTCAGCCTTCACCAAACGGGCAAAATCCCATTCTGGATGCTCGCTCCCAAAGACAATCGAGTCAACGCCAAGAGCATTTAAGAGACTCAGCGCTCCTCCGGCAAACCGGTGTGCTGGTTGGACAGCATAAAAAACCGGTAGTTCAATTACAAGGTCCACACCATTCATCACTGCTGCCCTAGCTCGCGACCATTTATCAACGATTGTCGGTTCACCACGCTGGGTAAAATTGCCACTCATTACCGCTACCGTTACATTTGCCCTGGAAATTTTTTTCGCTTGCTGAAGGTGGTAGCGATGCCCATTGTGAAATGGATTATATTCAACAACCATCCCTACTGCTTTCATGTGAACTCTCCTTATTTATGACACTTAAAGAACCATCGTGTTGGGTTTTCTTCTTTGATAGAAGTCGAAAAATTTGATCCCACTTCAACAGAATTAAAGCCAGCTTGAGATAACATCTGCTTTAACAAAGGCAATTCATAAGCACGCTCATAATGGGTCTCTCCAACACGATCATAGCGTCCATCATTATCTCGAGTAAAAAAAGCTAATTCATGAATTACACCATGATCAACATCATCGTCTTTAAAAGACTGCCACATGAACGCTCGCTGGTGGTCTTCATCTTCATAGTTGAACATATACCCCGGATAAACGACATCAGTTTGATAAGGAGAAATGACATCAAATAAAAAGACACCATTATCTTTCAAGTGATCAGCAATTTCATTGAAGGTCTTTTGAACGGCCGTTGCATCGTCTAAATAACAAAAAGAGTCCGCATAACAAGTGATCGCATCATACTGCGGTAAAGCACTAAGGTCCCGCATATCAGCTTGCAAGAGATGCAGATTAACCCCTGCTTCCGTCGCATGTTGATCGGCAATACTAAGCATCTCAGCAGAAAAGTCAGCAACCGTTACGTCAAATCCACGAGCAACCAGCATTACTCCCAACCGTCCACTACCGCCAGCTAAATCTAAAATGTTCTTAGTATCAGCAGGAAGGTTTTTAATTGTAAATTCTTCCCACTTCTGATACATTTCAGGATCAAAAAGCTGGTCATATAACTGGGCAAAACTTTGATAAATCATTAATCATTAATCCAGTCGTTAATATTGACAAGGGGTGCGTCGGCCCATAATTTTTCAAGGTTATAGAATTGACGAGTTTCTTCACGGAAAACATGGACAACCACGTCTCCAAGGTCAACCAATACCCATTGAGCATGATTTTTACCTTCAACGCTACCAATCTTGACATTTTCTTCATGTGCTTTTTCAACAATGGCATTGGTGATCGCCTGTACTTGACGGTCTGACCCCCCTGTCATAATAACGAAATAATCAGCCATTGGACTAATCTCATCAACTTTAAGAGCGACGATATCTTCTGCGCGCCGACCATCGGCAGCTTTGACAACCATTTCTAATAATTGTTTACTATCCATTAATCTATCTCTCCTTCATATTGTGGAACCCATGCATTATAGGTATCTATTGTCTTTGGATATACCGGCTTTCCACTTTCAATCAAATAAGCCAGCGTATGTTTTGTTTGGTAAGCAACCCCTGCTTGAAGGTTTGCTGCTGTAATTACTCGCGCCTTTTTTACGCCTGCAAAGTCTCGACCCGGCTCAATATAATCAGCCATGTAAATAACCTGTTCGAGCTTTGTCATTACTGGCGCCCCAGTAGTATGGTGGCGAACCGCATTTAGGATATCTTCATCCCAAATCCCTAATTCATCCTTGATTAGCTCTGCACCAACTACTCCATGCCAAATTGCATTACCATAATCTAAGAGCAGTGGATTAAGTCCTTTTTTCTTAATCTCAGCAATAAAATCTTCGTCAGGGCGCTGTTTGGCATAATCATGACACAGGCCTGCAATACTAGCTTTTTCAACATCAACCCCGTATTGCTCAGCTAACTTAATCGCTGTCTCTTCCACACGTAACACATGCTGAAATCGTTTATCCTTTAACGCCTTTTTGAGACGGTCGATAAGTTCAGACCGTGTCATTGGGATATAACTTTTATTATAAACTAATTCTTTATTCACGATATAATTGATGCTCCTCAATAAACTTGCTTACGGCATCTGGGACCATATACTTGATTGATTGACCATGTTGCACCCGTTGTCGAATATCGGTTGAACTAAAATCAACTGTTGGGACATCTACCCAAATTACTGGATATTGTGTCTCATTCTTCGCTCTTTGACGGTGAACGCCGACAAAATGAAAATGGGGCAATCGAATTAAATCATTGATCCGGTACCACTTGTCAAGGTAATCGACCATATCCCCGCCAATAATAAAGTAATAATCCACATCAGGGTGCTTATCTAACAAATACTTAATAGTATCGTAAGTATAGCTAACTCCTCCCCGCTCTAATTCGGCATGCTCAATCCCTAAAAAAGGGTTATCAGCAACTGCTAATTCAAGCATCTGCAACCGCAATTGAGGATCAAGGGAATCTTTATGATCAACATGGGGAGGTTTAGCATCTGGTAAAAAATCAACCCGATCAAGACAGAGGGCATGACCAACTTGATCCGCCATAAATAGGTGAGCATTGTGAATAGGATTAAATGTTCCCCCATAGAGGCCGATTCGCTTACGGTGTCCACTAACCTTAGTCTCCGGTTGCGCCTGGGTTTGCACCTTATCTACTACACTACAGCTTTGCAAAACCGTCACTCCTACTTTTACTTAGATTTCAGCTACTCGTGATGACAATTCACGGGCATCCTTATTTGCTGAAACTTTAAATAAAACTAATACCCGACCAATAACTTGAACTACCTGAATAGAAGTTTTTTCTTCAATTAATTCGCGAACCTCATCAGTTGTAACATCTGAGTTTTGCAAAATGCTAACCTTAATTAATTCTCGACGGTCGAGTGCGCCATCTAGTTGAGCAAGCCAATTGTCAGTCAGACCATCTTTACCTACAGAAAATAGTGGTTGAAGGTGGTTTGCTTGTGCTCGTAAAAATCGTTTTTGTTTTCCTCTTAATTGCATAAGTCTTTCCTTTCAAATATTAATTAAATCATTGCGCGCCGTACCAGAGCCCCGACACCTTTCGGAACCCATGCAGCAACAGTCGTTTTTGCAGGAACAGTAATCCATCCTAAACCCTCAAAGACAATATCGCTCTTTTCGGTAATGTGGAATTCATAACGTTCTAATGGTGGGAACTCATTCTTTTCATCGCTAGTCGGTGGGGTAAGCAAATCCCCTAAGTGTTTAGCATAGAAATTATCAGCATTGCTTAGCTTTGTACGGTGAATTGGTAAATTATTATCAAAGTAAGCAACCATTCCCGCACGTTCACCATGAAGATAATCAAACCGCGCAACGCCACCTAAGAATAATGTTTGACCATCATTTAATTGGTAAGTCTTTGGTTTAATCTCTTTTTGGGGTGCCACAATCTTCAAGTCTTTTGGTGATAAGACATGGGCCATTTGTTCTTGATGGATAATTCCAGGCGTATCAACTAAAACATGCCCATCATCAAGCGGAATTTCAATCTTATCAAGAGTAGTTCCTGGGAAGCGTGAAGTAGTGATCAATTCTTTTACTCCCGTTCGTTGCTTGATAATTTGGTTTATTAACGTTGATTTTCCAACATTGGTAACACCTACAACATAAACATCTCGATTGTGTCGATATTTTTCAATCACATCAAGCAAGTGGTCAATCTGATGGTTCTTTTTAGCTGAAACAAGAACCGTATCAATTGGACGCAATCCGGCAATATTTGCCTGTTGACGAATCCAGTCAGTTAACTTTGGCCGCCGTAGAGAACGTGGCAACAAGTCTTCCTTATTTCCAACTAATAATACTGGATTATCGCCAACAAAACGGTGTAAGCCCGGAATTAAACTTCCATTAAAGTCAAAAACATCAACAACATACACAATTAAAGCATTGGCATCCCGAATCTGATTTAATAGGCGCAGAAAATCATCATCCGTTAATGACACTGGAGCAATTTCATTGTAGTGCCGCAAACGGAAACAACGCTGACAGTATAATTCTCCTGTCTCTTTTCCCTTCTCAAGGGCTGATTTAGGCGTATAACCCAAGCCATTAGGATCTTCCGTTTGAATAATACTCCCACAACCTATACAACGTAATTCTTCAGTTTGTTGTTCTTGTTCAGTCATTCAAATCCTCCTGCCATTTTAAATCTGGATATTTTTTGTTTAAGTTCTTCCAAACACGGCGTTCAAAGAAGCGGTTAATACGGGTATCCCACTTATCCGTATTTAATAGCGGGCGTACTAAAATGCTGCGAATGCCCGCTTGGTTAGCCGCAGCAACATCAGTCAATAACTGGTCACCAACCATAACCACTTCATCTTTTGTTAAATTAAGTTTTTTTCGTGCACGATCAATCCCAAAACTTAAGGGCTTTAATGATCGCGAAACAAATGGAAGGTCAAGGCTGTTAACAGCTTTCCCAACTCGTTCTTTACTATTATTAGAAATAACAATTAGTGGAATATGGGCTTCCCGTAAAGCATCCATCCATTCCTTTAATTCTGGAGTTCCATCTGGATTGTTCCAAGCAATCAAGGTATTATCCAGGTCACTAAAAACAGCTCGCACTCCCTGCTCTTTTAATTGGGCAGGAGAAACAGAATATATTGTATTAACCATCCATGTTGGTTTAAATATCTCTAACAAAGTCGCACCTCATCAAATTTAATATTCCAATCGGTTAACCCGATTAAATGTTCTAGTATTTAATTATATCGTGTGCTTTACTCGGAAAGCAACTAATTAAAAAAGCCGCTTATCATGCATACGCATCATAAGCGACCGAAGATTATTTAGGCTTAGTTAAGAGCTTTCTTAGCTTCGTCAACGAGTGCCTTAAATGCATCTGCATCGTTAACAGCTAAATCAGCTAACATCTTACGGTTAATGTCAATGTTAGCAACCTTTAAGCCGTGCATTAACTTGCTGTAACTAATGTCGTTCATACGTGCAGCAGCGTTAATCCGAGCAATCCAAAGTTCACGGAACTTACGCTTGTTGACCTTACGATCACGGAAAGCGTAAGTGTAACTCTTCATTACTTGGTCTTTAGCAGTCTTGAAAAGACGGTGCTTTGAACCACGGTAACCCTTTGCTAACTTCATAATGCGCTTGCGACGTGCACGCGTAACAGTTCCACCTTTAACTCGCATGTTGAAATCCTCCTACGTATATTAAATAGTTATTTTTGTGAAGTTTACTTAAATGGTAATAACTTCTTGTAACGCTTTACGTTGGTCTTGTCCATCATGCTCAAACCACGTAATTGACGACGTTGCTTCTTAGTCTTACCGTGGAAACGGTGACTAGTGAATGAGTTTCCACTCTTGAATCCACCATTAGCTGTACGCTTGAAACGCTTGGCAGCAGCACGGTTACTCTTCATCTTTGGCATAACTAATTCCTACCTTCTTAAATTAATTCTTTGCTTTATCAGCAGCCGGAGCAAGAGTTAAGAAAATACTCCGCCCTTCCATCTTCGGACGTTGAACAACAGTAGCGATGTCTGAAGTTTCTTCAGCCATTCGTTCAATCATGTCACGACCGATATCCTTATGGGTAATAGCACGACCACGGAAACGTAATGAAATCCGCACCTTATCGCCCTTTTCAATGAACTTACGAACACGCTTTAACTTAACATTAAAGTCATTAGTATCAATTGATGGACTAAGGCGAATTTCCTTAACCGTTATCGTCTTTTGCTTCTTACGAGCTTCACGCTCTTTCTTTTGCATCTCGAAACGGTACTTCCCGTAATCCATAATGCGGGCAACAGCTGGGCGTGCCTTTGGTGCAACTAATACTAGGTCTAAGTTAGCTTCTTCAGCTAATTGTAGCGCTTCACGCTTAGACTTAATGCCCAATTGTTCACCATCTTGACCGATTAACCGCACTTCCCGTGCACGAATACCGTTATTGACAATCATATCTTGTGCTATGGCAACGCACCTCCAATTTTTTTAGCGAAAGATCAAGCAAAAAAGCGAGGTACAAAAGTACCCCGCTTCATAACAACGACCTTATCCTAGTGGTCGATTATCATTCATCTCGTCAGCCCGGCGATCGATATCACCTAGGCGAGAAGCGGGTGCTTCTGCTTTTTCTTTCAACGTTTATTAGCTTACTAAATTCAAAGTTTAATGTCAAGAACTTTATCCCTTATCACGCAAATTCTTTCCTTCCATTTCAATCTCGCGTGATAAGTACTTGATTCTTTCCATAATACGGGCCGCTTTGAGGGGTTCATTATCGCCTTGCGCATTGATAGCAAGATGGTTATTTTGCAACTCATCCATTGAAAAATTAGAACTAAAGAAGGTTGGTAATTCTTCTTGCATCCGATATTCTAAGATCACTCCTAAAATATCATCCCTTACCCACGTTGTCATTGCACCAGCCCCAATATCATCAAGCATTAAAATCGGCGCCCGTTTAATAGCATCCAATTTTTCGCCGGTATTATTTTGTTTGATTGAATTCCGCATTTCAACAGCAAAACTAGGGAAATGAACCATCGTTGTTGCAATGCCCTTGCTCTTAGCAAGTTCATTAGCAATTGCTCCAAGAAGGTATGTTTTCCCGACCCCGAATTGCCCGTACAAGTAAAGGCCTGGTTGAAACTCACCTTTTTGGTAATTATCCGTAAAATCCATGGCTGCTTGAATTGCCTTTGTTCGTGTATCAGTCTGGGTATCCTCATTTAAATAATAATCATCATATGACGCATTTTTAATGAACTTAGGCATATTAATCGAGTTAACTAACCGTTGAATATAACGTTGGCGCTGCCGTTCTAATAACTGTTTAGTGGGAACGTAGGTTACGTCAATCTGCCCGGCACTGATAACCAATTGTGGAGAATATCCTGGGGCAACAGTTGGCACGCCTTTTTCAATTAATTGCTTTTCATGAAAAAACTCATAAAGCTTTGATTGTCCCCGTTTAATTGCTTCTTTACTAAGACGGTCACGATTTTCGTTTAAGAATGCTTGAACATCTTTATCCGCATAAACTTGCTTCATCGTTTGTTGAATATTGTTTGCGATATTTTGACCGCGCATTAACTCTTGTAAAGTTTTGTTTAGTGACTGCATGCTGCCACCTCCTTTAGCTGCTACTTCTTCTTACGATTAGCGATCCGTTCACGCAGTTTAGCAATTTCTTGTGAGGAAGCTTTTTTCATTAGCTCGCTCGTATCTTTCTTACTCCATTCTGGCATCGGTTCCTTAATCGTTTTGCGCCACTTATTTTTCTTTGGCGTCTTTGTTTTCTTTTCTTGCGACTGCTTATTAAAAGTCTTTAATTGGACAATAGCTTGCTCTCCATTAATTACGCCATGTTGGAGCCAGTTATTGGCAATTGCATCGACAAAATTAGCTGTCAAAGTAGAATTCCCCCGGTCACTAATCACATACCAAGTTAAGATATTAATGGCATCTTGGGTAAGCTTTTCTTGCGCTACTAAGCCTGTCAGAATATGACGTTCACCTGAAGTTACATAGCCGCCCGTCTGCCCTTTAAGGACCTGGAGAAATTCAACCGGAGAATAATCCTTAGCTGTTGCCAATAATTCTTGATCTTTACTAGTCAGTTCACTATTTTTATTTGTCACTGGTGCTTCTTTTTCCGCTACTTTTGTCGTTGAAGAATAGACGATATTATAAGCAGATGCGACAATTTGCTTAAATTTTTTCGGATTGAAATGATTAGTTTGCAGATCAATCGACCGCAAAACCAATGTCTTCATCGTTGGCGCATCAATCCCGTATAATTGATGTTCTAATAATATTAGGTCTCGATTATTTTCAAGGTCCGCACTGACAATTGGCTGATTAGCCAGTAAGTGAATGAGGGTTGACCAATCAAAGTCATCGCTCATCCCCACGGTTAACTGGGGTTGCTTTTCTACCGGTGATTGTTTTCGCGCCGTTAAAATCGCTTGTGGTGTTTCAGTAATTGACTGCGAGTTAATATGAAATTCTTCAAAAAAGTTGTGACTCACATTAGTTAGTGAAGTGTTAGAAGAAGCAAGCTTGTATTGCCGGCTTTGCTTAGTCAAACGTTCAAATGCTTCATCTCCTACTTCCTCTAAAAGTAAAATACTCAGCAAATTATCAGCTAAAAATTTTTCTGGAGTAAGGGTCGGCTGCAATTCATAAACATATACATCCCCGATCTCATCGTGCTGGAAATAAGTTTGCACTAAGCCAACTGCCTCTAAACGATGGAGAGCCTCCAGCACTTGTTGGCCGCCAGCATTTACCTGGGCTAACAGGTCACTTTGCAAGGTCCGGTTGGCAATCGTAGGATTAGGCAGCAAACGCGCTTTTAACGCATAAAAAAAGCTAAACGCAACTGGTCCTAAAATCGGCTGATAAAATGTTGCAAAAGTCTGGTCATTAAAACTAATAAATGCAGTGCTGGCCGTAACAATATAACCGGCTTGCGGGTCAAAAGCTGCTGCAGTCATTTTACAGCCCTCCTAAGTTATTTTTTATGTTCTGCCTTCATCATGGTTTCAAGTTCGCTCATAAAGGCATCAACGTCTTTAAATTGGCGGTAAACACTTGCAAACCGAATATAGGCAATCTCATCGACGCCTTTTAATTCGTTCATCACAAATTTACCAATAATTTGACTGGAGACTTCGCTTTCACCAATGCTCCGGATTTGTTTTTCCACTTTATCTGCAATCTTAGTCAACCGCTCCATACTAACCGGTCGTTTTTCCGCCGAGCGTACAATTCCATTGAGGATCTTTTGGCGACTGAATTCTTGGCGCGTGCCATCTTTTTTAATTACTAGTAGTGGCGTTTCCTCGTACCGTTCAAAGGTTGTGAAACGAAAGCCACAATGAATGCACTCACGACGACGACGAATAAAGCTTCCGTCTTCGCTTGGCCGACTATCGACAACCCGTGATCCATTTTTGTGACAATGTGGACAGCGCAATGTGTCCCCCTCCTTTATAGTATAAGTACTTTATTTTACCACATTTTACTTTGCTTTTAGCTGATTTATTAAGGATGCGACTTGTTTTTGCAAGGCAACCTGGTCACCATTATTATTTATTTTAAAATCCGCCCGCGCTTCTTTCTCTGATAATGGCATTTGGGCAGCAATTCGCGCTTGGGCTTCCTCTTTAGAACAGTGATCACGAGCCATTAACCGTTTAAGCTGCGTTTGCGGATCAGTATAAACAACTACAACATAATCACAATCTTCATCATAGTGTTGCTCAAATAATAATGGTACATCTAACACCACGAGTGGAATTTCCTGTTTCTTCAAAGTATCAGCCTGCGCAAAAATTGCATCGTAAATCAATGGCTGAAGAATCTCATTGAGTTTTTTCAACGCTTCTTTATCATTAAAGACAATTTTTGCTAAGGCCGGCCGATTGAGCTCACCTGTTGGCAAAAGCACTTTCGGGCCGAATACTTTGACAATCCTCGTTAACCCAACCGAGTCTGGTGTCTGGACTTGCCGCGCTACTTGGTCAGCATCAATCACCGGAATCCCAGCCTGGCGCAAAATGTTGCTTACCGTTGTCTTCCCCGTTGCGATCCCACCTGTTAATCCAACTATTTTTGTCATTTCCTATTCCTTCAATACTTGACAGTGGGGACAAAAGGTCGTTCCGCGTTCAGCAACCTTAATTTTAACCATTTTTGTGCCACAACGCGGACATTCATCCCCCGCATGACCATAAGCTTTTAAGCGATCTTGGAAAGCGCCAGCATCACCAAATGCATTCGTAAAACTATGCACAGTGGTTCCCTTGTACTTAATCGCTGTCGCCAATTCTTTGATGATATTTTCCCGTAATTCAGCAATCTGGTTAGCTGTTAAAGTATTGGCTGGTTGCTCCGGATTTATCCCCGTCATCCATAGTACCTCATCAACGTAAATGTTACCCAGACCGGCGACATGACGCTGATTAAGCAAGAATGGCTTAATCTTTCCCCGACTCTTTTTTAATTCAGTTGTAAAGTATGGCAAGGTAAAGGCGTCTTCTGTCGGTTCAGGGCCAATCGTCCTCAATCCACCGACATTCATCTCATCACCGGTCTTTACCAATGTCATCCGGCCAAATTTACGGGTGTCTTGGTAACATAATTCCGTACCATCTGTAAATTCAAAGACAACATGGGTATGTTTATCAATTGGTCCGCCAATCGGTTGGTTGTAATATTTTCCTTCCATACGAAGATGTGAAATCATCGTCAAATCATTAGTAAAACGAAAAAGAAGATATTTCCCTCGCCGATCAACATTTTCAATCGTCTGGCCAATCAACGCCTGCCGAAAATCTTCAACGTCATTGGTAATCGTTTTACCATAATAAACATCGATCGCGTTAATTTTACGCTTAGCGGCAATCTTCAGCAAACCGCGGCGAACAGTTTCAACTTCTGGTAATTCAGGCATTTAATTCCTCCGATCTATTTTTTAAGGTCATACCAGGTATCCCCATACTTACTATCTACTTTAAGCGGCACATCTAACTTAACGGCCGAATCCATTACTTTTGGCACTAATTCCGATAGAACCGGGATTTCTTCCTTTGGAGCCTCAAAGACTAATTCATCATGAATCTGCAAGAGCATTTTTGCCTTTAGATGGCGTTTCTCAAGCTCATCTTGCATCCGGATCATCGCAATCTTAATGATATCAGCAGCGCTTCCCTGAATTGGAGTATTCATTGCAGTCCGCTCTGCAAATGATCGCTTGCTGAAACTTTTGGCATGAATATCTGGTAAGTAACGACGGCGGTGAGTAATCGTCTCAACATAACCATTCTCTTTAGCAAACGCAATCGTATCATTGATGTATTTCTTTACACCGGGGAATTCATGGAAGTAATTTTGAATAAATTCATGAGCTTCCGCACGGCTAACATGAATCCGTTGCGCCAGTCCATAATCACTAATCCCATAAACAATTCCGAAATTAACCGCTTTTGCCCGGCGCCGCATATTACGGTCAATCTCGGCATCTGGGGCTAAATGGAAAATCCGACGAGCTGTACTGGCGTGAATATCTTCACCATTCTTAAAGTCTTCCTGAAGGTTTTTATCACCAGTGATATGGGCAAGAACCCGTAATTCAACTTGCGAATAATCTGAAGAGAAGATTTGCCAGCCTTCATGACTAGGAACAAATGCCTTCCTAATCAAGCGTCCTTCCGGCAACCGTACTGGAATATTTTGCAGGTTAGGATCAACAGAGGACAAGCGACCAGTTTGCGTTAATGTTTGTAAGTAGCGCGTATGGATCTTCTGGTCATTTGAATGAATAACTTTCAGCAAACCAGTGATATAAGTAGATTGAAGCTTAGCAATTTGACGATATTCCAAAATTTGCTCAACAATTGGTGACTTATCAGCTAACTTTTCCAGCACATCAACTGCAGTGGAATAACCGGTCTTGGTCTTTTTGATCACTGGCAATTTCAATTTTTCAAACAGAATATGGCCTAGTTGCTTAGTGGAGTTAATGTTAAATTCCTCGCCAGCTTCTTGATAGATCTGACTTTCAATTTCTGATAGCCGTTCAGTTAGCTTACTGCCCATATCTTTCAAAGTTTGTGCATCTACATGGACACCCGCGATTTCCATTTTTGCAAGAACCCGGGTTAGGGGTAATTCAATATCAGTATATAGTGGCGTTTGCTTATTTTCGTCTAATTTGGCAAAAAGATCCTTGCGCAGCTGTTCAATTGCCCGCGCTTTCGTAGCCAGGTGACTAAAGAAGGTCTCGTTATCATCAGGCACAGCACGCTTAGCACCTTTACCATAAACTTCCTCATCTGTTCGGACATCATCGTAACCGTGTTCCTGAGCTACTTGTCCCAGGTCGTTACTATTGTCATTAGTATTTAGAAGGTAAGATGCCAAAAGCAGATCAAAATTAATATTTTCAAGTGGAATACCGAGACGATGCAGACCAACGATTTGTGCCTTGGCATTGAAGACATTCTTTTTAACGCTATCACTCTGGAGCAAATCTTTGAGGGGCTCCTCTTTAAGCAGGTCCACATCTCGACTTGTAAACCAGTGTCCTTCATTACCGATCACAAAACCAGCGAATGGTGACGTATGGTAATTTTCTTCTGGCATTTCAAGGTAAAAACTGACTTCACCCGTCAATTGTCCTAGTTCATCTAAGTTATCCTTAGTTAAAACCGTGTAGTCAATTGGAGCAATCTCAGCTTCGTCTTCCTCTCCAGTCCCATCGACATCCATCTTTTTCAAGAAAGATTTAAAGCCCATCTCTTTGTAAAACTTAATCAAGTCATCCGTTTGTGGGCCTTGATATTGCAGATCATCTAAGCCGATCTTAATCGGAGCATCCTGAAGAATTGTCGCTAATGTCTTACATTGGCGAGCAACCTCTTCATCCTCAATCAAATGTTCTTTCATCTTACTCTTTTTGAGATCATCAATATGGTCATAAAGCTCTTCAACTGAACCAAACTGTTTTACAAGCTTGATCGCAGTCTTTTCCCCAATTTTAGTTACACCAGGATAATTATCAGAAGAATCACCCATCAGTGCCTTCATATCAATTATTTGGCGCGGCGTAATCCCTAATTTTTCTTCGACATGTGCTGGCGTGTAGTGCTCCGTATCAGTAACTCCCTTGTGGGTAACGGCAACGGTCGTATTCTCACTTGCTAGCTGGGTAAGGTCCCGATCTCCAGTTACGATCAACGTCTTGTAGCCAGCATCATCCGCCTGCTTAGCCAAAGTACCGATAATATCGTCAGCTTCATAGTTAGCTAATTCATAACTATGTAACCCAGAGTCTTTGATCAATTCACGCACATAAGGGATCTGCTCGGTCAATTCATTAGGCGTCTTGTTTCGACCACCCTTATAGTCATCATACATTTTCGTCCGAAAGGTTACTTTTCCTGCATCAAAGGCTACTAAAGCCGCATCCGGTTTAAAGTTTTGCAACACATGGTCAAGCATCAACTTAAAGCCATAAATTGCAGCTGTATGCAAGCCGTCCTTATTTGTAAACTTGTCCATTTGATTATGCATAGCAAAAAATGCCCGGAAAACAATACTATTTCCGTCAATTAACAATAATTGTTTTGTCATTTAATTCCCGCCCTTCTATCGCTAATAGTAATTGTACCAGAGAATATAGTAATGGTTTAGTTTCTTGACCAAAGATTTAAGCTATAATTAAAATGAAAAAACATTAGATGTGAGATGAAATTCATGGATAAACTCATTAACTATCAAAAGCCAGCAGAAGCACGTCTCTTTGCCCTGCTCCTCACTTTTAGCGGTGGCTTCATCGATGCTTTTACATATATCAAATGTGGGCGCACAATGGCAGCAGCCCAAACTGGCAACATTATTTTTCTTAGTGCCGCGCTTGCCAATCACAATTTTCTCGGCGTCGTTGACCGGCTCGGCTCATTGATCGCATTTATTCTTGGATTGGCAATGGTGAGCATCCTCCATGCCCATTTAAGAACTGATTATTGGCGAGTAGTTTGTCTATTGCCGATTTTATTAGTAGGAGCAATTATCGGTTTTCTCCCGGATAGCTTTCCTGACTATCTGATGGTACCAGCCGTTTCATTTGGTCTTGCAATGCAAAGTGCCGCTTTCAGCAAAATCGAAGGGCTCGGTTATAACAGTGTCTTTACAAGCGGTAGTGTCAAAAAGGCAGCAGTTGCTTGGAGTGAATATTATTTTCATCACGATCGCTCGCAACGATCAGCTGCCTTTAGTTATTTAATGATCGTGATCTGTTTTACGCTTGGCGCGATCATTTCCGCTCAGTTGCTTCCCTTTTTCCGAATGAAAACTATCTGGATCGCAACGTTCTTGATTCTCGTAACTGATAGTTCTTATTATTTAACAAAAAAGAATGCTAAAAATTAATCATTTAAAGTAGGAAAAAGGCTAAGAAAAAGTTTTTGCTTTTTCTTAGCCTTTTCAATTAATTTCGGTCACTCATTCCAAAAATTTGAAGAAGTGAGATAAAGAGGTTTACAAAGTCTAAGTACAGTTGAAGGGCACCTAGAACAGCTAAACCATTTGTTGATACTTCGCCACCATAGTTGATGTAGATTTGCTTCATCTTTTGTGCATCCCAAGCTGTTAAAACAGTAAAGATAATAACAGCGATAAAGGAGAAGATGTAAGCAATGGCAGGACTTTGTAAGAACATGTTAATAAGGTAAGCAATCATTAAAGCAATCAAGGCAGCCATCGCGTGAGCACCAAACTTGCTTAAGTCGCGCTTAGTAATGGTCCCATACAAAGCCATCGTGACAAAAACAGCCGCGGATGATACGAAAGCCGAGGCAATGCTTGCTCCCGAATAAACACCAGCAATAATTGCAAACTCAACACCATAAATTATCGCCGTCAGCATCAGCATAATAAATGCCCCAACTGGATTCCGCGTAGCACTAAAACTTACCCCCATTGATAAAGCAATCGGTAGCAATAAGATAACCCAAACCATTCCAGGGTGAGCACTAAAGAAACCGAAAACGGCACTCCGGAATACCCCCATGGTCAAGTAAGCACTGAATGCAGAAACAAGAACTGCCAACGTCATGTTTCCATACATTCGGGTCAAGAAACTATTCAAGCCAGCTGCGTCAGTGACAACCCGACGCTCTGGTTCTTGAGAAAAGTTATTCATCAAAACTCCCTCTTTCTATTTAATTTGACTTTATTTGACTAATTATAAAAATGGTAGCAGAGGCCACCATTTCGTTCAAGTAAATCTTTAATTATTTTAGCAATTCTTTGTACTTTTCTTCGTACTTTTCAACGTCACCGGCACCCATGAAAACAACTACTGCATTATGATATTGCAAAAGTTTATCCATGGTATCCATGTCGATGCCTTCACTACCGTCAATCCGTTGCTCCAAATCAGCACTAGAAACATTTCCAGCATTTTCACGAATTGAACCAAAGATTGGGGTAACAAAAGTCTTATCTGCCCGACTAAGCGATTCTGCAAAGCCATCGATGTAAGCAGCCAATCGTGAGTATGTGTGTGGTTGGAAAACAGCAATAACTTCACGATCTGGGTACTTTTGCCGTGCCGCATCAATTGTTGCCTTAATTTCGCTTGGATGGTGAGCATAGTCGTCAATAATGGTTGTATCCACAATGTCAGTCTCGCTGAAACGACGCTTTACCCCACTAAAGTTGGCTAATTCCTGTTGAATCTCATCCATGTTCATGTGTTCCATGTATGCAACTGCTAGTACTGCTAAGCTATTAAGAACACTGTGTTCACCATATAAGTGGATGGTGAATGTGCCGAGTTTTTGGTCGCGGAAGTAAGCATCATATGTTGAGCCTTCTGGTGTTCGTTGAATATTTTCTGCCCGGAAATCATCATCTGGATTAGTTCCATAGTAGTAAACCGGAACATTAACGTTTAAGTCACGAAGACTAGGATCATCTCCCCAAGCAAAAATTGCCCGTTGAACCTGCTTACCGTACGTTTCAAATGAATCACGAACATCTGCCAAATCATTGAAGTAATCGGGGTGATCAAAGTCAACGTTCGTCATAATTGCATAGTCTGGATGGTAGGCAAGGAAGTGATCACGGTATTCATCGGCTTCAAAAACAAAGAAGCGAGCGTCCGCATTTCCTTTACCTACCCCATCACCGATCAAGTAGCTGGTTGGTTCAACCGCTGCTAATACGTGTGATAACAATGCAGTCGTACTGGTCTTACCGTGTGCTCCAGCAATCCCAATACTAGTATGATTCTTAACCTCATTTTCAACAGCCTCAGGGTAGCTTAAAATTTTAAGGCCTAATTCATGTGCTCGTTTAATCTCTGGGTGATCATCATCAAAAGCGTTTCCTTGGATAACAATCATCCCTGGTTTCAAATTGGCTGGATCAAATGGCAAAATTTTAATTCCCGCCTCTAATAATGGCGCTTGTGTAAATGTTTCCTTTTCAATATCTGAACCTAGTACTTGGTGTCCTTTGTCATGAAGGATACGTGCTAAAGAGGCCATCCCGGTCCCTTTAATACCAACAAAGTAATATGTATTTTGTTCCATCAATCCAATTCCTTTCAACAATTCAATTTAAAATAAATGCGAGGGGTAGATCAGTAACTATGATCCATCCCTCACTAAATAATAAAGCATTATAAAATTTTGGCAATAGTAATCAGCTGTTTTTTGTCAGTTTTCTGGGTAGAACGTATCGGCCTTGGCAAAATCAACCGGTTCACCGACTTCTTGCCAGTCATCAGGGATAATGAACAAGCCCTTTTCGTCTGGAGCGTTCTTAATCCGTAGTTCACGGAAACCACAAAGCATTCCGGCACTATCGACACCCATCAATTGACCAGGCCAAATGATCTTACCGTCTGGCATCATCGCACCAGGACGAGCGACTACCACTTTAATACCTTCCGCAACATTAGGAGATCCACATACGATTTGGACAGTCTTATCATCAGCAATCCGTGTTTGCGTTACTTTTAAGTGGTTAGACTTAGGATGGTCAGTGATCTTTTCAACATAACCAACCACAAACTTAGGATCTTCGTCAGCTGTTAAGAGCTTATCAAAGCCTGCTTCTTGTAACTTTGCATTTAATTTTTCAACTTGGGCTGCATCTAAAAATACTTGCCCGTTTTCACTTGTTAATTCTGGTAAGATCTTGCTGGCGTTCATAAAGTTATAGCCAAGTAATGCACCATCTTTTTCAGCGGTGATCTGAGCTACATCATCAGCAATCTTAGTAATTTGGTCATCCGCATCTGGAGCGGTAATAACGACTAAAATGTCGCCTAATTCATTGGGATTGTAACTTGAAATTAACATCAAATATTCCTCTCTCTAATATAATCTACCATTTTATATTATTACATAAAAAGAAGACTATGAAAATCTAATTTAAAACTAAAGAAGGCTGAATGATTCAGTCCCTTTATTTTCACAGCCTTCTTATTTTACTTCAAATTGTTTAAAAAATCTTCAACTTGTTGCTTAGTTTTACGATCTTTATTGACAAATCGACCAATTTCTTTACCATTATCATATACAATGAAGCTTGGAATTCCAAATACATTTAATTCAGCAGCGAGGTCGATGTTTTCATCGCGATCAACTTCATAGAAAGTATAATCACTGAAGTCTTGTTCGATCTCAGGCATTGCCGGCTTAATGAAACGGCAATCTGGGCACCAATCCGCTGTAAAGAAAAGGACGACCTTGCCATTGCCAATAGTTTCAATTAATTGATCTTCTTTTAATTGTGGTAATCTTTTCATAATCCTCATCCCTATATCATTTTAGCAATATTATACCATGCTTCTTATCTATTGTAAGTAATCTGCTTGCAAGGACTAGATATTTGGATTTTAATAATTAAAAATGATAGAATAAATGAGAAGTTAAGAACGGATTAAATTTAAATAGTGAAGGAAGCAATCATATGAATGCAAACAATAACTCCCTCAACCCCTGGCTGATTCCAGTCACATTAGGTGCATCTGGAATCGCCGGTTTTATCGCTGGTAAACTTTTTGGTAACCGCCAAATATCTGCTGATCGGATCTTAAAATTAGTCAAAAACGATTTTGCAAGTGAAGGTTCTTTAACCGGCAGCTGGATCAATGATAAAGCAGTACCTTTTCAACGATTCGCGGTTAAAACCCATGCTTATGAAGGCGGCGTTTCTCGTCTAGAAGATGGCGAAGAAGTAGATTACGAGTTTATTGCTGATGCATATACTGGTAGTCTATTAGAATTAAAACGGATTGAGAATAACTAGAGCAAAGGCTGGGGACAAATTTCCCAGCTTTTTTAATTAAAGGAGAACTATCATGAATCTTAATGACGCAATTCAAGAATGTTGGAGCAAAATTGATGAAGGACAGGTAGCAACCTATATTCCTGCTTTAGCAAAAGTTGACCCTTATCAACTTGGCGTTTACCTTTTTGACGTCACAAATGATAAAAAAGTAGAAGCAGGCGCATCGCAAGTTCGGTTTGCTATCGAAAGTGTCTCGAAAGTAATCACCCTCCTCTACGCAATTGAACGTTTAGGCTTGTCAGCAGTTGAAGAGCAAGTGGGAACACGCCAGACCGGCTTCCCGTTCGATACAATCCTTAACATGGAAATCACTAAAGAGACGCACCCTCTCAATGCTTTTATTAATAGTGGTGCCATCCTCATCAGTTCATTAATCGAAGAACAAGATGGGCTTTCTCCCTTTGACCAAATCCTTGAATTTAGTCGTAAAATTTGCAATGATCCCGATATCACCCTCAATGAAGAAATTTACCAATCGGAGTTGCGAACCGGGGATATGAATCGGTCGTTAGCCTACTATCTCAAGGCCAAAGAAGTCCTCACTAATGATGTAACCCTTAGCCTTGATACCTATTTTAAGCAGTGTTCAATGATGGTCACTTGCCAAAGTCTTGCTAATCTCGGTGCTGTCCTTGCCAATGACGGGATCGCTCCTTGGAATAATGAACGAATCATTTCAAGCGAGGCTGCTACATATACAAAATCGGTCATGATGACGACTGGCCTCTACAATGAATCAGGAACTTATTCCGTTCGAATCGGTGTACCGACTAAGAGCGGTGTCGGTGGCGGTTTAGTTTCTGCTGCCCCCAATCATTACGGGATCGGAATTTTCAGTCCGGCACTCGACCATGCTGGTAATAGTGTTGCCGGGCTAGCACTCCTTGAACTCATCAGTAAAAAATTAAAACTTGATATTTTTAGGTACTAGTTGCAAATATTCGCCTCCTTATCGGGATCTACTTAATTATATTCAATGTTCAATCCAGTTTCGTTAATTTACTATTCCAATTCAATATTCAGGTACATACCAAGAATATTTTTAGTATAATTAAGGCAATTGATGCATACGCTTTCACCAATAAGGAGGTTTCTCATGATGTATCCAGTAACAATCGGTCATTCAGAAGTTAAAGTAAATCCCCTCGGTCTTGGAACAAACGCTGTTGGCGGTTATAATCTCTTCCCAGGTTTAGATGATCAAGCCGGCATTGATCTTGTTAAGACTGCTTTAGATAATGGAATTAATTTATTAGATACTGCCTATGTCTATGGCTTGGGTCATTCAGAGGAACTGATCGGGCAAGCCATTCAAGATTACGATCGTCATAAAATCATCATTGCAACAAAGGGCGCTCATGATTTTTCAACGGGTAAAGAAGTTATTAATAATGATCCGGATTTTATTACTAAGCAGGTCAATGACAGTTTAAAACGGTTGCAAACTGACTACATTGACATTTACTATCTGCACTTCCCTGATCATGATACGCCGAAAGCAGAGGCAGTCGGTGCTCTGCAGAAATTACGGGAAGAAGGAAAGATTCGGGCAATCGGAATTTCCAATTTCAGTCTTGATCAAATTAAAGAGGCAAATGCGGATGGTTATGTTGACATTGTAGAAGACGAATTCAGCCTTCTTCATCAAGATCATTTAACGGAAGGAATGCTAGACTACCTGAATGAAAATAAGATCAGCTTTGTCCCTTACTTCCCGCTAGCTTCTGGACTATTAACTGGAAAGTATACCACTGATGCAACATTCCCTGCTGATGATATCCGTAGCCAAATTGCAGACTTTAAAGAGCCACGTTACAGCACAATCTTACATGCTGTTGATCTCGTCCGTCCAATTGCTGATAACCATCATGCTACGATTGCTCAAATAATCCTCGCATGGTACCTGCAAAATCCACTCATTACTGCGGTGATTCCAGGAGCTAAAAATGCCCGTCAAGTACTCTCTAATGCAAAAGCAATGAAAATTGAACTTTCGACTGACGAATATCAAACAATTGAACAAGCATTCAATCAATTTAAACAAATTAAGAGTGGTAAATCATTAAAAGATCCAGACTAAGTGGAAAACCACCAAATCGTTTAAAAAGGAATTTATCATGAATTATTTCATCACTAGCCGGCAAGATTTACACACCTCGGCTATCGAACTTGCCCAAGTCAAACGGCTACGAATTTTCGATCATCTAAATGTCCCTGTGACCATTGTCACGATGCTGTATAACTTCGACCATCAAACTGTTGAAGAAAAACTTAAAGTTAAAGGTCGCGTCCTTAATATCTATCAGTTTTATCAACAGCTTCCTTATCGTGATGATCCCACAGTTGATCAAGCTATTATTAAGCAGGCGTTGACTGTCCCTGGCTGCCAAGTTAAGGACAATTGTGCCCTACGCAACGGCAAAGTGCGGGTTCGCGTAAACTTCCGCAACGGACGGTTATACTATATCGACTACCTTGATCAGTACGGCTTTACCAATCGACGGGACTTTTACGATCAAGGATGGCGGACCTATACTGAATATTTTGAAGATAAGGGACGGTTAATTGCCCGCCAGTATTACGATCATGATGGACAGGTCAAGATAATCTATCATTATCGCGGTGGTGAAGGTAATGTCCCCATTCTTACCCTCATCCAGCTAGTTGATCAAGGACAGGAATGGCAATTTGATAATGAAATCGAATTTCGAGCGCACTTTTTAGATGAGCTTGTTGGAGATAATCCTCAATCAAGCCTTATCAGTGATCGTTCTAACATCGCTTTAAAGGCGTTTACGCTAATGAAAAAGCCAGCAAGACGGTACCAAGTATTTCACTCGGCCTTTACCGACGACGGCCAAAGCAACGGCCCTATTTCGGCAATCTACCAGCCAATTGCAACAATGCTCGCAAAAGGACAGCTAAGTGGGCTGATCTCTGCCACGCAATGGGAAGCTCAAGACGCTGCAAAACGGTTCCAAACTAACCAGAGCTACGGCATCCCTGTGACTTATTTAACAAGTGCAGAACTCACAAAAGAAATCCCCGTTAGCCAACGCCAGGCAGGAAGATTTATTGCAGTTGCGCGGCTTTCCAAAATCAAACAACTTGATCATATTATCAATGCGATTGTTCGTCTTCATCAAGACTTTCCGCAAGTTACCCTCGATATTTATGGTTATAGCGATAGTTGGAATAAAAACCAAACTGCTAATGCTCTCAAGTCATTGGTGAAGGAAAATAAAGCCGAGAGCTATATTAATTTCGTTGGTTATTGTAATGATCTTAGTACTGCTTATGAACATGCTCAAGCAGAGATTTTAACAAGCTATTATGAAGGTTTTGCAATGGCGGTCCTAGAAGCACAGGGTCATGGTTGCCCTGTTGTTAGCTATGACATCAACTATGGACCAGCAGATATAATCGATGACCAGCAGAGCGGTAAACTGATTCCGCCGAATGATCAAGAGGCCCTGTATCAACAATTGCGAAAACTATTAGCAGATCCCGACCTCGCAAAGAAGTATGCCCACCATGCACAAAAAGCAGCACAAAAATACCGCTTCGATCATGTCGCTAAAAAGTGGCAAAAGTTAATTAGTAATAAAGAAAAGGAGTAATCCTCACAGCCGAGATGGCTAAGGGTTACTCCTTTTTATTCGAAATTAATCTTTCCGTTTCTTATTTACTTTTGTTAAACCAAGTGCTGAGAGAAGACTAGCAAAACCGAGACCAATTAAGCTTGATGACTTTTGATTACCAGTTTGTGGTAATTGTTGAGCTTCTTGTTTAGCAGCTGGTTGAGTTGATGAAGAACTAGTAGGTTCGACAATAGAAGTTTCGCCTTTCTTGGCAGTGACCTGGGTAGTCATTGGTTGTGGTTCTTCATCCTTTTGTTCACCAGGTAATTGAGTATTTGATTCAATTGCTGGCTGTTCACTCGGTTGGGCAGTTGGCTGACTTGTCGGCTGTTCTGTTGGTTGAACAGTCGGCTGACTCGTTGGCTGTTCTGTTGGTTGAGCAGTTGGCTGACTCGTCGGCTGCTCCGTTGGTTGAGTAGACGGTTGTGTTGTTGGCTGTTCCGTTGGTTGAGCAGTCGGCTGACTTGTCGGTTGTTCCGTTGGTTGAGCAGTTGGTTGACTCGTCGGCTGTTCTGTTGGTTGAACAGTTGGCTGACTCGTCGGCTGCTCTGTTGGTTGAGCAGTCGGTTGACTTGTTGGCTGTTCAGTTGGCTGAACAGTTGGTTGACTTGTTGGCTGTTCAGTTGGTTGAACAGTCGGTTGACTCGTCGGCTGCTCTGTTGGTTGAACAGTTGGCTGACTT
This sequence comes from Limosilactobacillus reuteri, assembly GCF_020785355.1. Lineage (GTDB taxonomy): Bacteria > Bacillota > Bacilli > Lactobacillales > Lactobacillaceae > Limosilactobacillus > Limosilactobacillus reuteri_I. The sequence continues at coordinate 67,310 of NZ_JAJGVH010000080.1, read as the reverse complement.
GGTATTTCTGCTTTCGGCAAGTCGTAGTTCAACTCAGGACCCGACTGACCATAGTCAAGCTTTGGTAAGTCATAGTCAGTTGATGGACCCGACTGACCGTAGTCAAGCTTAGGCAAGTCATAGTCAGTTGATGGACCTGATTGACCATAGTCAAGCTTTGGTAAGTCATAGTCAGTTGATGGACCTGATTCGCCGTAGTCAAGTTGTGGTAATTTATAACTTGACTCTGGACCACTTTCACCCTTGTTCTTTTCATAAACTAATACAAGATCTTCAGGATTATTTGAAGTTGGGTTCAGAGTGATTTCGTCAGCTGTACCACTAATCCAGTGCCAAGTACCAACCATATCATCAGAAGTTGCGTACTTGTCACCCTTGTTCAAGGTAATGTACTTCTGAACTACTTCATCCATAGTTTGAGTGTCATGGTTCCATTCAATATTACCAGCTTTAGTAGTTGCAACTTGCGTCGTCTTACCATTTGCATCTTTAACAGTTTCTGGAGTGGTGGTTTGACCAGTTACCATATCTACATAAATATGACCATCAAACTCAACCTTTTGAGAAACTGCATCCTTCAAAGGACTCTTTGCATCATTATTTGCAACAAAGGTAATGTTTCGAGTAAATTTCTTATGTAAATCGCTAGGATCAACGGCACGTTTTCCATCTGGATCTTTTGGCACGTCGCTGGCTGGAGTGTTTGGTGTAATGTCCTTAACTGCATGTTTCAAGTATACGTATTGGTCTTGGACGCCATGAGTTAAAGTTTGCTTACCGAGTAAATCACCTTTGGCATTATCAGATAAACCAACTAGAACATAGCCAGCCTTTTCGTAGTCTGCTGGGCTCCATAACTTAGCCGTTGCATCTGGAGTGTCACCAACAAAGATGCCTTTACCTTCACCAACGTTAGGAACTAGATGATCGGTAAGTTCATGACCGTCAGTTGGAGTATAAGTGTTTTTATCTTCTACACCATTAACATCAATGTAGTGAATGTTGTATTGAGCTTTTTGCTTGTAAACAAGGGTCTTGTCCTCTGGATTCTTAGAAGCTGGAGTTAAGTCAACTTCACCAGCTTCACCATCAACTAATTCCCAAGTTCCAATCATATCGTCAGAAGTTGCGTATTTGTCGCCTTTCTTCAATTCAATAGTTGGTTGATTAATAGCACTAAACTTATCATTTTGCTTATCCCAAGTAATAACGCCATCCTTAAGAGTAGCTACTTGAACATCCTTGCCATTAACATCCTTAACAGTTTCTGGAGTAGTTGTTTTACCAGTTACAATATCATAAGCAATGGTACCGTTAAATTCAGTCTTTTGGTCGCTTTGACCCATTAAAGTTTGACCGTCAGTTACATTAGCCTTGTAGAAGATAGTCCGGTGGAATTCTTTATGTAAATCACTTGGGTCTACAATTGGATTACCATTTGGATCTTTTGGCACGTCCTCAACCGGAGTGTTTGGCGTAATAGTCTTAACTGCGTGTTTCAAGTAAACATATTGATCTTGAACACCCTTGGTTAAGGTTTGCTTACCAAGCAAATCGCCCTTGGCATTATCAGATAAGCCAACTAAAACATAACCAGCCTTTTCATAATCTGCTGGGCTCCATAACTTCTGGGTAGCATCTGGAGTGTCACCGACATAGGTCTTATCTTCACTACCGACATCAGTTACTTGATGATCTTTTAATTCCTTACCATCAGTTGGTTCGTAGGTAGTTTTACCTTCAACACCGTTAACGTCGATGTAGTGAATGTTATATTGAGCCTTTTGCTTGTAGACCAAGTAACCATCAGCAATCTTGTTAGGAGTATCAGTCTGCCAAGTATCGCTAGTTGGATCGCCGTACGATACTTCGCCGTTCTTATCAGTTGAGACTAAGTACCACTCACCATCATCAGTACCACGCTTTGCAGCTTCATCAGTAGATAAGGTAATAGTTTCTGGAGTTGTAACGGCAGCAAAGTTTTGGCTATCATCTGTTAAGCCAGTACTCTTATCAGCATTTACAGTCCAAGTAATTTTAGGAAGCGTACTATTCAATGCATCAACAAACCATTCACCATTTACATTTTGTCTAGCATTAACTCTTTGACCCGTAACAGCATCAGTATAGTAAGTGCTACTAGTCAAAGTTACATTTTGAGTTGTATCATCTTGTAATTGCTTACCATTTTCATCATTTGCTACATAGTGAATTGTCCGCGTTGTTGTCTTAGTATCAGTATGTGCAATAGCCTTATTTGTAGTTAAGTGAATTGTATATACATACTTAGCGTCATCTTCAGTCCCTTCACTATGATTGGCATTATCAGTATTATTAATACTAATACTACCAAAGTCATCGCTTGCAACCGTGTATCCTTTACTCTTGTATTCATCAACTTGATCATAAATATTTTTACGTGTTTGTTCTGCCCTATCAAGAGTATGTTGGTAATCTTTTTCTGGTACTGGATTTTCTGTGTAAGTATTTAAAGTTTTGCCAGTTACATCATCGATAATCGAAACCTTGTATAAAGGAGCATATGGATCAAAAACGCTCATCCCTCCATTATGCATCAGATCATTTGGATCATATTTTACAGCTGGTGCATGAGCATACTGTCCATCATATCCTTTAACCTGATAATTATTCTTATAAATATATTCAGGGAAAGTATCTGTTGTGACGGGAGTCCATTTACCATATGTCACTTGCCCATCAGTATCGACAGTCTTCGTACGCGTAAACTCAAGAGCTTGGCGGCCACCATAGTGTTGCTTAGTTACATGATCGATGTTAACTCCTTCATCATTTTCATCGCTCATTCCATAATAGAAGTAACGATATACCGTCTCTTTTGTCCCATCACTCGACACTTCGATATCTGTATTAAAGTATACTTGATTATTTGGAACATAATCGCCAATATTCATTTGCGTATAATCTACCTTATAATTTACCGTTTGATTATCATTAAATTCCGCTCCATTAAAGAATCTTTGCCAATTATCAAGATCAGGTAGATTGTTAAATGATGCTGCTATTTCTGCTTCTTCAGGTTTCCATCGTTGTGATACATCTGGAGATTTAATAGGATCAAAATTATCAGCTTTTAGTCGATTAGCTTGACTATTAAATGTAAACGTCTCGCCAGTAGTTAAATTCTTAACATTGAATACTCCATTTTTCACCTTATTGGTAACTAGATCGAAAATAACCGTTGGCGTAATTTGATACTGTACTTTATAATCAGGAACTTCTTTTCCTTGATCATCTTGCATCGTTTCACCATTACTTGCCGATGTGTAACGATAGTGAATATTTCGAGTAAGATTGTACGTATGATATACTTTCTGCTCTGTCTGATGCTTTAAATGAATTTGAAAGCTCATTTCAGAGCTAGTAAATTCTTTTGGAGCTTGATCTTGATATGCACCAGCTGGTTCATAATACCCAATATCTAAGATATCAAGCATCCTTTTAATACTCATCGTACCGTTATTGTATGCTTTCGGACTAACCTTATCGCCAACTTTACCGTATGCATAATGATGACCATTATCTTCGCTTGGCAAATATGAATAATCTACTATCTTTCCGTTATCGTCATCATCAACAAACGTTAAATCAATTCTTGCATTCTGTTCAGTAGTAGATTGAGAAACCTTACTTTCTTCAACTGGAGTATTTTGTGTATTGACGTTATTTTTGTTTAAATTAGTAATCGATTCATACTCATTATCATTTACCAGTTCTTGATTCTTTTCATTATTCAGTTGATCTGTGCTCTCATTACTTGTTTTATTTACTAATTGTTGTTCCTTTTGTGAATTACTACTAGTATTTTCGACTAAGTTTTGTTCCCCATTAGTTTGTTTATCAGCTTGTACAACAGAAGTAGAAGCCGACTGCGTAATATCGGCATTTGCTGCTGTTGCTTCTTGCGTAGTAGGTGTGCTATCAGCGTGCGCTACTGCACCTCCAATCATAAAAGTAGTTCCTAGTAACACAGACGCAACACCCACACTGAGTTTGCGTAACCCAAATCGTTGCCGTTGCGGCTCCATTTTGCGTACATATTCTTGTGCATTGTTCTTCGACATTCAATATCCCCCCATATATCTGTACGTCATAACTTATAATTTATTTTTCGAGAACATTCTAGCACATATTTATCGAACCATAAACACAAAATTATCATTCCATTTATGGTGGAATTACTTTTAAATACACTTTTTCACTTGATGTTGCGATAAAGAAATCGATTTCTCACCCCAGCAAAAAAGTAAAAAAATACTAGTCAGCAAGCATTCGTCTACTTACTGACTAGTATTTTACTTAAAATTAGCAATTAGCTTATAGATTGGTTGGCCTTTCGCCGCAAATTTTTGTTCATATTCAGTCTCAACATTATGTTCATTTTCTTCGCTGTGGTGCAGGTCTAACCAGACGCCATCAAAGATCATCCCATAGTTATTCATGCTTTCCAAGGAGAATTCAAAGAGACCCATGTTATCAGTCTTCAGTTCAATTGCGCCTTGATCTTGGAGGATCTGCTGATAGGTTGCTAAGAAGGTCTTGTAGGTTAACCGCCGTTTAGCATGCCGTTTCTTCGGCCATGGATCAGAGAAGTTAAGGTACATCTTCGCAACTTCCCCATCTTCAAAGTATTCTTGCAAGTCTTCTCCATCCCCACAAATCAATTGCAAGTTTGGCAAGTCTTCCTCGAGCGCTTTTTTAAGGGCGATTGCCGCAACAGTCCGCTGAATCTCCAGACCGATAAAGTTGATTTCTGGATGATCCTTGGCCATGCCAATGATAAATTGACCCTTTCCCATCCCCACTTCTAAGTGGAGGGGTTGTTCTTTTGCAAACCGTGATTGCCACTTGCCCTTAAATTGAGTAGCATCATCAATCATTAGTTCTGGATGGGCAGCAATTAATGGATCAGCCCACTTTTTATGTTTCACACGCATAAATTAAAATCCTCATTTCATTAGTTTTTTGACTCTGACATTGAAGTAGAAGCGACTTAATAAGACCACTTCCACTGCCGCAATAATAAGATTAATTACCATCTGGCCGACGTTCAACTGCCAACCGATACTAGCAAGAGCGATCAATAATGCTTCAAGCGCCGTCACCTTGGCTAATAGCTGCTTAAAGTCTGCCTGTTGCTGGCTAGCAGGGATCGGATAGATATGGGTAAAGACATTCGATTCATACTGGTCATAGAGTGGCATTAGCTGGGTCGCGATCAAGTAGATAAAGAGCACGACCACCAGAGTACTTAGCCAACCTGCTGGCAGTAAGAAGACAATCACCATTCCTAGTAGGGTCAACCGACTGACAATCCCGCTCACTTCGGTACTCCGGACAAATGCGCGAGCGTATAAGTAAGACCATGGTTGACCATCTTTGCTTAGCCAGCGGATCAGGCCATCTGCCCACTTCCGCCGTTTGGTATTTCCTTGAACACTTGGCACATCAGTAAAGAGGTTAAAGAAACGGTAGACACTGTACATCCGATCTTGTTCCGCCTTAACGGCAATCCGCCAATTAACGGCAAGATCACGATAATAAACAATTACCGCCAAGTACAAGATCACTGCCACGACAAGACCGACATAGGGATTTACCAGCCACATTGCGATGGAAGCAAGGAGCGGATTTACCCAGTATTCTAGCCGGGTCCGCCATTGTTGATCACCCCAGCGCAAACTCAGTGATTTTCGTGCCACATGCATCCAATCAGCCTTATTGACAATGGCGACTAAAAAGATGGTCACAATCTCGGCACTGCTGAGTTTTTCCGTTGTCAATGCGAACGGTAAGGCGATAAAGGCCCCCACTACCGTCATTATTTCCGCTAAGATCAGACTATACCAGGTCGCCTGGTTAAGGTAACGATGGATTCCTTCAACTTGCGGCAAGAGAAAGACTGGGTCCGGCTTTTTGATCAGCGTTGCAAGACGACCAATTTGGGCGATGACCGTAAACCAGCCGATCAAGATCAGCCGGGTCCACCATTCATGCGGTCCCAAGGTTGGCAGCCATTGGGAGTAGCCATACGCCAAGGCTCCGAACAGGAAAAATAAGGCGATAACAAAGTGGTCATTGAAGACTAACCGCCAGTAACGCAGTAAGAGCATAAAGTGTTGACTGCGACGCTTGCTAAATAACTTATTCATCACGATCACCCTTTGCAAGATGCAAGTAAATCTCATCTAAGGATTCGCCGGCATGATCACCAGCGGCTCGTAATTCATCGAGAGTTCCATGTGCCCGGACCTTTCCATCTGCCAATAGGACAAAGCGGTCACAATACCGTTGCGCCGTATCAAGGACGTGGGTCGACATCAAAACTGCGACGCCCTCCTTCTTCTTTTGCTCAATCAAGTCTAGCAAGTCATGAACTGCCAAGGGGTCCAACCCATAGAATGGTTCATCAATAATCAGCAGCTTGGCCTTCGTCATAAAGGCACAGCAGATCATTACCTTTTGCTTCATCCCCTTAGAAAAGTTTGCGGGGAACCAGTCAAGCTTATTGTCAAGCCGAAAAAGTTTTAATAATTTTGTCGCCCGCTGCCATGCTTCATCGTGGTCCAACTCGTACGCCATAATCGTTAAATCAATATGCTCACGGAGGGTCAATTCATCATAAAGAATTGGCGTTTCGGGAACATAGGCGATCTGTTTTTTATATTCTTCCGGGTTAGCCTGGATAGTAAGACCATTAATTTTAATCGATCCTGAAAATGGTCGCAGCAAGCCAATAACGTGGTTTAGCGTTGTTGACTTTCCGGCACCGTTTAGGCCGATCAAACCAACTAATTCACCTGGTTGGACATCAAAGCTGACATCCTTTAGTACGGGAATCTGGGAATATCCACCAACAAGTTTATTTATCTCTAAAGCCATTATTCATCCCTTCTTATTGATTGCTTAGTCATATCTTTTTATTATATCATAGGTTATTTCTTCTACTAAATCATGCACGAATGCGATTTTTTCGGTATACTTATGATAAGTTTAATCTTCAAAAGGAGCGATTAATATGGACGATAATTGTATTTTCTGCAAAATCATTAACGGTGAGATTCCTAGCTACACAGTCTATGAAGATGACGTTGTAAAGGCCTTCCTTGATATTTCACAAGGAACTCCTGGTCATACCCTCGTCATCCCTAAGAAGCACGTTCCCGATTTATTTGCCTACGATGCTGATCTCGCTGCCCAAGTATTTTCCCGTATTCCAAAGATTGCCCGGGCAGTTAAGGCTTCTAACCCGGCCATCAAGGGGATGAACGTGGTTAACAACAACGGTGAAGTCGCTTATCAATCTGTCTTCCACTCCCACTTCCACTTGATTCCACGGTACACTAGCGATGATGATTTTAAGATGATTTTTAAGGACAATTCTGGTAACTACAACGATGAAAAGTACAAAGAAATCCAACAATCAATCATCGATCAAATGAAAGAAGACTAGTTATGCAACGGCTAAAAGAAATTCAAGAGGAATTCAAACGGCTCAGCACCGAAGTTTCACAGTTGAAGAACAGCATTGATGAACTACAGGGCGCCATCCCAGGTGTGCAAAAGTTTATTAACGATGTTGAACGCGATGTTAAAAAGTGGAAGTTCAAGACTGAACCCCGGCTGAACCGTATTCAGATTATTCTGGATGTGCTCAAGATTGATCAAAAGGAACAGCAGAAGTAATAAAAAATAAGGTTACGGAAATTTTCCGTAACCTTATTTTTTATACCCTATTTACTTGTTTGAGCTAGCACTGCTGCTGTTGTTGCTAGAGCTACTTGTAGTGGCGCTTGAATTAAGGTAATCATCAAGGATATTCTTAACATCGTTTTCCTTGATTGAAACGTTACCCTTCTTCAAGACGTTTGAAACAACCTTCCGCATGAAGTTTTGGTTGTTCATGTTTTCTTGAACGATTTGGTTCTTCAAGTCATTGATGTGTTGACTCTTCTTACCCTTAGCCGGGTGTTCGATCATATAAATTACTTGGTAACCGTCATCAGTCTTAACAGGGGTAGTAGTATATTCACCAGTCTTCAACTTAAAGGCAGCCTTCTTGTAAGCTGAGTCAAGTTGGTTGTCAGTATTATCAAAGGCTGGAAGCTTACCACCGTTGTTCTTAGTTTGACTATCAGTTGACTTGGACTTAGCAAGCTTCTTGAAAGTCTTGTACTTGTTGCTAGAGTCATTTAATTGGTTAATGATATCTTCAGCATCGGACTTACTACCAACAAGGATCGTCGCAGTTTGAACTTTAGGTTGGTACTTGGTCCATTGCTTATTGATCTGCTTAGTAGTGATGTGGGAGTAGTGACGAGCAGCGGCAGTCAAGAGTAAGTTTGACCGAATTTGTTGCTTCAATGACTTTTCAGTTAAGTTTTGACTTTGAAGGTAAGCATTAAAGTCAGAACCGTATTCACTCTTGTAAGTGTTGTATTGCGCGTTAACTTGCTTATCACTGACTTCTTTACCGTATTGCTTCTCCAAAACCTTATCTAAGATCATTTGTTGAAGCACTTGCTTACCAGCACTGGTTTGCTTCATGCTGCTATAGTATTCGCTCTCAGTGATTTTACCACCGCTAGTAGTAGCGACAGCCTTATTTCCACAGGCAGCAAGCGGCATCATCAATGCGGCTCCTGCAATGATAGCAATTAACTTTTTGGATTTCATGTAAGAAACACATCCTTAAACAAAATATTTTTTCGATAACTTCACTCATCCAATATACCACACTTATTTTTTCGTGCCAGTCTCATAAATAAATGTTTATACCATCTTCATAATTTATTCACGTTTTAATGCTTGTAGGTCAAGAATTTTAACGTCAAGATCCTTAATCCGATCATCAGCAGTAAAATAGATAACCTGATTCTTCTCAGCAATTTTTTCTAGCAAGGCCAGCATTCGTTGCCGCCGAACATTATCAAAATTAACAAACCCATCATCAATAATTACCGGGAAGTTAGCTTGATCACTCATCACGGTGACAAAGCCAAGCCGGAGCGCAATATACAATTGTTCAGCCGTTCCTTGCGACAATTCTTCCACTAAAAAGACTTCTTGATCCCTTCGCACCACCTTAATCCCATCCGCCGTTAAGTCGATCTGGGAATACCGATGATCAGTTAGCAAGGCAAAATATTGTTCTGCCTGGCGAATGATTGCAGGGTAACGATCAGCTGAAGCTCCTACCAGGGCCCTATTAATCCACTGAATTGCCAATTGGTACCTTAACCATTCCTGTACTTCACGCCAAATCTTAGCAGCCAGATTGGCCCGCTCTTGTTCCAAATTGCTGAGGGTCCCGTCTTCAACCAAACTATCAATTTCGACTTTATCTTTTTGAATCTTCTCGTGGGTATGGGAGATTGTTAGGTTGAGCTGATCAAGCTGGTGCCGAGTCTTCGCTAAAGCCGTCATTAGCTCATCTTTATTTGCGTATGCGGCGAGGGCTTGGCGGTCTTCTGCAGTTAATTGTTGTCCATAGGCATCTGATGCCAAGGCTTGTGATTGTGCCGCAGAACGGCTTGCCAAGTACTGGGTAAACTGGTTATCATCATGCACCCCGGCTTGCTGATAAATCGCCATTTTTTGCTGATGAATTTTACTGTAGTCTTGATTGAGCTGGGCTAAATTGTTAGCAATCGTTGCTTTTTCCCGGGTATTCGCTTGGATATCCTGGCGCGCTTGTTGCCCTTGTTCCAGCAAATTATCCAATTTAGTCCTAACAGCCGTCAACGTTAGATTTTGCAAAGCTGGTGGCAATTGTTGGTTAAAGATAGCAAGCTGGTGGTCATATCTTTGCTGATCTTGTTTGGCAGTTTGGAGCTGGGCAACTAATTCGGCGTTCCGTTGTAAATCTCCCTGCATTAATAGCCATTGATCAGGCGGAAAATTCTGTAAGCCATGTTTTTGACCGAACGCCATGATCGCTTGGGAATCTGTCGTTACTGGAGCAGGATGACTTCCTTGGCGTTGATAATAAAGATACATAACTGTCGCAAAGGCCGCCATTGCTCCGATAGCAGTAATAAAAGTGGCATTCGCTAACAACCCGATGATAAAGAGGACAAAACCGCCGACAATTCCGATCATTGCGGCCCGAGAAAGATCGCCATTTGACTGGTTCGTATTTGCCCGAGAAAGCGGTTGGATATTAAGAAGTCGGGCAAGTTCTGCTTTTTCCTGTGAGGTTAATGGCGCTGGCAAGGGATGGTGGTAGCGAGTTTTAATTGCAGTTAATTCCTGTTGCCACTGATTAGCTTGTGTTTGTTGACGGTGCTGCAAAGCCTCTTCCGCTTGTAATTCAACTACCTGCTCCTTAAGTCGTTGAAGTTCCGGCATACTTTGTGGTGAATGCTTAGGCGCTTGTGGAGACTGATGATCGATCCTTGCCAAGCGCTGTTGATAAACCTGTTGTTGGCGGCGAAGTTCCTTTTCCCTAACTTGTAGTTCTTGTGCCGTCGTAACCTGCTGATCAGTTAAATAATCAGCAAGCGGCCGAGTTTGGTGGCTACTTTGCCATTCATGGTAAACTGACCACAACTGCTGTAAATGTTCTAATTTTTGCAAAAGCGGCTGTTGTTTTTGCAATTCTGCCTGTGCTTGCCGCAATTTTTCTTTGTTTGTCTTCAAATCTGCCTGTAGGTCCTGATAACGGTGAAATTTACCGTGCGCTTGATTAATTTTATCTGTCAAGTTCGCATATTGATGAAGGTCTTGATTAAGGGGCCATTTCCGTCCGCGCGGTTTATAGAGATGGTCAGCTTGTTTCTGGTACTGATTGATCAACTGGTCCCACTGCGCACTGCCAACTGCTCCTAGTTGCTGCAGATGTTGTTGCCATTCATCCCGATTAAGCTCGTCCACAGCTGTTAAGTCTCGTTGCCCAAAACTAAAAAGAGCTTGATAGAGCGACCGATCCATCGGGCCAAGCAATTGCTTTAGTTCTTGTTCACCACCTTGACGTCCTTGTGAATCAGTCACACTAACCTTACCGCCATTCCGCCCGCGTTCCCGTTTAATCACGTAATCATGGCCGTTGATCTCAACTAATAAACTTCCACCATAACTAAAAGTAGTCTTCGGAATATACTGGGCAAACCGATTCTTTCCCCGCCCATCCGCAAAGCCAAATAAGATACTAACAAGAAAGGCCATCAAGGTTGTCTTTCCGGCTTCATTAGGGCCATAAATTATTTGGGGGTTAGCTGTGAAGTCAAAATCTTGGTCATGCCATTTGCCAAAGCCATCGATATGGGCTTTTTTTATTTTCATACGCTAATCCTCCCGCCGCAATAATTGAGTCGTTGCTTGCTTTAGTTGCTTAAGATCAAGGGTTATCAACTTAGCTGCTAAATCGGCATCCCGCGCTAAACTTTTTGTTAATTCTGCAATATTAGCAGGGGTAAATACTTCTTGGGCAGCTTGTTGCCAATACTGTTCATCTAGGTCAGTCATTGATGGCAGCGAATTTTGCTGGTGAAGTAAGAGACCATAAACCCACCATTTACCATTATCTGCATTTTGGTCTTGCAGGTGTTCAAGGACATCCCCATTTGCAAGCAGGTGCCGAATTGTTGGTGAAAGTTGTTCAATGTTAGCAATCGTCAGCTCTACCAGTTGGAATGGTGTATTTTTTAGTTTGTCATCAATTGCTTGCGACAAGTATTGCTCCACTTCAGCAAGACTACTAGTTGATAAAGCATTGACAGTTAGACTTGTCCATTCAATTTCCGCAACTGGTTTAAATTGCGGCACAAGTTTATTGCCCTGACTTTCCACCAAATAATAACCGTGCTGTCCGACTTCATTTTTATGCCGTCCCTGCGGATTGCCGCTATAAACAATTGGCGGCTTCTCATTCAAGATTTGGTGCTTGTGAATATGACCAAGTGCCCAATAATCATAATTTTTAGCGATTAATTCATCGGTCGTAAACGGAGCATAGTGGTTATCTTGACTTTTCCGAACTGCTCCGTGAAGCATCCCAATGTGCCAAGTTTCGTTTCTTTTTGGTGGATATTTTTGTACTTGATCTTCTTGAATCCAGCGTTGATCATAACTAAAGCCTGAGATAGCAACACTGTCATGATTTGCCAAAGTAAGAGTGGTGGTCGTTACGCGATTGCCAAAAACATGAACATTTGCTGGCAGCTCTCCCGTATCTTGGACAATTTGATAATCGTGGTTACCATAAAGTAGATAAACGGGGATGTGGGCTTGATTAAGTCGTTCACATTGCTTGATGAAAAAATCAGTAGCGACAATGCTTTGCTGATCACGGTCATAAATATCCCCGCTAATTAAAACAAAATCAACTTTTAAGTCAATTGCATCATCAACAATCTTTTGAAAAGCAGCAAATGTCGACGAATGGACGCGTTCCCATAACGGCTTGGGCATCGAAGTCAACCCTAAAAAGGGACTATCAAGGTGTAAATCGGCTGTATGAATAAATTTCATAATTTTTCCTCTTAACAATAAAGGAGCTGAGAAAAATTTTGCTTTCTCCCAGCCCCTTACTTGGATCGTAATAAATTAATTATTCTTGTCCTGGCATCTTTGGCATTACTTCACTGTAAAGATCTTGAATTGGACTTGTAATTGTCTTATTCAATTGTTGAAGCATGCTATCAACTTGCCGTTCTTGGTTCATCAAGTCTTGAACAACCTTCTTACCGCTTACTTCCTTGGCAAGGTTTTGGATGTTTTTAATTTCATCATCAGTTGGTTGTTGACCAGTCATTTGCTTGTGTTGAGCATCTGCTTGAGCTTGTTGGAACTTCTTGAAGGTGTCAAAAGTGTCACTGTCAGCCTTTAATGCTTCAAAAGCCTTTTGTAATCCTTGATATTCTTGAGTTTCGCGCAATTGGCGACTAAGTTCATTTGCAGTATCATAAATATTTACAACCATGTAAAAGTCTCCTTTATCTCGTTCTTAGATTAATTGTATCATATTATCCTAGAAAAGCGATCGAACATTGCTCCACCATTGACTCGCCTTATTACCAAAATTATTTACTGATTGGTTGAAGTTATTTACAAAGTCGCCCCCATCTTTGAGGAATGATCCCCAACCTTTAGAGGAACCTTTTGTCTTTTCATTTGCCCGTGTTTGCGCATCTTCAACCGTGAATTTGGTTCCAGCAGTATTTGGCAAAATCGCACTCATTTCATTCTTGTAAAGGTAGTTAATACTCCGTTCAGAAATATCGTTTAGGGTGTGGCTTTGGTTGGTATCATCATAGCCTTCCCATGTTGCAACCACTACATCGGGCGTATAACCCACGATCCACTTATCACGATCATTGGAATCATCGCCTTTTACCCCTGAGTTTGTGGTCCCCGTTTTACCGGCAAGCGTATATCCACTTGGCTTGGCCGTTTCACCAGTTCCGTGATCAAATACGCCAATTAACATACTAGTCATTTCTTTGGCTGTCTTACCAGAAATGATCCGCTTATTCTTGCTACCATCATTTTTGGCGATCACCTTTCCAGAGGCATCTTCAATCTTGGTAATGTAGTGCGGGGATGGCATCAACCCATCATTGGCAAAGACCGCATAGGCACGAGCCATTTGTTGCGGTGATACACCGCGGGTCATACCACCGAGGGCTAAGGCAAGGTTCTTATCACCCTTTTCGACTGGCAAGCCAAACTTCTTTGCCATGTCATAACCACGATTGACACCGATCTTATTTAATAACCAGACTGCTGGGGCATTAAGACTCTCATAAAGAGCCTTATACATCGGCACCGTCCCGCTATAGGTATCATCATAGTTCTTTGGCGTGTAATTATTAGTTCCATATGATTGTTTCTTATCTTGAAGCGCTGAATCATAGAAATACCCATGCTCTAGGGCTGGGGTATATACAACAATCGGCTTAATCGTTGACCCGGGCTGCCGCCGCATCTGCGTAGAACGGTTAAATCCACGGAAGACATGTTTCCCACGACCCCCAACGACCGCGGTAATTCCCCCATTTTTCGGATTCATCGCAATCGAGGCTGATTGAACCATTGTGCCATCGGCTGAGTTCTGCGGGAAGTTATCGTCATCGTCATAAGTTTGCTGCATTGACCGCTGCTGATCCTGATCCAGGGTAGTATAAATCCGATAACCGTTATTCATAATATCTTTTTCTGAAATATGATAACGGCTTTCGGCTTCGGCAATGACCGCATCAAAGAAGTACGGATACTTATAACTATCATTTGGCACGTAGCCGTTGGTAATATTCAACGGTGTTTGCTTATATTGATCCGCTGCACTTTGACTCAGCTTATGATTTTCAACCATCAGCTGAAGAACCATATTCCGTCGTTGTTTTGTCGCTGTTGGATGTTCTACTGGGTCGTACATCCCTGGTGACGTCAGCATTCCGGCCAGGGTAGCTGCTTGGGGTACCGTTAGCTGACTGGCGTTTTCATTGAAGTAACGCTTGGCCGCATCTTGAACTCCCCATACCCCATGACCAAAGTAAGCATTATTGAGGTACATTGTTAAAATCTCATTTTTGCTGTATTGGTTTTCTACCTCAACCGCAATAAAAATTTCCCGGGCCTTTCGGGAGAAGGTCTGTTGTTGAGTCAAAAAGGCATTCTTAACCAGTTGCTGTGTTAAAGTACTACCCCCACCAGAGATATAGTCACGGTGAAGAAGTTTGTTTTTCACTAGTAAGAAGCCAGCCCGGCCTAACCCTTTGACTGAAAAGCCGTGTTCATGATAGAAGTTTCGGTCTTCAGTCGAGAGGACCGCGTTAGGAACGTTTGATGAAATATCTTTTAATTCCACATAAGTTCCCTTTTGAGCGTAGAGGCTCCCGGCCGATTGATTGCTACGATCATAAATCATTGTTGGCCGTTGCAACCGGTTCTTAAGATTTTTAACATCTGCAGTTTTAGCAACAAACGTCAAATGGATACTGGTAATTAAGAAAATTCCTAGAAAAATAACAATGATCCATCGCGTTAATTGATAACGATGCCAGAACTTTTTCAGCATCGCAACAAAGAGCTGCCAATAGTGTTTAAACCAAACTCGGAACGATGCCCAAGTCTTTTTTAACCACTCTATGATTCGCTCTTTCAAATCTGAATTAGATTGTGGTTCACGATTCATTAACAAATCTCCATTTTCATTTCAAAAAGCTGACAATTATTTTATCACATTTTGGCAAATGGTAAGCTATTTTCTCCGCCAGCTTTACCAGAAATTAAAAATGAAGAGACTGGAGAAAAGCTTATTCTCTCAAGTCTCTTCACAATAATATTTAGTAGTTATAACAATTACATCTCATCTGGTGCCTTGATATCAAGTAAGTCAAGGGCAGATTTGAGCACATCACTAACTGCTTGAGTAAGAGCTAACCGTGCTGGTTGAGCTTCGTCCTTATCAAGAATCCGAGTGTGAGCGTAGTATTGGTTAAACTTCTTAGCCAATTCAAGGGCATACTTAGCGATTACTGATGGATCGTAGTTTAATGCAGCCCGCTTGATTGCTTCGCTGTATTGGCCAAGGAAGCTGATTAATTCCCAAGCTTCAGCACCGGCCTTTGTCAAGTCAACATCACTAAAGTCCCGGATGCCACCCTTACGTAAGATACTCTCAGCACGAGCACGAGCATATTGAACATAAGGACCAGTTTCACCTTCAAACTTAACAACATCTTCAAGCTTGAAGTTAACAGCATTCCGACGGTAGTTCTTTAAATCGTGGAAGATAACGGCACCAACACCGACTTCTTTAGCAACTTCATCAGCGTTTTCAAGGTCAGGGTTCTTTTCGGCAATTTGCTTCCGTGCTAAATCAATAGAATCATTCAATACGTCTTCAAGGGAAACAACATTACCCTTCCGCGTAGACATCTTCTTACCGTTTAAGTTCATTAAACCAAAGGAGATGTGTTCAATTTGATCCCACCAGTTGAAGCCCATTTCCTTTAAGGCCGCACGTAATTGCTTAAAGTAAGTTTCTTGTTCGGCACCAACAACGTAGAGGGACTTAGCATGACCATACATCCGCTTCCGGAAAAGTGCAGTTGCCAAGTCACGAGTGATGTACGTTGTCGTTCCATTACTCTTGATGATTAGTAATGGTGGTAAGTTATATTCATCAAGGTCAACAATTTCTGCACCACGACTAGGCTTTAATAAGTCCTTATCCCGTAACAATTGGATAGGTTCTTCCATCTTTTGAGCAGAGAAAGCTTCCCCATTGAATGAGTCGAAATTAACATCTAGCATCTTATAAACACGTTGGAACCGTTCAAGAGAAACTTCACGGAACCAGTGCCAAAGCCGCCATGCTTCTTCGTCACCATGTTCAAGTTTAGCAAACCAGTTACGACCTGCTTCAGTGTATTCTGGATGTTCGTCAGCTTCATTATTGATCCGCACATAGTACTTAAGCAAAGTATTAATTGGATCCTTCTTAACTTCCGCTTCGTCTCCCCACATCTCATAAGCAGCCATTAACTTACCAAATTGAGTACCCCAATCACCAAGGTAGTCAATCCGAATCAAGTTGTAGTTAACTTTTTCAAGAATCCGGGCAACAGCTTCACCAATCATGGTTGAACGAAGGTGCCCCATTCCCATCGGCTTAGCAATGTTTGGTGATGAATAATCAATCGTAACATTTGATTGGTGACCAAGATCAATCTCACCATAATGTTCAGGATCTGCTAAGATAGTTTGCAAAATCTTAGCACCAACTTGAGCTTTATCAAGGAAGAAGTTGATATATGGTCCTGCAACAACTACCTTTTCAAAACCATTTTGGTCAACCTTTTCAACTAATTCACTTGCAATCATTTGCGGTGCCTTATGTAAGGTCTTAGCTAAGAAGAATGTTGGGAAAGCGTAATCCCCATTACTAGAATCTTTTGGCCGTTCAATCTTAGCTTCAATTTCTTTAACATCCATCTCTGGCAATGCTTGTGCCAATGCAGCTGCAACTTGTTGCTTATCGCTCATATATATTCCTCCTTATACTTATAAAAAAACGCCCCTAATAAGCATAATGCTTACTAGAGACGAGATTTACCCGCGGTACCACTCTAATTGAATTAGAATTCCACTCATTCATTGATTTAATTGAAATATCTGAGGCACGCCTTCACAAATCGAAAAGCCCCTAACTCTCATCAACAAAGGGTCGCTGTAGATTTCAAAATGCTACTACTCCTCAAATCCTATTTTCATACTCAATTATTATAACAAATTTAGGTTTAAAAACAAGGACTAATCTACGGGGTGAGTTATTGCTTTTCTCTTACTTATTATATGTTACAATTATTATCATTAAATAATAATGAAAGGTTGATGAGTTATTTATGACAAACCCTACAATTCAAGCTGTCACAATTGCAGGTCACGATTCGGACGGGAGTGCTGGAATGCCCGCTGACCTTCATGCTTTTTTTGCGGATGGCGTATATGGTCACGGTATTTTAACTGCCGCTGTTTCCGGAAATTCTTACGGGATCACCTCTTCCCAAGTAATGCCGCAAGAATTTATTGCCGAACAGTTTAAAGTATTAAGTGAAGATTTTGACATCAAAGCAGCCAAAACTGGAATGCTTGCTAATGACGATGTTATTAATGTCGTTGCTGATAACTATTCGCCTGAACATTTTGGCCCGTTAGTTGTTGACCCTGTGATTATTACTAAGCACGGTGCAATGTTGCTTGAACAATCCGCCTATGAACTATTTCGTGAACGAATTATTCCCCTTGCAACTGTTATTACCCCTAATTTCTATGAAGCACAAAAATTAACAGGAATTGAAATGACCACAGATGAAGAACGGGTTAAAGCAGCTCATTATCTTCAAGACTTAGGGGCAAAAAATGTGGTGATTAAGGGCGCGCATAATGATGATAGCCAAACAACTGTTGATGACTTTGTTCTTCTTGAAGACGGCGATAGCTTCTGGCTCAAAAAACCTTTTGTTAAGACTGATCGATTGAATGGAACCGGGGATAGCTTCTCCGCGATCATTGCTGCCGAGCTTGCGAAGGGAAATAATGTTAAAATAGCAGTAACAAAGGCTAAAGATGCCGTTTACGCAGCAATCGCAAATCCATTAACGGTTGGTCATAAATTTGGTCCAATCAATCATTGGGATGCGCAAAAGAAGCTGCATTAGGAGGAATTTTTGATGCTTGATACGTATAGGCACAAAGTTGTATTAATAGGTGACGGGGCTGTCGGCTCATCATTTGCATTTTCATTATTGCAGTCAACAAATGAAGTTGATGAATTGGTACTGGTGGATCGTACAAGGTCAAAAGCAGTTGGGGATGCGGCTGATCTTGCTGATATTACACCCCTGACGAACCCAGTAAAGATTTATGCGGGAACTTATGAAGATGCTGCTGATGCTGACGTGGTTGTTATTACGGCTGGGATTCCCCGTAAACCTGGTGAAACACGTTTAGACCTAGTTAATAAAAACACTACGATTCTTAAATCAATTATTGAACCAATTGTCAAAAGTGGATTCACTGGCGTTTTCGTTATCTCGAGCAATCCCGTTGATATCCTTACAACAATTGCGCAGCGAATCAGCGGTTTTCCTAAAGAACGCGTTATTGGGACCGGAACTTCTCTTGATTCAATGCGGCTACGAGTTCTCTTAAGTAAGAAATTACACCTATCTGTCAATGTCATCGATGCCTTAATGCTTGGTGAACATGGTGATACTTCTTTTGCGGCCTTTAATGAAATCACAATCGGCGGAAAAGCCCTCAACACAATTACTGCCCTTTCAAATACTGATAAAAGTGAAATTGAAAAAGCAGTTCACGAAGCTGGCAGTCAAATAATTGCCAATAAAGGGGCTACTTTCTACGGAATTGCTAAATGCCTCTCGTATATTACACGGGCAATCATCGAAAACCGTAATCTTGTCCTACCGATTTCGGCTCCGCTTGATGGGCAGTACGGAATTAAGGGCCTGTACTTAGGAACGCCTGCCATCATTAATAGTCAAGGAATCGGCCAGGTCGTTGAATATCCATTAACATCAGATGAAGTTAAAAAGATGCAACAGTCTGCTGAAGCAATGCATCAAGTTTTAGCGAAGATTGAGATCTAAAAAAAGCTGAGGCTGGGAGAAAATTTTCTCTCAGCCTCAGCTTTTTTATAAGAGCGGGTAACGAGAATCGAACTCGCGACGCAACCTTGGGAAGGTTGAGTTTTACCACTAAACTATACCCGCATTAACTAACTAAGTTCAACACTTAGTTAGTATATACCTCTTCTAATTATTTGTCATCTTTTTTTAAGATTTTTTTGAAGATTTAGCATCTTCTGCTGTTTCTTCGTCATCCTTTTTTTCTTCACGAGGAACAGCTTTTACCATCTTAGCTTCTTTTTGGCGAATAACAGCGCGGCCATTTAATTCGTTAACCCCGCTTTTATCAGACGGATCAAAATCTTGGATAGATACCATAATTGAATTAGTATAAACCTTTTCAACAACACCAGAAAATTCATGTTCGAGGGGACCGAATTTCTTTCCTTTTACAATATCGCCAATTTCAAAATCTGCCACTTGATTTCACCTCAAATATTATTTATTTTTACGCAAGCAATATACGTACCATACACTTTTTTTATTATATTTTCAAGTCAAAAGCATATAGTCAGTTTCTCTCATTAATGCTAAAATCAAAGCCGAAAGGAGTTTACCCATATGTTAAAAATAATAGTGGCGGTCTTAATCATTATTTTGATTCTCACCACTACCACTGGTCTGCATGCAAAAATTGAACGGAAAGTGACTAACTGGCTTGAATTAAGCCGTTTATTCTTTTTCCTTTTATTGACCGCTTCGATTGTCCACACCTTTCTTCATTTTAAAACTCAGCTTCTGAGCAACCTAGTATGGATCATCTTTTTAATTCTAATCTATATCTTAATGGAAACTGCTTTCCGCCTTAAACGGGAAACATTTGGCAATCCCTATCTAACAGCCTTACTTTTTATTGCCCTTATTATTGCCTTTGGGATTGGCTGCTGGTGGATCTAAACCAATAACTGTTTTCAATAGTGTCAATCATTTTCACTAACTGACTAGTTTCCTCAACATCATGAACTCGTAAAACATGACCGCCTCGCAAATACATTGCTGTCTCAGCAATCAATGTTACGCCGAGACGGTCTTCTTTTGCTAGATTAAATAATTTTTGACCAAAACCTTTTCGGGATATCGCAACCATAATCGGGCGCTGGAGGTAATTAAGCTGGTCAATGTTGCGCATCATCGCATAATCTTGGTAACCATCCGCAACCTTTGCATACCCAATTCCTTGGTCTAAAATCACTCGGTCAAGATCAATGCCAGCAGCCGCTATTGTTCCAAGATTGTGTTCAAAGAATTTCTGCATCGCTACGGTAAGGTTATCATAGTCATGGGTTCGGCTGCTATGCATCGTTACCATTCCAACATTTGCCTTAGCCATCAAAATTAGTTTTTGTTTTGAATTAAATGCCTGCACATCATTGATAATATCTACTCCGGCCTTAATTGCCGCTGCCATTACTGGGAGTTTATACGTATCAACTGCGATCGCAATCTGGGGATAGTTTTCACGAAGAAGCTGAATAGCCGGCATAATTCGCGCAATTTCTTCTTCCGGATCAACCTCTTTAAAGCCACCCGGTTTCGTAGTTTGCCCACCGACTTCAATTACGTTTGCCCCAGCTGCCACCATCTTAGCAATTTGACTAGCAATAGCGGAGTGGGATTGAAATTTACCCCCATCATAAAATGAGTCAGGAGTTACATTTAAAATTCCATAAATCACCGGTTGCTCTGTCAAATCAAAAATAAACCGGCCTGCACGCCAAATAATCTGGTGACGATGGTAAACCTGCTCAAGAGAAGCAATTAATTCTTGGTCATTTTCCCACCGCTCTTTCACCTGCGCTATTAGTTCTTTTAGGGAAAGGAGCGGGAAAGAAAATTCTACGCGCTTTTCAACACAAGCGACGGGGGTATCAAAATGACGGATAAATCGCTCTACTATTCCAGCCGTCTCCACATCTGAACACTCCCACGTCAATAAAAGCTGCTGATGGCGATTAACTTGGTCGGCTAAGATCGCGGACACTAACTTCGAATGGTCTTTAGTAACTAACTTTTCAGTAACTTTCATTTCATTCTCCTAATTGATCTAATAAATTTTTAACAGCTCGTGCACGATGTAAATAAGAAATGCGGGTCGGCTGGTCCATTTCGGCAAGCGTTTGTGATTCGCCAGCTGGAATAAAAATCCGATCAAACCCCGTCGCATTGACTCCGCGTTCGGCATGAGCAATTGTCCCCTTTAATTGACCATGAGCCATTTTAACCACTTGATTATTTATCACTAGGGCAATTGTTGTTTTCATTATAAATTGTCGGGATTTACCATCGACTAAATGGATCAAGTAATTATTTAAATCACCATTAGGAACTTCTTGCGCCAATTCCCGCGCTGTCTGCACCCCGTATCTTCTAGGAAAAGCCGGGAGTTCTAAGCCAGAATCATCGGCAATTATTTTTGCTGCCGGTAGTTGTTGACTGATGAAGAGGGCCTTCTCCTTTGCGTTTTCTTCATAGCTCACTGTTGATTCAGGAGGAAAGGTTTGTTGCGGTAAGTTTTTTCGATACCCCTCACCATGTTGGTGGTAAAAATTTAGAATGGTTTCGATTTCTTTAATTTTATGAATATTATGGGTTGCAATAATAAAATTATTTTTCATCTAAATTGGCCTCGATATCTTTAATCGTATAAAAAGAACCCGTTACAACAATTAAATCGTTCGGCTCCGCAATCTTTTTTGCCATCACTAACCCTTTTGGGGGATTATCAGCAATAATCGCTTGAGGCAAAGCTGATTTTAACGCACTTGCATTAAGAGCGCGGGTCGGATGGTCAGGAGTAGTAATTATTATCTCATCTGCCATTTGCTGATAAATTTTAACCATCTGACTAATATTTTTATCAGCGAGAAAACCAAGAACCATAATTACTTTATTATGGGGAAACTTAGAGATAGTTTCGGTAAGTTGCCTGGCTGCATCTGGGTTATGGGCCCCGTCCAAAATAATAGGGGGATGATCAGCGATTTTCTGCATTCGACCAGCAATCTTCACTGTCGCAAGCGTCGATAATAAAGGCTGCCAAGAAGGAACAAGTCCCCGTTGAAAAAGAAAATTAAATACACTGATAACAGTTCCCAAATTTTCACTTTGGAAAGTCCCTAATAAATTAAAAGGAACTTTATAAATTTTATGATTAACTTTCAGGATTGCTTTCCCATCAACAATTAACTGGGCATCTGCTTGCATTAATCCTACTCTTTGCTGCTGGGCCTTCTCTTTAATAATTGTGAGAGCGTCGTTTTCTTGGTGCGGCGCTAAAAATACTTGCTTAGTGCCGGTCTTGATAATTCCTGCTTTGGCCTGGGCAATTTTGGCAATCGTTGGGCCCAAAATCCGTGTATGGTCAAGGGCAATATGCGTTATCACACTAATAAAAGGCGCACTGATAATATTGGTTGCATCATCTCGACCGCCTAAACCGCATTCAATGACTGCCCAATCTATTTTTTGATCCGCAAAATATTGCAGCATTATCAGGGTCCACCACTCAAAAATGGTAATGTCATCAGGTGAAAGATCAGCGGGTAAATGTTCGGTAATCTTTTGGTAAGTCATTGCAAAATCTTTTTTACTAATTAAATGGTCATTAACCTTAACTTGCTCCCGATCATCTACCAAAGCAGGGCTGCTAAAATAGCCGACCCGGTAGCCAGCATTTTGCAACCCCTGTTCTAACATTGTCCCAGTCGAGCCTTTTCCGTTTGTCCCCGCAATATGGATAATTTTAAATCGCTGGTCAGGGTTTCCTAAACGAGTAAGAATTCGTCGCAAAAATTTTACCCGATCCCGTTGTCCTCCCAGCATTTGGCGATTAAAGCCCGCGTTAATTTGTTCATAGGTCTGCACGATAATTCCTCGTTTGATTTAGAAATTCTTGTTTCAAATCACGGTCAGTCTTAAATTGGCCTGTAAACTTATCAGTATAAGTAAATTGACCAGCCTTATTAACACCCCGCATTTCCATACAAAGGTGGCGGGCCGCAATGGTTACTGCAATCCCGGCTGGATCAAGAATTCGTTGCAACTCGGCTACTAAATCAGTTGTAACGCGTTCTTGCATCCCCGGTTTTTTCGTTACAAAATCTAACAACCGGGGAATTTTACTAAGGCCAATAACTTTTTTATCTTTGGGAACATAAGCCACATTCGCGTATCCGAAAAAAGGCAGCAAATGGTGTTCACACATTGAATAAAAAGGAATGTGTTGCACTAATACCATCTCCGGCACATCATCAACATGGAAAACCTTATAGTTGGCCATTTCTTCTGGTTGATGATTAAGAGAAGAAAAAACTTCTTGGTACATTTTGGCAACGCGTTGGGGTGTTT
The DNA here is from genome assembly GCF_020785355.1 of Limosilactobacillus reuteri. Classification (GTDB taxonomy): domain Bacteria; phylum Bacillota; class Bacilli; order Lactobacillales; family Lactobacillaceae; genus Limosilactobacillus; species Limosilactobacillus reuteri_I. Next base: position 43,767 of record NZ_JAJGVH010000080.1, on the reverse strand, counting down.
CTGCCAATCCTTCTCGTTCAGGATCTTCACCGATTGCAATTAATAAATCTTTAACAGCCTTTGCTATTTTTTGTTGGTCCATGAAAATACCTCTCGTCCATATATCTTTTTAAGCCAATTATGGTCTGGAGTCTTATTTAACAAATGATCCAATTGTTGATAATAAGGATCATTTTGGTTAGTAATTTCGCGCATTGGCAATAAAACAAACTGTCGGTTAGCCATTTCTGGATGAGGGATCGTTAGCGTTGGTGTTTTGATATGTTGATGACCAAAATCAATGATATCAAGGTCAATTGTCCGTGGTCCCCAATGAATAAGTCGACGTCGATGTAACTCCTGTTCGATATTGTGAAGGTGGTTGAGAAGCTGCTGAGCCGTTAAACCAGTCGCAATCTTAACCGCAATATTGTAAAAAGAATCTTGTTTCACGCCCCCCACTGGTTCTGTTTCATACACTGAGGAGATTGCTATAATATTAATCTTAGGTGGCACATTTAACAGCTGAATCGCTTTTTGAAGGTTCACTAACCGGTCGCCCATATTACTGCCAATGCTTAGGTAGGCTTCAGTCATAATTACTTGCTCCCTGCTACTTCAATTTCGACATTATCGAAAATTCCGGCGATCGGCACACTATACTTTCGGATGCGAACACGAATTCCATCAAGCATCGGGTATATCTTGAAAAGCTCATGTAATAAGTTATTAGCAAGGCTCTCGATTAAATTGTAGTTATGATGGGCAACAAACTCCGCGATTGTTTCATAAACATCAGCATAACTGACAGTTTCCTCTAATTCATCAGTTTTAACCATCGTTTCAATTGGATAGTCCATTTCACAGTCAATTTCAATTTTTTGACCAAGCTTTTTCTCTTCCGCAAACACACCATTGTAAGTATTAAATGCCATGTTGTTAATTCTAATCTTTCCGATAAGCTATTGCCCCTTCATTTTTTATTTTCTATCATAACGCATAAGTTAGTTGGTGAAAATATCTTAATAGATTAAGGGAGCAATCTTTTCCTGGTACCATTGCTCACCAGCTTTTGAGAAAGGATTAGTGAACGGCGCAGGTTTAATCAAACGGTCATCGACGTTAAACAATTTTAACTGTCCCTTAACTTTTAATGGTTCAATCCAATAAGAACCACCTTCCTCAAAGGGTGCAATCACCCATGCATAATATTTTTGTTCACCGTCATATCGTTCCTCAATTCCAGTGATTTTAGCAACACATAACGCATGACCAGCTACCGCCCTACGTGTCTTCTTCGCACTATTGCAAATTAAAAGATCACCACGATATTTAGTTGTCCATGTCCGGTACTCTTCTGTTTTTGTGCCATTTAAGATTGCCATTCCATATTCGGAATGAATTGATAAAGCTTTCATCTTGGTCTTCCTTTGCAGTTTTATTTCAATATAAAGAAAAAAGCCCGGCAAATTAATGTTTACCGAGCTGTTATGATGCTTCAGGCAGGATTCGAACCTGTACATGGATAACCATACAACGACCTGAACGTTGCGCGTCTGCCAATTCCGCCACTGAAGCACTAACTATTTTGTAACATTATTAAGTATACCGAACTCATCAAAAATTACAAGTATTTTTATTGGCAATCCTCAATTTACTCTTATTTAACAAATTGAATCATTGTTCCATATGCGGTTAGGACCAAGAATTTGGGTGCAACCTGCATATTAGCAACATCCGTAGTAAAACGAACCCCAACAACACCATCTGCACCTTTTTCACTGGCCCGCCGCTTTAATTTTTCTTGAACATCACTAAATAATTGATCCATGGACTCAAATGAATCAATTGCTTCGGTAGGCATCGCCAAATGACTGGTGGCATTAACAATCCCTAAAATGCGGTGAGCTTGTGGAAATCCCTCGGTTGATAAAAACATCTCGCTATCCTCCTAAAATCACTACCACTTTAAAATAACAAAGAGGCCGGAACATTTCCAGCCTCTTTTGTTTATTGCGGAAAGAATCTGCTACTTTGCTAGGGAACTAATTATTAATTCATTTTTGATTCTAACTTCCGCAAAGTCGCATTTATATCATCAACCTAGTGCACCCTGGTGACCTTATTACATAAATATTCAGTCTAAGATTTCATGTCACACTTATGTTGCTTCTAGCCTACTAATAATTTCTTCGGTGCTAGATTGATATAGGAGATCTTACCACTCTAATCTTTCCACACTTATAATTTACCACCGTGTGTAAGCGATTTCAACAATTAACTTTAGACAACTTGAACTAAGAGAACATACATCGCAATCGCATTATTAATCATATGAATTGCAATTGAATTTCGTATGTCGTCCGTTCGCAAATAAACATATGCCAAAACCATTCCCATATAAGCATACATCAAAAAGCTAATGGGGTTAGTACTCATATGACCTGTAGAAAAGATTACCCCCGAGAGGATAACTTTCGGCCAGATGTTGCCACGCTTAAAAAACATATTTGTCAATGTACCACGAAAAATAAATTCTTCAGCAATTGGACTTAAAACAACTGCCGAGAAACAAAATACGATCGTGATCACTTGATTATGGCCAAGCATACTTCCCAATGCCGCGTTATTTGCTGTCTCAGTTTGATGATAGATAAGTTTGTTAAGATAGCTAAGGACATCCATTCCCAAAACAATTGCTAGGTAACCACCGATAATCCAACCAACCTTTATTCCCGCTGGCTGCCCTAATTGGTTATAAGCTTCATATGTCCGGTGTGCCCACCAAATAATCGCTAACATTAAACCGATGAATAAGGCCATAAATCCGTCCACAATAAGCTGATTGGTTTTTGAATAACGTAAAGCAAAATTAACTGCCATCGGGGGAACTTCAATTGCAATTAGCATCAGTGCAATTAAAATCACCTTAGATGTCCACTGTTTAATTACTTTTATCATTATTTTTCTCTTCCTTTGCCCGTTTCTCACGCATTCGTTGGATACTCCACCGGGTAGAAATTTTTGTCACAATGATATTTGCAACTACGAAACCAATTACCCAGAGAAGGTACATCACCCAACCAGAAATATAATTTTCAGCAGTCAACCATACTAAAAGCGCAAAGATGATAAACGGCGGAATGACCACCTTAAGAATAAATTCTGCTTTCACAAAGAAAACCTCCATTATTATTTGTCCAACAGTTTACTAAATCAACATGTAAAGTGCAAGGGTACTAAGAAGGCTGAGAAAAGTTTTCGCTTTCCTCAGCCTCACCATTTTTAATTTATATTTAACTAAACCTAGTTATTCTTTGATGCAGCAACTACTTCGTCATAAGTAGGAATTGATGGTAATGCACCAAGCTTTTGAACAGCTAATGAACTTGCCCGTTGAGCGTAAACAATTGCCTTTTCTATGTTGCTCATATCAGGCTTTAATTGGGATGAAAGAGCACCAATGAATGTATCACCAGCGGCAGTAGTATCAACAGCATTAACCTTAAAGGCAGGAATGAAGTTGTAACCATCTTGAGTACAGTAGAAGGCACCCTTTGCTCCAACAGTAATAATTAAATTACGGACACCCATTTGAGCAAACTTAGCAGCTGACATAAGCATTGAAGTTTCGTCTGTAATAATAATTCCTGTTAAAGCAGCACTTTCTGTTTCATTTGGAATGATTAAGTCAGTTAACTTCAATAGGTCAGGGTTAATTTCATGAGCAGGAGCAGGATTCAAGATTGTCTTTACGCCATTTTCCTTTGCAATTTGGAATGCCCGTAAAGTAGCTTCTTGTGGTGTTTCAAATTGAGCAATGACAAAATCGGCAGCAGCAATTTGATCGCGAGCATCTTCAACTTCCTTAACGCTTAATTGTTGGTTAGCTCCTCCGTATACTAAGATACTGTTTTGGCCACTTTCATCAAGTAAGATGGCTGCAGATCCAGTACCTGCTTGATCGTCAACATGGATCCCAGTTGTGTCGACGTTGTTATTCTTGAGGTCGTTGATCATCATCTTACCACCAGCGTCATCACCAACTTGACCAACAAATGCTGTTTCAGCGCCTGAACGTGCAGCAGCAACGGCTTGGTTTGCCCCTTTTCCCCCAGCAGCATTAGTCTTACTTAAAGCGGCAATCGTTTCTCCAGGCAATGGCATCCGCTTAACTTTCATCGTTGTATCAACATTTAAACTACCTACAATTGTTACATGATTTGTCATTTGTTTATTTCCTCCTTAAACAATTGGCATCTAAGTGATAATATCATCATACCATATTATTTTGGACGATAGGAACTTGTACTATCTCGTTTAATTAATTTTACTGGAAAGTTTTGCACACGGGCCTCCGCACTATTATGACTAATCTGTTCAATAAGCATTTTAGTAGCTCCAGCACCAAGATCAAAAATCGGCTGTTGTACCGTAGTTAATCGGGGATAAACATAATCATCCCAGTAGATGTTATCATAACCAATCACAGAAATATCTTCAGGAACCTTAACGTCTAATTCATGTAGCCCTCGCAACAATCCAATTGCCATTTCATCATTTGCCGCAAAAACAGCAGAGGCACCAGTTGCTAAAACATCTTTTGCCGCTTTATATCCGCCATCCTTTGTCAAGGGTGCCCGAATAACATCGTGAATCGGATCTAAGCTCAGATTATTTTCGTTAATAATATTTTTGAACCCATTCATTCGGTGATTTAAGTTTTCAGTAGGATTGTCAGAGGTAAGAACAGCAATATGTTTGTGTCCAAGCTCAATAAGGTGTTTAGCTGCAATTTGGCCACCAAGGTAATCATTCGTTTGAACTCGATCACCCTCTTGCGTATGATTCTGATCAAACAAGATGTAAGGAATCTCATTAAAGGAGATAACCTCTTTAATTGTCTCGGTAGTCATCGTTGCACTAGCAATCACCAGCCCACTAATAGAACGCTCAATCATCTGGGAAAGATAATACTTTTCTAGCTTTGGGTCACGGTTGGCACTAAAGACGAGCGGAATAAATTCTGCTTCACGAGCAACACTCTGTACCCCTTCAACAAAAGTCCCAAAAAATGGGTTAGCAATATTGGGAACTAGTACCCCAATTGTCTTGGCACTCTTTAAGATTAAATTTCGGGCATTGAAGTCAGGAACGTACTTATATTTGTCCCGTAATGCTAAAACTCGTTCCTGGGTTGCTTCACTGAACCGATCACCTTTATTATTCAAAATTTGCGAAACAGTAGTTACAGAAACTCCTGCTTCTTTCGCTAAATCACGAATTGTTATTTTCTTTTTCATGGCTGTTCAACCTCTTTAGTAAACAGTTTTATCTAGTTAATAATATTTAATTAATTTAAACTATCTCAACTCATATTGCAATCACATTTCATTAAAAATATCATTAAAAATCTGTTTTCCGGTTGCCATTTGAGTCCCACGAACGCGGAGGTAATCAATCTTAGCTCGCAAAATATCATATTCCCACAATGAAGATAGGTCATGGTCATTATAGTAATGAATTGTTACCTTAATGGGCGTGAGATCAGTAATTATCCCTGTAAAATCATCACTCCCCTTATACTTTTCAGTGCCAATCACAACTGGAAGGCGGTTTTCATAAGAATCATTGAGGAGATTTGACAATAGGTTCCCTTGAGTAATTTCTGGATGGTTATCGATAAACTTTTGCACTTGCCAAATATCAAAATAATTGTAATCATGGGCAACTTTAGTCTTTTCAGAAACCGTCATTAGATAATCACTGTGACGTTCCGTATAAAGGATGCTCTTAATCCGAATAGCAATTAGTCCGTTGATTTTGCCGTCCCAGTCAATACTGATCATTAAGCAAAATACTGGGTCGAGGGCAACCACAAATCCGACATTAAAATAATCATCGTTTGGCAAGTTATGAACTTCAATCAACGTTCCCTGTTGCTTAGCCATTGTTAATTGAACGCGATTCTCACTTTCACTTTCTTTTCTCATCTTTACTTCCTTACTATTAATTTTTCACATGATTAGATTTTTAAAATTTAATCACATATCTATTCTTATTATAATCGCTAACAATGTAGATGTGATAACTTTTACCACGATAAGTTAAATCTAGGAACCACCAAATATTGTAAAATTAGGTGTGTCATTCCACAATATTTTGTAGTAAGATATTTTTTGTGACAAAAAAGTAAAGAGGGGCCATTATGGTGATTATTACAGCAGGGATGATTGGTGTCGGTAAAACAACTTTAACTGGGAAGATTGCCGAACACTTACATACAAAAGCATTTTTTGAACCAGTCGGAGAAAATCCAGTTTTACCACTGTATTATAAAAATCCAAAACAGTACGGCTTTTTACTCCAAATTTATTTTTTAAACAAGCGTTTCTCAATGATTAAACAAGCACTTACTGATGATAACAACGTGCTTGACCGTTCTATTTACGAAGATGCCTTGTTTACGCGAGAAAATAACGCCGAGGGGAACATCACTGATACTGAATTAGAAGTATACCTAAAGCTTCTCGATAATATGATGAGCGACCTCCAACAGTTACCTAAGCGCGCACCAGATTTAATGGTTTATTCTGAAACTGATTTTGAAACCATCTTATACCGAATCAAAAAGCGCGGGCGGGATTACGAGCAAATTGATACTAATCCAGAATTAAAGGATTACTATTACAAGATGTGGAGTGCCTACAAGCAATGGTATAAGGATTACGATGCTAGTCCAAAAATGAAAATTGATTTAGAGCGTTATGATCTTGAAAATCCTAAGAATGTTGATGCAGTCTTAGCAATGATCGATGAGCGCTTAAAGTCATTACGATAAATAATTGATAAGAGCATGATTAGGGGTCTACCTTTTAATCATGCTCTTTCTTTTTCTTCAACAAATGACGAAACATTTCAATCATTCCTGCTGTCCCCACTCCACCAAGCAAGGGAACATATGAAGGGATACTAACATCGTTCTTTCGCGCTTGAACAGGATGTTTGTCAACGATCGGCATCGCCTCACTCTCCTCTTTCCTGTCTGTCATTGGAATAGGATTAGCCCGTTCATTGCTGGTATTAACTTGATCATCGTATTTAGTAAGTTGATAAGTATCAATCAGCTGATTTAGCTTCCGATCATACTCGGGATCTGTTGCATATCGTCCGCGAAGTGCCCGCGTAGCTTCACGATAATTTTTGGTATTTTGACGATGAACTCCTTGATAAAGTGGGGCTTCTAATGTTTGCGCATAATCTCTCAATGCTTCATATTCACTTGCATACTGGCGAAAATTACTAACGACCTGAAACTTATGTCCTTGTTCGTCATATTCAGTCGTAGGTTGAGCAACTGTTTGCCGGGCAAAATAACCCTTAACCCCAAAAAGATTATTATTAGGCGCCTTTCCCAACGTACTGCATCCCCAGTCGCTCTCTAAGGCTGCTTGCGCAATAATAATTGATGGATACAAATCATATTCCCGACCAATTTGTTGAGCAGCTGGGGCTATTCGATTAATAAATCGTGCTTGGACTGCGGATGGTTGTTGAGGTTGATAAACCTGCTCATCTTCTTTATCTTCTAGCAACTGTCTTTGTTCAGCAGAATTTTCAGTTGAAGATTGAATAGTTTCATGCTCTGGCTCTTCCTCTGTACCTGTCAAAGCATTATTCTGCTCATTTTCCTTCGCTTGAGCAGCATTTTCATATTCTGTTAAATAAGCATCAATATATTCTTCATCATGATTAACTAAGGCCTCTTCATCAATCGGCTTTGCACGTTTTACATCTTCATTTGCATCAAATCGTGCTTGTTGGATAGCGTCCGCTTTAATCGGTTGCCCATTAAGGCTTGTTAAAACAATTAATGCACTTGTAATAGCACGGCGGTTTAACACAATAAAACACTCCTTCATAATGTCCTATAGTATATATACGTGAAAATTATGAATTTGCATTTTTAAACTAGAAAAGACTAGAAGAAAATTCCCCCTAGTCTTTATGCTTTACATTTCAGGATATGTCGTTTCCTTAATATCCAACTTTTGATTTTTCAAATTTGTCTTAACAACGGTAACGTCACATGGTGCTTCACGAATAGTATAAGCAGCCGTTGAACCAACAAGCAGACGACCGACAACATTTAATCCGGTTGCGCCAATAATGATTAAATCAATATCATTTTCTTTTGGATAACGTTCTGCAAGTTCAACCTTAGCGTTACCAACTTTTACATCAGTTTCGACATCTTTTATTCCAGCAGCTTCTGCTTTTTTCTTGTAGTCAGCTAATTTCTTTTGCATTGTTTCAATTGCTGAATCATAAATGCTATGACTAACAAAGCCGTATCCACCAGGACCAGTACTTGGGTAGCGTTCACCATTGATAATACTTAATAAGTACAATTTAGCATCATTGGTCTTAGCAGTGTCAACTGCTTTTTCAAAAGCCATATCAGCTTGCTTTGAACCATCAACACCAACAAGAATATTTTGATAACTCATTCTTGCCACCTCCATTTTGTATCCTTATTTTAGCACAAAATTAATCAGTAACGAGATTATTAATTGCTTCCATGTAAATCGCCATCGATGTAATTAAATCATTAACAGGTTGATACTCATTAGCCTGATGCATTGTATTTGGCGTATGTGGCATTAAAGCACCAAAGGCAACGCCCCGCTTCATCAAACGACCGTAAGTTCCACCACCAACGACTTCTGGCTTTGCGTCTGTATCTCCAGTTTGGTCAATATAAGCTTGCATCAATGTCTTAACGATTGGATCGTCTGGATCAACATAATGTGGAGCTTGAGATGGACCTTGTGTAACTTTAATTTGTAATTTGTCGGCAATCGCCTTTACAGTATCCTCTAGCTTATCTGGTGTCACGCCTTTAGGGAAGCGGAAGTTCATGTCAATGTGACCACCCTTGTCCGCATCAAAGTTTAAAATTCCGGCGTTCATAGTTAATTCACCCATTACCGGATCAGTGTAAGCACCATTAAAGCCATCCATCCGCGTATCTAAATGAAGATAGTCCGCTAAGAATTCAATGAAGCTCTTTGCGCCCCCACCAAAGTCATATCGATTTAAGAACTTTGCAAGGTAGGTTGCCGCATTGATTCCCTTTTCTGGTTCCATTCCATGCGCAGCTTTTCCAATGACAGTAATCTTAAGCCCCTTATCTGTTGATTCAATATTACCTTCAATCGGATTTTCTTCAATAAAGTGGCCAAAATCATTAGTAACTTCTTGAGGGTTATCCGTCCGCATGAGGGCAACTGCTTCCCGCGGTACCATGTTGAAACGTAAGCCAGATTCAAAACTAACTAGTTGTGTTGAGGCATCCCCATTGCCAGCAGGAACATCAAGCAAGAGCGATACTTGCCCCTTTTCACCGTTAATTACTGGGAATTCCGCATCTGGTGAAAAACCAAATGTTGGGGCTGGTTCAACTTCAAAGTAACGATGCATTCCAGTCCAGTTACTTTCTTCATCAGTTCCAACGATAAAACGAACTTTCTTGTTAAACTTTACGCCTTGATCTTTCAAATACTTTAAGGCATAGTAAGCGGCCATTCCAGGTCCCTTATCATCAGAAGCACCACGACCATATAAGTTACCATCCTTGATAACTGGGTCAAATGGATCCGTATCCCAACCCTTACCAGCAGGCATTACGTCAAGATGGGCTAAAATAGCAAGTGTTTCATCACCTTCACCCCATTCAGCATACCCAACAAGGTTATCAATGTTCTTTACTTTAAAACCGTCTTGTTCTGCCATCTCTAAAAATGCTTTTAGCGCTTGGGCAGGACGAGGGCCAAGCGGGTATTCAGCTGTTGCCGCCGAATCATCACGGACACTAGGGATCTTCATTAATGCTACGAGATCATTTAAATAGTTTTCTTTTTGTGCCTCTGCGGCTTTCATCCAATCAGTCAAGATTAATCCCTCCAAAATATTCTACTTTGACTAATTTTAATGATACCATTAAATTGTCTATTAAATAAAATAATAAGGAGTCTTAACTGTGAAAAAACTTACTGACCAAATCTTAAAGGATGTTATTACTCCCCGTCCTGAAAACAGTTTTAAAGGTACTTTTGGGAAAGTTACTCTTATCGGCGGCAATCGTAATTTTGGTGGCGCAATCATCATGGCATCAACCGCGGCCGTCTGTGCTGGTGCTGGGCTTGTAACAACTGCTACTGATGAAATCAACGCTAGTGCCCTCCATGCGCAGTTGCCAGAAGCAATGTTCGCTGATTTTACTGATGATGCCCTAGTCGCTGACCTTACCCAAGCTGCTACCAGTGTGGTCGTTGGGCCAGGCCTCGGAAATGATGAAACAAGTTTACGAATTTTGAAAAATGTTTTTGCTCATACGACCGAGAAACAAAATGTGATCATTGATGGATCTGCAATTACCCTTATGGCGATGGAAAAGCTTGAACAACCACAAGGAAATATCATTTACACTCCTCATGAAATGGAATGGCAACGGCTCTCTGGAATCAAGATTGGGGAGCAAACTGAAGATAAAAGCAGAGCCGCTCAAGAAAAACTTGGTGCTACCATTGTCTTAAAGAAGCACCACACAGAAATTTATACTGATGACCAAGTATATCAATTGCCAATCGGTACCCCCGCCCAAGCAGTTGGTGGAATGGGTGATACTCTTGCTGGAATGGTTGGAGGTTTCACTGCTGAATTTAATGAGAAGGCAGATAAGGCCGTCCTTGCTGCCGTTTATGCGCACAGTGCGATTGCGGAAAAGATCGCTGAAAGCCAGTATATTGTTCTCCCTCATCAAATTAGCCGTGCTCTCCCTACCTTCATGAAAAAGATGGAGGGGATGAATGAAGATCACCATATTGGATTTTTGAATTAAGAATTTAAGGATATAAAAAAGGTTCAGAGCAAATCCTCACTCTGAACCTTTTTGTGTGCATTGTTATTTAATGTGTAAAATCGTTCGTAATCTTGCTACTCGTGGTCCCAATAGCTGGTCGGCTAATCGTGACTTTAAGCAGAGATAGAGATAAATTCCTGCTCCGACTATTACTCCCGGAATTAAGGAGAAGAAAGCAGTGTAGCGCCCATATGGACTAACAAAATGGCCAATGATTAACATTACAATCTTTGTCCCGGCAAACATCACTAAGGAGTAAGCTAAAATCTGGTTAGTTGGCAGGGCCATCTTATCAAAACGTAGGTGAAATTCCATATTAAAGGAATGCAAGATTAAATAGTTAATCACAAACATTGAAATTCCGGTTGAAACTAGTGGTCCTAATCCTTCAAAAATCCAAATACATGGAAACTGGAGGATAAATTTAATTACGATTCCAATGGCTAAGAACATCATCATCTTCTTATTCTCAGAAATCCCCTGCATCATTGCTGCGGCTACAGTATACAAGCCTAACATGATCGAAATGTAAGCCGCAAATTGCAGTACCACGACCCCTGCCGCATCATAACGGTAAAAGACGGTGTAGATTTGCTGGGCAACCGCGGATAATCCAAGAGCAGCCGGGATCATCACAAAATAGAATAACAAGAGAACGTTTTGAATCTGTTTTCGCATATCCTCTTGATCGTTCTGAGCCCGGGCTGTTGCAAGCAACGGAATAACTGTTGCGGCTAATGCAGAAGCTAATGAAATAACAATCATGTAAAGCTTATTGGCATTAAACGCAAATAAGGCATAAGTAACGTCCATCTGGTACTTAGTAAAGTGACCGACTAATGGCATCATCCGCTTAAAGGTATATTGGTCAATTAATTGGAAAATCGTTACCCCTGATTCAATAATGATGAACGGAATTGACTGATAAATAATCTTAAAAATTAATGTTTGGGTTGAAACTTCAGTATTTATTTCACCATGTGCCACCAAGTCATTCATTTCACGTTGATGACGCATCCAGGCAATTCCCAAGACAATTACTGCACCAATTGCCCCGATAAAGGCCGCAAAGGTTGATTGGGAAACGGCACTAACCCAACTACCATTTTGAATCTTCATGATGAAATAAGTAGCCGCCAACATATAAATAACCCGGAAAAGCTGTTCAACAAATTGTGAAATTGCTGATGGTGCCATCCAGTTATATCCTTGTAAAAATCCTCGGGTAATTGACATCCCCGGAATAATCAAAATAGCCCAAGCTAACGAGCGGATAACGGGAATCATATTTGGATCTCCATTATCCATTAAACGAGCCCCAAACATCATCACCGTTGTACAAATTACACCCATTGCCATTGCAACGTACATTCCAGAATGATACAGTCGGCGACTAACGCCATACTGGTTTATTCCGTTATAATGCGCGACCATTTTAGAAATTGCAGAAGGAATCCCCGCCGTTGCAATCACTAAAAACATATTATAAATATTGTACCCCTGAGCATATAAGGCATTCGCTTCGTTACTGTAAGCTCCTAACCATGTAACCCACGGAATAATGTACAGCGCCCCTAAGATCCGCGAAGTAATACTACCAGCTGTCATCCAAGCTGATCCTGTAATCATCTTTGTTCGCGAATCTTTTTTTACTGCGGTGCTGCTCAAATCATTTACTTTATTTTCTTCCATGATTTGTTGCAATCCTACCTTTTTTATTTTAATCGAGTTTACACAATCTTAATCATTTTATCGTGAATAAAAAGCTGGTGCAATTCGATTTACCGTTTTTAATATTTCTTTAACCTAGTATTGTTCCAAATCGACAGTTACCATTTTAATGATTTGATCTGGATGTTGTTGCTTTAACGCCTCTAATGAGCTTACGGCTGGGGCAACTTCAAAGTGGCCGAGTTTATCATTAAGGGTAATCGCTAAGCCCAATTTAGCAAAATCCATCGCCTCATCCATTGTTTTCCCCTGAGTAAATGCTTCTGGCAAATCTGGAAAATCGACTTGAATTTCATTATCTTTCGGGGTAAAAATTGCTGGATAACTTACTATTTCCATAACTGATCTCCTCAAATAAAAAGAAGCAGGAAAACATAGATTCCCTGCCCTTTATTAATTTACTATTTTGCAACGATGTTAACGATCTTGTTAGGGACAACAATGACTTTTTTAATATCCTTGCCATCAGTAAACTTCTTAACATGTTCGTTTGCTAAAGCAAGTTGTTGTGCTTCATCGCGGTCAGTATCCTTGGCCATCTTAATCTTAGCCCGTACCTTACCGTTAACCTGAACGATCATTTCAACTTCATCTTCAACTAAAGCTTTTGGATCGTAAGTTGGCCATGGTTGATAAGTGATTGTATCACTCTCACCGAATTGACTCCAGAGTTCTTCAGCCATGTGCGGCATGATTGGTGCAATCATTTTTATAAAGCCTTTCATGTATTCAACTGGTAAATCATCAACCTTGTAGGCTTCGTTAACAAAGACCATCAATTGAGAAATAGCCGTATTGAAGTGCATCCGTTCGTAGTCTTCGGTAACCTTCTTAACAGTTTGATTGTAAACCTTAGTAAGCTTACCATCATTGAAAGTAGATACCCGGTCACGAAGGTGGTTATTATCATCCATCAATAACCGCCATACACGTTGAACCCACTTATTAGCACCATGAAGTCCCTTTTCATCCCAAGGCACAGATTCTTCAAGTGGTCCCATGAACATTTCATAAAGACGTAAAGTATCAGCCCCGTATTGGTCAACAATGTCATCAGGGTTAACAACATTACCTTTGGACTTCGACATCTTTTCATGGTTTGAACCAAGAATCATTCCCTGGTTAACAAGCTTCATGAATGGTTCTTTAGTTGGTACGAGACCGAGGTCATAAAGAACCTTATGCCAGAATCGAGCATAGAGCAAGTGAAGAACAGCGTGTTCAGCTCCACCAACATAGAGATCAACTGGTGACCAGTAATCAAGAGCTTCTTTTGAGGCAAATTCCTTGTCATTATGAGGATCAGTGTACCGGAGCCAGTACCATGATGAACCGGCCCACTGTGGCATGGTGTTAGTCTCACGAAGACCATGCCGACCATTTTCGTCATAAACGTTAACCCAATCTTCAACATTTGCTAATGGACTTTCACCAGTTCCTGATGGTTCAATGTTATCAGTCTTTGGCAATTCAAGTGGAAGTTCATCTTCTGGAACTAATGAGGTTGTCCCATCATCCCAGTGAATAACTGGAATTGGTTCACCCCAGTAACGTTGCCGACTGAAGATCCAGTCACGAAGACGGTAGTTAACCTTCTTATGACCAGCATCGTGTTCTTCAAGCCAATCGATCATCTTTTGCTTTGCATCAGCAATATTTAAACCATCAAGGAAGCCAGAATTAATGTGTTTACCATCGCCATCAAAAGCACCTTCTGAAATATCTGCGCCTTCAATAATAGGTTTGATTGGCAAGTCAAACTTAGTAGCAAAGTCATAATCCCGTTGATCACCGGAAGGAACAGCCATTACTGCTCCGGTTCCGTATGAGGCAAGCACGTAATCACTGATCCAAATTGGCAGTTTTTCACCGTTAACTGGATTAATGACGTAAGAACCAGTAAATACCCCAGTCTTATCCTTATTTAAGTCAGTCCGTTCAAGGTCAGACCGCCGTGATGCTTCTTCCTTGTACTTTTCAACTTCCGCCTTGTGTTCTGGCGTCGTCAATTGATCTACTAATTCTTGTTCAGGAGCAAGAACTACATAGGAAGCACCAAAAAGCGTGTCTGCCCGGGTCGTAAATACTTCAATCTTAGTATCTTCATCCCCCACAACTGGGAAAAATACTGACGCACCTTCTGAACGACCGATCCAGTTACGTTGCATTTCCTTAACGCTTTCTGGCCAGTCAACAAGGTCAAGATCATCAATCAAACGGTCCGCATAAGCAGTAATCTTTAAAACCCATTGACGCATTGGCTTACGGTATACGGGGTAGCCGCCACGTTTAGTCTTGCCATCTTCAACTTCTTCGTTGGCAACAACTGTTCCACCCATAAAATCAGGGGCCCAGTTAACCATAATTTCACTTTCGTAAGCAAGCCCTTTCTTGTAGAGCTGTTCAAAAATCCATTGAGTCCACTTGTAGAATTGAGGATCAGTCGTATTTACTTCCCGATCCCAGTCATATGAGAAACCAAGTGATTGGATTTGGTCACGGAAATGGTCAATATTTTTGTTCGTAAAGTCCTTAGGGTTGTGGCCAGTCTTTAATGCATATTGTTCAGCTGGTAAACCGAATGCATCCCACCCCATTGGATGTAAGACATTAAATCCTTGCATCCGCTTCATCCGTGACATTACATCCGTAGCGGTATAACCTTCTGGGTGACCAACGTGGAGTCCTTGACCAGATGGATATGGGAACATGTCTAATGCATAGTACTTCTTTTGGTCCTTATTAAGGTCAGCTTTGAAAGTCTCATTCTTCTTCCAAAACTTTTGCCACTTTTTTTCAATCGTCTTATGATCGTAAGCCATATTTTCTACTCCTTATTCTGATTTTGATGATCGTAATAAAAAAGTCCCGTAGAAATCAATCTACGAGACGAAATAACTCCGCGGTACCACCCGTTTTCCATGGAAGCCATGGCGCTTAGGACCTTAACGCGGTAAACGTCATTACCTACTAAGATTCAGTAATAATCACATTTAGATGAGTTCGTAAATGACCAGTCTCCTGTTCACACCACCACAGGATCTCTGCTGACCTCGTCAAAAACTACTATTTCTATTACGATCAAATATTTAACGCCTATTTTAACAACCACCGTTAATGATTGCAAGCGTGTAACTAAATTATTAGCCTAAAATTTCTTTTAATTCGTCAACTTTATCAAGGTGTTCCCATGGTAAGTCCACATCAGTCCGGCCAAAGTGACCATAAGCAGCAGTTTGCTTGTAAATTGGCCGCTTCAAGTCGAGCATTTCAATAATTCCAGCTGGACGTAAATCAAATACTTTTCGAACAGCGGCAATTAATTCTTCTTCTGAACGGGTACCGGTACCATAAGTATTAATCATGATCGATACTGGTTCTGCTACACCGATGGCATAAGCAACTTGAATTTCAGCCTTCTTAGCATAACCCGCTGCGACAATGTTTTTAGCAATGTAGCGCGCAGCATAACTAGCAGAACGGTCAACCTTAGTAGCATCCTTTCCAGAAAAGGCTCCACCACCGTGATGGGCAGCCCCACCATAAGTATCAACAATAATCTTCCGTCCTGTTAAACCGGCATCTCCCTGCGGTCCACCGATTACAAACCGACCTGTTGGATTAATGAAGTACTTAGTTTGGTCATCAAGGTACTCAGCTGGAATGACAGCTTCAATCACTTGTTCTTTAATATCCTTTTTAATTTGATCAAGTGAAACCTCTGGATCATGCTGGGTACTTAAAACAACGGTGTCAACACGTAACGGCTTGTCATTCTCATCGTATTCTACAGTTACTTCAGCCTTTGCATCCGGACGAAGGTAAGAGATAACGCCATCCTTACGTAGTTGAGCAATCTTACGCATTAATTTATGGCTTAAAACCAATGTTAATGGCATATATTCAGGTGTTTCGTCAGTAGCGTAACCAAACATCAATCCTTGGTCACCGGCACCAATCTTATCAAGCGGATCAGCTTCACCTTCACGCGTTTCTAAGGAGTCATCAACCCCTTGCGCAATGTCTGGTGATTGTTCATCGATTGCAGTGATAACAGCACAATTATCAGCATCGAAACCGTACTTACCATCTGTATAACCGATCTTACGAATTGTGTCCCGCACAATCTGTTGGATATTAACGTAGGCCTTAGTAGAAACTTCACCAAAGACTAATACTAGTCCAGTGGTAACTGAGGTCTCAACTGCAACCCGTGAATCAGGATCCTTCTTAAGCAATTCATCTAAGATCGCGTCACTGATTTGGTCAGCAATCTTATCTGGATGTCCTTCTGATACTGATTCGGATGTAAATAAATGTCGTTCTGCCATTTTCTAATTCCCCCATATTCTATTGAAACTTTCAAATAGTTTGTAGTTGCGGTTACAAGGCATCTTCACGTTCAGACGTGAATCCTATCGGGAATTGCTTTATAACGAGAATAATCTTAGCATAATTGTCAACCAACAATCAATGTTAATCCTTACATTCTTACTTTAAACGGGCACTGACCATTCCCACCGCTGTCATGAAAGAGTAAATAATTGTCGGACCAACAAATTTAAATCCATCCTTCCGCATTTGCTTGGCTATTTCTTCTGAGGCCGGCGTTTTAGAAGCTAATTCAACATCGGTAGTTAACCCCAAGTCTTGCGGTTGATCATCAACAAAGTGCCACACATAATTATCAAACGTCTTTCCCGTTTTCCGTAATTTTAAAATCACTTGTGCATTATTAATTACCGCTAATATTTTAAGACGATTACGAATAATAGTTTCATCCTCACATAATCGATTAATATCTTCATCGGTAAAGGAAGCAACTTTTTCAATCTTAAAGTTCGCAAATGCCTGGTTAAATGCTTCTCGCCGCCGCCAGATTGTTTGCCAAGTTAAACCGGCCTGAAATAATTCTAAAGATAACATTGCAAATAACTGCTGGTCATCATGAACTGGAAAGCCCCAGTAGTGATCATAATAGTCTTGCATTTCCGGTGTCGCATTTGCCCATTGTGGTCGTTTAAGTGTCATTATTAATACCTCTTTTTTGATTTTAAAATAATAGAGAGCAGAAATTTTCTCCTCCCTATTTTATATACGAATTTTTGGTTATTTTGTACTTTTTTCTTTATTAGTATTTTTTAGCATAAATGCTAGTATGAGCCCAATCAATTCAGTGATGATCATGCCGATAAATACCAAATGATAGCCGTGAAGGGAAGCAACTTGAGCCGAACTTCCCCGTTGAAGTGCATTTGTAGTAGCAACCGTTAAGATCAGTGTTGAAATAGTAACACCCGCGGATCCGAGAACTTGCCGGACAGTTGTTATTACGGCAGTTCCGTGGGGTACTAATTCATCAGGCAAGGCATTTGCTCCCAGTGTGACAGCTGGCATCATTACAAAGGCATTTCCACCTTCAATCACCATTGCGCAAAGGATCATTCCCAATAAGCTGAGATGATTAAGGACGATTAATCCAGCAACCCAGCCAATGATAATCATAAACATTCCCACTAGCATTGTCGGTTTAAACCCGATTTTATCAGCCAATTTTCCTGACAAAGGATTCAGGATACTAAGAAAAGCAGCTCCAGGTACTAAGGCCATCCCAGAAACAAATGGACTAACTTTTAATACTCCCTGATAATAAAGGGGAAAAATTATTGTCGTTACAATTAAGGCAATATATGAAATCGACGTTAAAAGAATTGCTAAATCATAATTAAAAGTCTTCAATACCCGTAATTCCAATAGCGGGTGCTTGAGGTGAAGCTGCCGAATGCAGAACCAGATAACCGCAATAAGACTAACAATAAAGATCCCTGCATTTATTCCCCATGCAGGATTCTTTTTTCCAGTTTGGTCAACAACGTACATAATCCCAATTAATCCAACTAGTAAAATTACTGATAGCCAATCAAGGTTCGTTTCATGGCGTTCCATTACATCTTGGATCAGTCCGCTAGCAGCCATTAAAATAATTACCGAAATAACAAGCATGAAGAGGATAAAAAGGCTCTTCCAGCTAAAAAATTTTAGAATAATTCCTGAAACAATCGGTCCACAAGCAAGGGCGGATCCCATTACCAAACCGGCAATTCCCATTGTTGAACCCCGCTCTTCTTTAGGCGTAATCTCAAGCAAAACAGTTTGATATGATGGGAATAGTACTCCAACGGCAAATGCCTCCATGGCCCGTCCAATCATCATAAACCAGAAGCCATTAATTCCCCAAGACGCGGGGGTTAAGACAATCATCAAGGATCCAATATCAAATAGTCCCAGTGCTCCAATGAACATTGTCTTAAAACTCATATTATTGAGCATCCACGGGCTAATTGGCATGCTGACACACATTACGAGCATAAAACCAGTCGTCAGCCATTGAACGGTTGATGCTGAAATTCCAAAAGCATTCATTAAGGTTGGATAGGCAGTTGACAACGATGATTGACTAATTGACATCGTAAAGGTACCAACTAGTAAAGTAAAAATAAACCAAAAGCGACTATAGCTTTTTCCATTACGTGCGATACTTTGATCCATATCATTCTCTCCCTCTTTAGAATAATTATTATCTGACCGTTAATTATTATATGTTTTGAATTAGTGAATGTAAATGTTATAATGTCAATAGATTATAATTATTTTAAGAAAGGGGACGACATTATGGCAGAAGCAGAATTTGATCGAGCTCTTGACCATCTTCGTGAAAACAAGGTTCGTCTTACTCCCCAGCGGAAAACTATCTTAAATTACTTAATCAATCATCATACTCATCCGAGTGTCGAAATGATTTATGATGACCTTAAAGACACAGTTGCCAATATCAGTATGGCAACTGTTTATAATACTCTAAAACTCTTCGTTGATTATAATCTCGTAATTGAGCTAAAAAATGGAGACGGCAGTACTCACTTTGACTATTTCGGCCACCCGCATTATCATGTCGTCTGCGATAATTGTGGTAAGATTTCTGATGTTTTTGATGAACATTTTACTGCAATCACGAAAGAATTAACGGTTATGACTCATGAAAAGACTGGCTATCTAGTTACAGGAAATAACATCGAAGTCCATGGCATTTGTCCCGAGTGTCAACGTAAATTACATTTGAATCGTTAGTAAAAAATTCCCCGAAAACTCGGGGAATTTTTTATGCTTTCTTTTGTGTTAATGAAGCAACGGCAAGAACTGCAAACCAAGCTAAAGTTAGTATAAGCGCAATTAAAGTTTGTTTCTCCATACATAAAACAATTAGCACAATAAAAAGAAAAACTAAAATAACATAGTCAGTAAAAGGCGCGCCTGGCATCTTGAAAGTTCTCGATTGCGGATGCTGACGAATATATTTTAAATGCGCCAAGATAATAGCAGCCCACACAAAGAGAAAACTCGTGGTAGCAATACTGGAAACAAAAGTAAAAACTCCTTCTGGCATTACTAAGTTTAAGATAGCGGCAATTCCAATAACAACTGCAGAAATAATAACCGCTGTTGCAGGTACCGACCGCGTAGATAAGCGACTAATCTTACGGATAACAGGCCGGTGAGCAGTAGAGGTTAACTCAGCCAGCATTCGGCCAGTTGTATATAGAGAACTATTACAAGCAGAAGCCGCAGCAGTAATTACTACAAAATTAACGATACTAGCGGCCCCCGGAAGACCAATGTCACGGAAAACAAGGACAAACGGACTATTGCTTGGTGAAAGTTTACTCCATGGATAAATACACATAATGACAGCCAAAGCACCGATATAAAAGAGCATAATTCGAACGGGAATGCCATTAATCGCCTTAGGAATAACAACTTTAGGGTTCTCTGCCTCAGCGGCTGTCACCCCTACCATTTCAATTCCAACAAAGGCAAATACAACCATTTGAAAAGAAAGCATGAAGCCCTTTGTCCCGGTAGCAAAAAAGCCCCCATCATTAACTAAATTAGCAGGAGTAGCGAGATAGCCGCTTGCCGAATGAAAATGAAGCAAAACTAAAATGACGCCAACGACAATTAAAATAACAATTGCCAAAATTTTAATAAGGGCAAACCAAAATTCGAGTTCACCAAACGTACTAACAGTCATTAGATTTAATCCCAGTAAAATTAGCAGAGTTACTAATCCAGGTAACCATTGGGGAACTTGAGGAAACCATAGTTGAAAATATAATCCAATGGCGGTAACTTCGGCCATCGCCAATGCTAGCCAACACGCCCAATAAGCCCAACCCATTATAAAACTCACGCGATTACCAAGATAATTACGAATCGCATCCATAAATGAATGGTAATGTAAATCGGAAAGAAGCAATTCCCCTAAGGCCCGCATAATTCCAAAACAAATAATTCCAGTAATTAAATATGCTAAAAGGATTGCTGGACCAGCAGCGTGAATTGCCTTCCCCGATCCAAGAAATAATCCTGTCCCAATCGTTCCGCCAAGCGCCATTAATTGAATATGACGGCTTTTAAGTTTACGTGTAAATTCTTGTTTTTCTGCCATGATTCTCTCTCTTCCTCAATAATTGAAGTTTTATTAATCCTAGTTAGGTTTACTAGTCATTACTAAAAAAATCAACTATGATATATAACATTGAAAACCTATTGTATACCATTTTTCGTAGAAGGAGAAATTACATTGTACGCATTAATTCACTGGATCCCATTTTTTATTTATTTTTTTGCAGGATCTGTCCTCGTTACCCATAATCACCTTTGGAAAAAATTTCCTAACTTCAGCCAGCATATTACAATTGCAACCTTTTTTATCTACTTAACTGCTATCGACTGGCTCTGCCTAACTCCTTCAATGTTTAATTTTAGTTCTGCTAACAAACTTTTATTTTATTTTCACGGCGTACCATTTAATATCATCCCCCTCCAAGGACTCAGCCAAGAATTTTTCTTAAATATTGTGATGACCTTGCCACTAGGAGTTTATCTTTATTTAATTAATCACCAAATGCCCTTCAGTCGTGCTATTCTCTACGGCTTTTTCTTCAGCTTATTTATCGAGTGTAACCAATTTGTTTGCGACCTTCTTTTTCATATTGGAAGGGTTGCCGATGTGGATGATTTGATTAGCAATACCATCGGAACTACAATTGGTTTTGCAGTAATGATCATACTTGATCAAACGATTTTTCATCAAGTTATTAAACAATTTATGCTAGTAGGTGGAAAATCTGATAAACTGAATAACTGAGGTGGTAAAAGATGATTACAAATGAACAAAGAGCACATGATATTGCTCTTACCTTACTACAATCCCGAGCAAAAGATCTAAAGCCAATCGAAGCATATCATGAATATGTCAATTCATTATTACCAATCTTAAAGGAGATTGATAAGGATTTTCCCAACGGTATTAAAGAGCACCTTTAATTTCCCGGGAAATTACGACAAAAGCCGAAAGAAAAAAGAACTTTTCTTCCGGCTTTTACTATTTTATTCTATATGTATTATGCTACCTTGTTGAGATTTCCTTTCTTCTTGTTTTATCAACCCATTTGAACTATGATATTAATGATTTTATTTTTAGGGAGGTTTTTCAATGTTTGAAGAAACTAAAAAGGGCTTTGACTGGTTTAGCCTAATTGTTGGAGTCTTATTTATCATTGCCGGAATTGCATCATTCACGCGGCCAGATAAAACCCTTCACTTCTTAGCCATTGTTGCCGGAATTGCTTTTATTTTCCGCGGAATTTATGAATTATGGTTCCGTCAACGAATCGGTCGAATCTTAGGAGAATCCTCAGGTTGGTTAATTTTTTCTGCAATTTTAGATATTATTTTAGGAATTATTTTTCTTTTCCAACCAGGTTTTGGTGTGCTCTTCATCGCTATTATCTTTGCTATTTGGTTTATCCTTGACTCCATCACTGAATTGCTCAGTGCAAAATTTTTCAAGGAATTTCATCGCGGATACTACTGGTTCATTGTAATTCTAGCAATTTTGAGTTTGGTCTTAGGGGTTATTCTTTTATTTAGCCCATTACTTTCCGCTATTACAGTGGTATGGTTAGTTTCAACATTCTTGATTGTTTTCGGAATCATGAAACTTATTCAAGCATTTTAACTTATATTAAAAGAGGTCAGTTTTGCTGATCTCTTTTAATTTTACGAATATTTTGAATTATAAGCCTTGTTCCGTCATCAAATATTAGGTGGTGAGCATGGTGATCAATTCGTTTTAATTGCCCCGTGTATTCTTCATAAAAACCAGTCTTACCATTAAAGAATTCAACTTTTATTAGCGGATGTGATCGGCCCCGTTCAATCATGGCAAGTTGGACTCTAATTCGATGCCTCATCTCAGCTGTGGGATAAGTTTTATGACCATACTTTTCCCCTACTTTTGCTAATAATTGATGGTAGCCGGTCAAGGCCGCAAAAGGAGAAAACTGCGCAGCGCGATCTTCGGTGGTCATTGGCGTATGAGCTTGAGAAACATGCCGAGGGGTGTTGATAATATCACGATACTTTGAGGTATCACTAAACAAGCTTTTTTCTATTTTCAACAAATCTTCATTTTCCATTATGCTTGGTGCCCTCCAATCTGATTATTTCTTTCCAAAAGAGTAGCACCTTTTTTCAAATCAGCTGCTCGAATAATGGCGTTTTTACCGTACTCATTTTGCAAATCGAGGACAAGTCTTTGTAGTTTTTGATCTTTTTCTTGAACCTTGGAACGATTCTTATGTTTTTTCGTTGAGTCCGTAAATAAATCTAACTGCTCATTGTAATTTGCCAATCGAGCAAGTCGTGGTGAGAGAAGGTGGTTCGCTATTACCGTAATTTTACGAGCTGTCAATCGCCGATCAAGGTCAGAATCACATAACTTCATAAATGCCTCCATCAATTCTGTCCCAGATGAAGTCGGTAAGGAAAGATTAGCCTTTCCATGCATCGGTTTTGGCGCCTGGCGTCCATAGAAGTCTGTCACTAACGGCCCTTGGTAATCCTCTGATATATTAGAAACATCATAGGCGACCCTTAAAGCTACTTGATCAGTTACTAAGTTTTGCTTAGTTAACTGGAGAGCTAATGAATTAACCATCTCTTGAATCACTAACCGGGTTTCTGTAAAGTTATAAGGTCGAGGCAACACCTGCCCAGAATATACTCCATGATCAGATGAATGATAATTTTTGATATCTTTAATGGTTGCGGACTCATATCCCCACGCATGGTCAATAATGATTTCCGCATTTTTTCCAAATTCGCGGTATAATACTTCTTCATTCATTGGATCAGATAACTTTCCCAAAGAACAACGAGCAATATCTCCCATTGTATAAAGACCTAGCTTTTTTAGTCGTCGCGCATATCCAGGACCAATTCGCCAAAAGTCTGTTAGTGGCTGGTGCGCCCAAAGGTAACGGCGGAAAGTATGTTCATTCATTTGTGCAATCCGGACCCCGTCTTCATCCCCTGGAATCCGTTTAGCTACTATATCCATCGCTACTTTCGCTAAGAAAAGATTAGTTCCAATTCCTGCAGTTGCAGTAATCTGGGTCTCTGCTTTGATTGTTTGGATGATTTCCTTAGCTAAAGAACGGGCACTAACATGATATTCATTAAGATAATCAGTAATATCCATCATTACCTCGTCAATAGAATAAACATGGATCTTTTCTGGTGGTAAATAGCGTAAATAAATTTCATAGATGGCGGCACTTTTTTCAAGATAAAAATTCATTCGTGGACGTGCGATCTTATAACCAATTTTAAGTTCTGGTGATTTTAATAATTCATCCCGGTAAATTGAAACAACTGGTGATAATCGCTGGTGAGACATTTCTTTGGCACGACGATTATTCAAATACGCTACCCGTTGTTCCACCTCATACAATCGCGGGCGACCAGAAACGCCAAACTTTTTCAAAGCTGGTGAGACGGCGAGACAAATAGTCTTACTAGTTCGCGATTCATCGGCAACTACAAGGTTAGCGTTTAAAGGATCAAGCCCACACTCAGTACATTCGACCGAGGCATAAAATGATTTCAAATCGATTGCCATATATGTTCGCCCCATTGTAATGTACCTCCATCCTTTTAGTAAATACTATTATACCCTCAGCCAAACATACGTTCAAGAAACAGACAAAAATAAGGAGACTGGGAAAACTCAGCCTCCTTATTTAACTTAATTTAATTATTCAATATCAATATGATTTTCATCGTCATCAGTCTCATCCTTCTTAGGAAGAGTAATTGTCAAAACACCATTCTTGTATTGAGCTTTGATATCCTTCTTATTTACATCTGGCAAACGATATTGCCGACTCATTTGGCCATACCGACGTTCAGAATGCAGAACATTGCCATCCTTATCACCATCATCAGCAAAGGTATCCCGATGACCAGTAACTGTCAAAATATCATTAGCATAATTAATGTGAATATCCTTCTTATCAAATCCAGGCATGTCAATCTTTACGGTATAATTCTTGTCATCTTCTGTAACATCTGTCTTCATGTGATCAGCCACCGGAGTTAGGTTAGAGAAGAAATCATCGTTCATCCAGTTACGCATGTTCATCAAACTATCAAATAAATTATTACGGTTTTGTAATTCATTAGCCATAAAGAATGCTTCCTTTCTTTCTTATTCATTGTCTATGTTAAACGCTTTCAGCTAAAATGCAATTAATATGCTAGGGACCATTGACTAAAAAGAATATAATAGGAGTAGGAAAAGTGAAAGGAGCCGTGCAAAATGAAAAAAGTTACAATCAATGATGTTTCAATGCCCGCAATTGGAATTGGAACATGGAATATAGGAAATTCCCTCGTCAATCGATCCACAGAAATTAAAGCAATTCAAACTGCAATTGACGCTGGCGCACAAGCTATTGATACTGCAGAAATGTATGGCGATGGTCGTTCTGAAGCGCTTGTCGCTGAGGCCATCAAACCATATAACCGGGAAAAACTTTTCTTAATTGATAAAGTTCTTCCTTCAAATGCCAGCAAGACAAAACTTGAGCATAGTTTAGACCAGAGCTTAGCAACCGTAGGAACAGACTATTTTGATCTTTACCTTTTGCACTGGCGAGGTGGGATCCCGTTGGCAGAAACAGTCAATGAATTAGAACGAGTTAAAAAAGCAGGAAAAATTAAAGCATGGGGAGTCTCAAACTTCGATGTCAATGATCTTGAAGAATTATGGCGCCTTAAAAATGGCACTGATTGCGTTGCTAACGAAGATCTCTATAATCTCGATAGTCGCGGAATTGAATTTGACCTCCTTCCCTTAATGAAACAGCATCAGCTCCCATTAATAGCTTATTCCCCGCTTGCACAGGGTGACAGCTTATCTGGAAAGTTAACCGAGAATCCGCTAATAAAAGAAATTGCCGCAAATCACCATGCAACCGTCAATCAGATTATGCTTGCGTGGGTTTTAAGAATTGGAAATGTCCTTGCTATTCCAAAGAGCAGCAGTCCAAAACATGCTGAAGAAAATGTTGCAGCCGGTAATATTGAACTGAGTGATGATGAGTTACTTGCTTTACAAAAAGAATTCCCATCACCAACTAAAAAAGAGCCCCTCGCAGTAATTTAAGAGTTGCAACGTGACATAATAAAGCTAAAAATCGAGGGAGCGAGACAGAAGTCACTTGTGACTTCGTTTTTCGACGCGAAGCTAGCCTCTGGGAGCCCCCGCAAGCAACAATAGGCCTCCAATGTTCGGCTTTTTTGCCGGACGTTGGAGGCCATTGTTGTACTGCGTATTTGCTTTTTATGAAAGTAACTTAATTTATGTCACAGTCCCTGATTTTTTCATATATGAGGAAAACTAATAATTAATTTTCTTGATTAGCCTTTACCGGGTGATAGCGATGAAGACGTTGAGATCCTACATCGATTTCTGCTGGATTACCTTTGTGACCCGGCTTAATTTCAACAAGGCCTAACTTAATAGCCCCCACAGGACAAACAAGTGCACAAAGTTGACAACCGACACACTTACTCTTATCAAAGACTGGTTGCCGTTTTTCATCATCCCAAGTTAATGCTTGGTGAGCACCATCTTGACATGAGATAAAGCAACGGCCACAACCGATACACTTATCCCAATCAATCTTAGGGTAAACCTTGTAATTTCGGTCAAGCTGGTTAGTAGGAATAATATTCTTATTAGCTAAGCCGACAAGATCTTGAAGGTGGTCTACATGTTGCTCTTCCATGTAATGCATTAAACCATTAGTAAGATCATCAATGATCCGATAACCATATTCCATGATCGCAGTTGTAACTTGAAGAGTAGTAGCACCCAAAAGAATAAATTCAGCAGCATCTTCCCAGGTCTCAATTCCCCCAATTCCAGAAATCGGTAGTTGTTCAAGGCCGGCTGCTGACCGTAATTGTTGTAAGAAACGTAAAGCAATTGGCTTAACAGCTTTCCCAGATAATCCAGAAACAGAAGATTTACCATCAATATTTGGTAAGCCAACTTTCTTCTTTAGATCAACATCAACAATTGATTTAACCGTATTGATTGCGGAGAAGCCATCTGCCCCTCCTTCTAGACATGCCTTTACAACTGGAACCATCGTCGTAATATTTGGTGTCATCTTCGCAAGGACTGGAAGGCTAGTCCCGCGTTTAACAGCTTCACAATTTTTCTTACATAATTCTGGATTAGTTCCTACATCAGAACCCATGGTATGAGAAGTCATCTGCGGACAAGAGAAGTTTAATTCAATCATATCAGCCCCAGCCTCAGTTACTAACTTGGCCAGGTTGGTCCAGTCTTCCAAGGTTTCACCCATGATTGATGCGATCAAGACCTTATTGGGGTATTCTTCTTTTAACCGTCGCATATCAGCCAAATCTTGTTCCAAGGGGTGTTCTGATAATTGTTCCATATTCTTAAAGGCAACAAAATGCATGTCTTCCTTGGCTAATTCATCGAACCGGGGAGAAACTTCATCAATCTTAAAGTGTGTTGGTGATAAAGTCTTATATACGATACCGCCCCAACCAGCGTCATACGCATTCTTACACATTTCGTAACAGTTCCCAACAGGTGAGGACGACAAGCAAAATGGATTTTCAAAATGAACGCCTAAAAAGTCTACAGATAAATCTTTTTTAATCATTTTCTCGTCCTCCTAACAACCGGTCTATTTCTTCTGCTACTTCTTTTCCTTTCTGCACTGCTACCACAACGGTTTTACCTCCGGCAACAATATCACCAGTCGCAAAAACTTTGGGATCTTTTGTCCGGAATCGTGGTTCACGGAATGGAATTTCATTATGCTGTAAGTCAATGTCTAGTCCTTCTGCATTCGCTTTTTGACCAACTGCTAAAATGATCTTATCAGCAGTAATAGTTAATTCACTCTTAATCTTCCGGTGAGTAAAGGTAGCACGATTCTGATGAACTTCTTTTGGAACGTAACCATCAACAATTGTTACACCAGCTTCTTGCGCACCGGCAAGTTCCTTTTTAGAAGCTTTGAATTCATCAAACTGCTCATAAACAACATCGGTAACATAAGGAACGTTAAGCTTCTTTAAGGTTGTTACAACATCCATTGCAACATCCCCACCACCAATAACAAGAACATTTTGCGGAAGATCTTCTAAATTGCCCTTGCTTTCTTTTGCCCGGGCTAAAAATGAGATTGCTGATTCAGTACAGATATTGTGTTCAAACATTGGCAGCATCTTTGCTTCACTCGTCCCAATAGCAACAATTACTGCATTGTAACGAGCTTTAAGATCATCCATTGAAATATCTTTTCCAACAGTTGTGTTATAGATAATGTGCGCACCAAGGTCGACAATTCGTTGAACTTCATAATCCACAATTTCTTCCGGCAACCGATACTCAGGAATGCCGTAGGTCAAGTAACCGCCAGCCTTAGCAGCTTTTTCATAGATATCAACTGCATAGCCCTTTTCACGGAGAGTCGTAGCTGCCTGTAAACCTGATGGGCCACTACCAATGATGGCAATACTCATCCCATTTGGCTTACCGGCTTTAAGAATCTTCATGTTCATCTTTCGCTCCATATCAGTGACATACCGTTGAATCCCACCGATATCAATTGGCCCGTCGATTTTAGCCCGAGTACATGCCTTTTCACAGTAACGTTCAGTTGGACAAACACGCGCACAGATTGATCCTAACGCATTGTTTTCCCGAATCGTTTCAGCTGCCCCTTTGACATTACGAAAAAGAACGCTTCGAATAAATTTTGCTGGATTAGTATGTGCTGGGCAAGCTTGTGAACATGGTGCATCATGACATAATAAACATCGTGCAGCTTCCTGCATTACGGTTGTCATCGTGTAACCTTTCGACTCTGTTTCATATTTTGAAGTCATTAGACACCCTCCTCTAAGTTGTGACTCTTTGACAATTTTGTGATAAACGTAACTTTATATATAAATAATATTATATAAACGCTTTTGATATAAGTAGGCGATCCCCTTAATATATTGCATCTTTTATTCTTAAAGTTGATATCTTCGTATATACAATATGAATATTTTTATTTAACATCTACAACAGTTTTTGTATCAAAAATCACAAAAAGAGTCTTATTACTTAATGAAAAATCAAATTCCTTGTACAATTATTACAGAGACATGGTTTGGTTAAATTGAAAGAAGGATTAACATGAAATTTATTTCTTGGAGTGTCAATGGCTTGAAGTCAGCCATTAATCATGGATTTATCGAAGATTTTAAGCGCCAAGATGCTGACTTCTTCTGTCTACAACGTACACGATTGGATAAAGGCGAAGAACCGATTCAAATTCCTAATTATTACCAATACTGGAATTATGCGGAAAAGAAGGGTTATTCTGGTACCGCCATTTTTACTAAATATAAGCCAGAAAACGTTATATACGGAATGAATAATTCAATTTTTGATAAAGAAGGGCGACTAATCACGCTCGAATATCCAAACTTCTATTTGATTGATGTATACGTCCCAGTTTCAGGTGAAAAGTTGCAACATCTTGATTATCGTCTCGACTGGGATCGTGCTTTTCTTGATTATGTTACTAATTTACAAAGTAGTAAGCCAGTAATCATTGGTGGTGATATGAGCGTTGCCTATCAACCAATTGACCTAGCAGAGCCAACAGAAGATCATCATAAAGCCGGCTTTACAAAACAAGAACGAGCTGATTTTGGCAAATTACTTGATGCTGGCTTTACGGATACTTTCCGTTATCTTCATCCTAATTTGCATGGTGCATATACCTGGTGGAGTTATCGTTATGACGCACGGGAACGAAATGTTGGTTGGCGCCTCGACTACTTCTTAGTTTCTGATGTATGGAAAGAACGAATTGAAGAAGCCAAGATTCTCTCCGATGTTAAAGGTTCAAGTCACTGTCCAATTGAACTTGTTGCTAATGTTGAAGTATAAGAAAACTGAGCTAAATTTTATAATAGTTAAACGAAAAGAGGTTGGAAAAACTAAAATTTTTCCAACCTCTTTTATCGTATGTTTGAAATTTGTTGATTATCTATTTTATTAAATCTTGTTTTAGTACCAACCGTGTGATTGCCAGAATGATTGAGCAGCACTCCATGAACCGTAACGGCTAGCTACGTATTGATCAGCTACTCGTTCTTGGTTAGCTTCTGAGTAGTCACCATTTAAGTATGATGCTGACAATTGGTACTTACCAATGTATTGACCATTCCGTGCACTGTAGCTACCACCTGATTCGCGAGCTGCGATCCAAGCCTTGGCAGCAGCATCATTTCCAGCTACATTTGAGTTATAGCCAGTTGATGCTTGAGCACTAGATTGTTGTACATTTTGTGTTTGTGGAGTTTGTACTTGTTGTTGAGCAACTGGTGCTTCTTGGTTTGATTGTACTTGTTGGTTTTGTTGTGCTTGATTTTCAGCAGGTGTAGCTTGTGTATCTGCTTGTGGTGCAACATTTGCGGCTGGTAAAGTAGCAACTTCTTCTTGAGTAGCTGGTGCAACCTCACCATTATCCTTGATTACTAATTGTTGACCAACGTAAATCAAGTTCTTATCAGCAATATTATTGTTGTTTGCTAATGTATCTACAAAAGTTAGATCGTGACCTAATTTGTAAGAAATCCCAGAAAGGGTGTCACCTGCTTGCACCGTGTAAATACTGTCGGCGTTTGCAGTCGTTGCAGTAGCTACTGTTCCTAATGCAACTGCACCAGTAATCGCTGCTGTAATCTTGGCTACTTTCTTAGATAACTTCATTATAAATTCAATCCATCCTTTTCTCTTAATTAATCAAATAACTCATTTCAACGATAACTACTATACAGGATTAGGGTTACGAGCGGGTTACTAGGACTTATCAAATTTCGTTATTTCTGTAATTTTTTGTAACAAATGTTCGCTGATTTTTTTATAGTCGCTTAAACGTTGATTTAATCGCTTTTGAGTAACTTGTAAAATTATAACTAGAATTATCTCATGTAAAAATTATTCAAAAAAACTGCTCATTTTTTCTTGACGACACAAAAATCGCCCTGTAACAGACTGTTTGTTACAGGGCGATGACAAAATTGTCTTAATCGTAATCTTAATTATTCATCAAAACATCAAGCAATTCTTGAGCTGATTCTTTCAAAGCATCCTTTGACTTGTCATTACCAAGGTGAGTAAAGATTTCTCCAACGTATACATCTTGGTCAAATAGCTTTGTAAAGACCTTATCAATAATCGGCTTAGTTAATTCTGGTTCTTGAACTGGACCAAATGGGTTAGCAAAGAATGTCTTGCTCATTCCAACTTCATCAGTTGTTCCAAGGGCCTTCCGTTGTCCAGCAATAAATACTTTTTCTGCCTCTTCCTTTGTATCAAAACGATGAATACCAACTTCATCACTATAATTGTTAGCGTATAGCCACATATCAATATGGTGATGTTTGATTACGTTTTCGTAGGTATCAGCAGGAATAATAACCCGGGCATTCTTTTGTTCAGGGTTAAGGTAAACACCCCGGTCCATGTTATTGAAGGCCACGGCACTACTCAAATCATCAAGACGAACAAAGGCACCAGTTTCTGTTCCTTGAGCATATACCCCTGGTTCACCATCAGTAAGGGTAAAACTTCCCATGTCGTCAAAAATTGTTTCCATGCTGACAATCTTGTCGTCAGCTAATTCTTGCAATGCTTCAATTGATTCTGACTTTCCGGCACCTGAATCACCGAAGAAAACAACATTCTTTTCTTTACCATTAGTAAATTTAATCTTCAACATGGAGCCGTGAATTGGCAGACGACCATTGTAAATTTGATGAAGGTTATGGAGCGTCAAGCACATCTTCTTCATGTAACCAAAGTAAGTAGTCTTATCTGTGTAAGGTACTTCACCAACCCACAAATCATTCTTTTCGTCACGATAGTAATGAGAAACCATGCCTTCTGTTTCTTTTAGACCGAAAAGAAGAATCATATCAGGTTTTTGTCCCTTAATCTCATCAGGTGATGCAATTTCAAATAAGTTCGAAAGCGCGATTCCGTTTACCAAGTAATCAACATTGAAGTAAATAAAGGCTAAACTTTCACCAATCTTAGCTGGGTAACAATACCACTTACCGCGTTCACCACGGAAACGTTCGATCGGGTTATCTTTTACTTCAGAAAAGACTCCTTCCCGTTTGTTACTCTTAGTATGCATCATCATTGGCGGACGAAGCATCACCGTATTAATAAAATCAATATCCTTTAGTTCTTCATAACCAGCTGGAATCTTCCAATCTTGTTGTTGAACTAAAATTGTTGCGTTAGTTGCCGCATTAACTTGTCGATAAGTCCGGTTTTCAAAACCTTGGAGCTTTTCTTCGAGGATCCGGTATGCTTTACGCACTAAGTCGTTGAATTGAGTATCAATGGTCCGGAATTCGTTCCCGATAATCTGATTATCACTAAGATTAATTACTGATACCCGTAATAGTGAACGATAGTATGAATATAATTCTTCGACACTTTCAAGAATATCTTTAGGATCATATTCATCAAAAGCACTGTCATCGTCAAACAGAACTTTCTTCAAAATATCAACAAACTTATTAACAGTCGCATTATCAAAAGCATCATCATCATTATCCGGGTTACGTGAAGCTAAATACAGACGGATAATTTCCTTTACTTCATCACTATTAATTAATGAAGGAATATCAGTAAAGTAATTTTGACTATAGTTTAACGTTGCAACACCGCGGTCAGGGTTTACATATAATGATTTTGTATCAATAATCTGACTCTCTTTTGACATGGATCTCATCCTTTCATCATTCGAATACTTCTATTATAGTATAGTTTTTAGATTAAGATGAAAATAATATTAACTTTTTTTCATTTATTTAAATAAAATAGGATAACTACCTCTTATAGAGACAATTATCCTACTATTAAAACTAATTATTGAATTTTAGTACCAACCATGTGATTGCCAGAATGATTGAGCAGCACTCCAGGAACCATAACGGCTAGTTACGTATTGGTCAGCTACTCGTTCTTGGTTAGCTTCTGAGTAGTCACCATTTAAGTATGATGCTGATAATTGGTACTTACCAACGTATTGACCGTTACGAGCACTGTAGCTACCACCTGATTCACGAGCTGCGATCCAAGCCTTAGCAGCAGCATCATTACCACTAACATTTGAGCTGTAGTTTGAACTAGCAGCTTGTGTTTGTACTGGTGCACTGTAGCTTTGTTGAGCAGCAGCTGAAACAGTTGATTGTTGTGGAGCTACTGATTGAACTGGTGCTTGAGATTGTACTGGAGCCTGTGATTGAGCAGGAGCAGAAACCGGTGCAGCTGATGATTGTACTTGGCTTGTTGCTACAGGAGCCTGACTAGCAACCACCGGAGCTTGGCTAGGTTGTTGACTTTCAACACTAGCTGATGCTGGAGCTTGAGATGCTTCAGGTAAAGTAGCAGCTTGTTGAGCAGTTGCTTGGGTTACTTCACCGTCATCTTTAATTACTAACTTTTGACCAACATAAATTAAGTTCTTATTGGCAATTTGATTAGTCGAAGCTAAAGAGTCAACATAAGTTAAGTCATGGCCTAACTTATAGGAAATACTTGATAAGGTATCACCACTTTGCACCGTGTAAACAGAATCAGCATTAGCAGTAGTTGCAGTAGCGAATGTTCCCAAGGCAACTGCACCTGCAACGGCAGCAGTGATTTTCGCGATGTTTTTAGTTAACTTCATAAAGAAAAATCCCATCCTTTTCATAAAATACTTTTTATTAATTAGTTATTTATTAGTTTAATTTAGTTTAAGTTGTTGAGTCCTCATATCTCTCAACACCTATTACTATACTCCCCCAAAATTACATGCGGATTACTCCGAAATATCAATTCGGTTGATTTTCGTAATACTTTGTAATAAAAATTTTAATACTCTGTCAAGCAAATCAACCTCGGCCACGTCCTGATAGTAACTTAGGTCTAGCTAACTTTTCCCCAGAATTAGCCAAAATTTGTAACATAATAATAAATAAGTCGCTGAATTTTTCTTATAAAGAAGAATTTCAACGACTTATTTTTCGTTATTAATGTTTTCTTGTAACATTACTGTAATTAACTTTAGCCCCTATTCAGCAATCATTGTTTGTTTTAACCAGCGCTCACTACTAGCTAATTCTTTTAATGGATGGATATCTTCGCTAATTGGCAGTGGTTCACCGGCTTTTACTTTAAAAGGTGCTCCAGTGACCACTTCTGGATCCCGATATTGGGTAAGAGTGGCAGAAGTTCCCTTACCAAAACCATCAACCAGTGCGGTTAACTGCTGCGTTCCGCTTAAAGCAATTGTTGTCGCCCATTGAGTATTTTGACCATCCAGAAAACTATAAAGATCAACAGTAGCTTTAGTTTGAACTTGACTCGCTACTTCAAACTGCAGTGTTGAACCATGAGCTTGGTATGCATGGATTGTCCGATAGATATTTTTACTGGTCGAGCGATTTGCCTGCCGGTACGTAACGTGCGCATTAGCTCCAACTAAAATCTCTGTTCCTTCATATGATGGTAATAACGTATCATTAACCATCCGTTCTTCAATTACTGCGTTAGCCCCCGCACTGATGACAATAATATTGTGAGTGTTCGCAGAGTTAAGGTAGGGACTAAAGACAATTGGACGCTCCTGAGTAATTTGTGGACGCAAATATATAAACTGTCCACAATCAATATTTGCAAGGTGCATGGCTGCTAACTGGCTATCCTGCCAAAAGATCGCCTTCTCCATTAAATTTTCTTGTAATAGTGTTGAGTATTCATTAACCGCTTGTTCAAGAGGCATCGCAGTTAGGCTATCTTCTTGTAAAGAAAGCCAATCTCTGCTTACACTAGTTGTTCTCTTTTGCCAGTGATCCACCCATTCTTCTTGGCCGGGTAAAGTCGGGAATCGTGATTGCAGCAGAACTGCTAGTTGACGTTTTTTCTCTAACCATGCTGGCTCTTGCTTCCAAATTCTTGCCATCGTTTTCTCCTCTAATGAACAAGCTTATCCCAAATAACCACTTTCCCCGTTTGAAGAGATTGCGGAACATCAATAATTCGTTGATTTGAACTCCCCCTAAACTGAAGGGTAAGGTCCTTTTTAGCCAGCAAGAATCGACCATCGACTAAAATATCGAGGTAGTGCAGGAGTTCAAGTTTATCGCTCGACTCCTTCATTAATTCTTCCCAAGTATAGCCAGACCAAGACCAAATATCCTTTTCATGACCGAATTCTTTCCGGACCCGTTTAACTAACTTCAGACAAACCTGAGTATTAAGGAATGGTTCGCCACCCAATAAAGTCAATCCTTGAACATAACTCTGGGAAAGGTCTTCAATAATTTGATCTTCTAAATCCTGAGTGTATGGCTGCCCATAATGAAAATTCTGCGCTGCCTTATTATAGCAACCAGGACAATTAAAAAGGCATCCACTAACATATAAACTACACCGGACCCCTTCTCCATCAACAAAATTGAAGGGTTTATAGTCTGCAATATATTGTAGTGAATGATCCTTCGCTAACCATTCTTGTGGTTTAGGGTTACGGGGTAATCGTGTTTCTGCCATTTCTTTTTCCTCCTATATAATAAAAGGCCGGTAGCTTTGCGGGCAACTGGCCTTTTGATAATTAATTAAATTTGATCACCAGTAATATGAGCATGGGCTTTATTATCCATTTGCCGCTGTTGCTCAAATTCAGCTGCATTCTTGATCATTCCAGCATTCATATGTTTAACCCGGTGAATAATTTCCTCATGCCGTCCATGAACCATTGGCCGCTGCTGAGGATTACCAAGATAACCACATGTCCGCTTAACAACGTCACAAGTTGCCGGGTCATGGTTCCCACACTGCGGACACTTAAAACCGCGAGCAGTTGCTTCAAATTCACCTTTGAATCCACACTTAAAACACTGATCAATTGAAGTATTCGTTCCAAGATAGCCAACATGATCATATGCCCAGTCCCACACTGCTTCTAAGGCTTTTGGATTTTGGCGTAAGTTGGGGTATTCGCAATAATGAATAAAACCACCAGCCGCATACTTGGGAAAAGCCTCTTCAAATGATAGCTTTTCAAATGGTGTCGGATGTTTACGAACATCATAGTGGAAACTATTTGTGTAGTATTCCTTATCTGTTACATCTTCAACCCGACCAAACTTCTTCAAATCATCTTGACAGAATGTATCTGTTAACGATTCAGCAGGAGTGGAATAAAGACTAAAGTGATATCCTTCTTCTTTTTCCCATTCAGCGCATAAATCATGCATTGCCTTAGTAATTGCAATCGCAAAGTCATGCGCTTCTTTATTATGCTCCCAATTTGACCCATAGAAAGTCGTACATACTTCATATAAACCAATATAACCTAGCGAAACAGTTGCCCGACTATTCTTAAAGACTTCATCGACACTATCAGTTTTCTTTAGCCGTTTACCAAATGCTCCATACATATACAGGAGGGGGGCATTTTCAGGCTTGGCTTCTTTAGTACGCTTAATCCGGTAATCCAAGGCAATCTTACAAATATTCATCTTCTCTTGAAAAATTTCCCAGAATAGTTGCTTATCGCCATGAGCCTCCAGGGCAATCCGTGGCAAGTTGACTGTCACTACTCCTAAATTCATTCGGCCTGAATTTACTTCTTTACCAGTTTCTGGATCTGTCCATCCCTGTAAGAACGAACGGCAACCCATTGGTGTCTTAAAACTCCCCGTTAGTTCCTTAATCTTGTCATACATCAAAAGATCTGGATACATTCGCTTCGTTGAACACTCAAGCGCTAGTTGCTTGATATCATAATTAGGATCTTCAGGGTCAAGATTTAAGCCCCGTTTAATAGTAAAAGTTAATTTAGGAAAGATGGCTGTACGATGTTCCTTACCAAGGCCCTTAATCCGGATCATTAAAATAGCTTTTTGGATCTCCCGGGCAATCCAACTTGTCCCTAAGCCAAAGTTAATGGTCGTAAATGGAGTTTGACCTTGACTAGAATAGAGGGTATTAATCTCGTATTCTAAAGCCTGCATTGCATCGTAAATATCTTTTTTGGTCTTCTCACGAGCAAATTCTTCCCGTTTCTCTGGTACTATCCATTCTTCGGCATCCTTCATATGCTTTTCGTAATTTAGCTTTGCATATGGTTCTAATAATTGATCAATCCGATTAGCGGAACATCCCCCATATTGCAGGGAAGCCACGTTAGCAATAATCTGCGACATCTGCGCGGTTGCCGTTTGAATCGAGCGTGGTGAAGAAACCCAAGCATTACCAATCTTAAATCCATGCTTAAACATCTCATCAAAGTCAATTAAACAACAGTTAGTTTCAGGCGTTACCGGTGAATAATCAAGGTCATGCCAGTGAATATCACCACGAAGATGCGCCTTGGCCACAATACCTGGAAGCATCCGTAATCCTAATGCACGACTCACGACCCCTGCTTCCAGGTCCCGTTGAGTATTAAAAACATGACTATCTTTATTAGCATTTTCGTGAACAATCCGGGAGTTTCGGTCGAAAAGCTGCTCTAACTTATTTTGGGGATTAGTGGCTTCAGCAAATGCTTCTTCATCATGCTGGCGATAATCACGGTAAACTTTTGCCAATTCTTCATGATTAGCATTGACCAGTCCTTGAACAAAGAGATCCGCAATCTTTTTAGTAGTGACAGTTGTTTGATTAAGTAAGACATCCAATAAGGTAACATAAACACTTTGGCTAGTCTGCTCATCAGCATTGAGCGCATTTAAAACAAGGTTAATCTTGTAGGAATAGAATGACGTTACTGTTCCATCACGTTTAACTACTTGAATACTTGTCAAACTTTTAAGATCCTTCTTATCAATTATTTCCACTTTCATTTTTATTTCCCCTCTCGTAATTAACGTTATCTATCATAGCTCAAAATACAACTTATAGGAAGTATTGACATTCGAAACACTATATGTTGTGGTCAAGTTAATTCTTTAAATATTCTGTTCTGATCTACCAGGAATAAAATGAAAATACAAGCAACGACGCTATTTTGAGATTACTGTGAGACCTTTTAAATCATTTATTTTTAAATTACTATTATCACTGAATAGAATTTTTTATCCCTAAAAGCGCAAATTTGAAAACGCTAACCCTAACTTAATAATCTTAATCAATATACTTAAGATTATTAGTTATTAAAAAAATAACTTACGAGCAGATAGCACGATTTGCTAGACTAATCCTTGTGCAATTTTTAGGGTAAAAGGAGTTTTTATATTTATGGAAAATGCTTTACAAGCTCGTAAACAAGCAGCACATCCAGGATTAATGATGGTTAGTATGCTGCTAGGAGCTTTTGTCGGAATGTTTAGTGAGACCTCATTAAATATTGCCTTGCCAAAATTGATGGCAGCTTTTCAAGTAAGTACGTCAACAATTCAATGGTTAGTTACTGGATATATGTTAATTATTGGGATTATCTTGCCACTGTCCAGTATTATTACTAAATGGTTTACGACCCGCCAAGTCATTATATTTGCATTAATTGACTTCATGGTTGGGGCTTGTATTTCTGCCTTAGCGCATAATTTTACTATTTTGTTGATTGGACGAATGATTCAAGGGATCGGAACAGGCTTAATTCTTCCATTAATGTTTGCAGTGGTAATGCAAATCTTCCCACCGAAACAAATTGGAGCAGTTCTAGGAATATGTGCCCTCGTAATTATGTTTGCCCCTGCAATTGGTCCTACTTTAACTGGGCTAATTCTTGCTAAATTATCATGGCAATGGATCTTCTGGTTATTTATTCCGTTTTTATTTATTGCCTTGATCTTTGCTATCACTTCATTAGAAAATGTTGGTGAAATTACTAAGCCGCATGTTGATGTGCTCTCAATTATTGAATCGGCAGTAGGTTGTTCAGGGCTCGTTATTGGTGCTAGTTTGGCTAGTGAAGATGGTTGGACTTCACCTACAGTTCTCAGTGCGTTAATAATCGGAATTATTGTCTTAATCTTTTACACCCATCGCCAACTTCATCTGGAAGAACCAATTTTAAATCTTCATATCTTTAAGTATCGGGCTTTCACAATTGGTTCTTCAATCGTGATGCTTGACTTTGGAATTATTCTTTCCACGATGTATCTTTTACCGTTATTCTATCAACGAGGGCTCTTAGTTTCCGTTGCCCTTACTGGACTAGTAATGCTCCCTGGTGGAATTATTAATGCAGCCACTTCTGCAATTGCAGGTCGCCTTTACGATAGTATTGGGGCTAAACGTCCTGTTTTAATTGGTTTTGTCCTTGCCTTATTTGGTGCCTTGATGCTGGCCTTTACGACGCCGCATAGTCCCATTATCTACGTTGTATGCGCGCATATTATTTTAATGATTGGTTGTCC
Source organism: Limosilactobacillus reuteri (assembly GCF_020785355.1). Classification (GTDB taxonomy): domain Bacteria; phylum Bacillota; class Bacilli; order Lactobacillales; family Lactobacillaceae; genus Limosilactobacillus; species Limosilactobacillus reuteri_I. The sequence continues at coordinate 4,241 of NZ_JAJGVH010000080.1, read as the reverse complement.
TTTAGCAATGTCTCCTGCACAAACTAGTGCTCTAAGTACGCTTTCTGGATTAGAATCTGGTGACGGCAGTACAATCATGAATACAATGCAACAGGTTATCGGTGCGCTTGCCACAGCCTTAGCTACTGGTTGCTTGGCTTGGGGTAGTTCTCCTATTAGTGGATCCGAAGCTATTCGCTTTACCAATGGTTTCCACTACGGCATTTACTTTGCAATTATCTTAATTGTGGTAGCACTGCTCTTATCATTCAAAATTAAAGATCAGAAAAACTAAATAAATCCTCACTACTCATCCATGTAGTGGGGATTTTTTTTACTCTTTAACAATCTTATACGGCAAGTAATGGCGGCGATGTTTAGTCAGATAACTATCCATTAACTGTTGGTAAAATTGTGGATTCACGTTTGATTGTGTACTTAAAAGATCAAATTTTTCATTACCCTTTTCAACGGTATAAAGACCCGTTTTGACAAAACCATTTTTAGCGTAAAAACGATGTCGTCTGAGTCGCTGTTCGTTATTGGGTGCATGAGGATCTGGGCGTTCAGCGCTAAGTGTTATCTGCTTTCCAGCATATCGTTCTTTGATCGCGGTTAGCGTCGCACTACCCAAGCCCTGTCCATGATAGTGAGGATCAATTGCTAGAAAGAAAATATAGGCGATACGCTTGTTGTAGACTGTGTAGAAAAAGCCAACCCATTTTCCTTCTTCATTATAGATGCTACAAAATTCTGCTTTCCCCGCTTTAGCACGCATTTTAAGTAAAGATAATGGTAAAAGTTCATTTTGTGGAAACACGGTATTATAAACCCGCTTGATATTTTTGAAATCATTTGACTTTGTAGATATTTGACGAACTTCAATCATTTAAGAATCCCTCCATTTATGTAATAGTACCTAGAAAAAACTTACCAGACAAGAAACAAGAGACTAGCTTTAATTTTAATTAAGCTTCAATGAAATCTTCTACCAATTAACAAGCATAACGAATAACCACTTCAGTTATAGAGGAACAAATTCTTCCTTATTAACTACTGAATTCCTAATCTTAAAAATTGGTACTACAATATCGTGTTTTCCTTCCCTAGAAAAACCTCCTATACTAAGATTGCTTTGTAAGCAGTCAATAACAGTACGAATTGAAAAAATCAGGGGCATGAGCTACCGAAAGTGGTAATTCATGTCCCCGTTTTTATTTATGGCATTCTGTTTGGACTTTTTTTGACCATGGTAAATAAGCCTCAAGTCCTTCGTCCTTGCGGTTTTGTAAGTGATCAAAAAGATACTTAAAGTATTTGTAGATATTTAAATGGTTCTGGTTTGCAGTTGCCACCAAAGTATAGAAAATGGCATTTGCCTGAGCTCCGGCAGTACTTTTCGCAAATAAACTATTCTTTCGAATAAGAGTTGATGGACGAATCGCTTGTTCAACAGGATTATTTGTTAATGGTACACGGCCATCTTCAAAAATTCGATACACTCGTGTTTTTAACTTTAAAGCATTGTTAATGGCGGCTCTTAAACGTCCTTGAGGAAAGTTAATGTTTTCTAAATAGGCATAGAGCTTGTCCATCAAGGGTTTTACGTGCAACCGACGTTGCACTAGCTTTTCCTTATGAGTGTGATATGCTAATTGTTTCTCTTCGTGAAAAACTGGTCGCATTAGTTGTAAAACTTGGTATGCTTTGGAATTCTTCAATTGCTCCTTTTTCAATAAACATGTAATGCGGTAAAATTCACGTCGAATATGAACTAAACATGACCCAAACTTTGCTTGAGGATATAATCGATCACTATATCCACCATAGCCATCACACATAATCACTCCACTATATTGCTGACCAAGAATTTGTCCAATAGTTTTGCCTGCTCGGGTATTATAGTAATGAAACATGGTAATTTGATGTTTACTGAATTCTTTCGTTGATCGCGTTACCCAAAAATAGCCATTTCCATTAGATTCATCAATTACTTTAAATGGTGTTTCATCCATATGAATTACCGGTTCTGTTTTAACTAATCCTTGTAAATAATCATACAGTGGTTCAAGGTAAGTTTGACTAACTTTAATGATGTTCGCTGCCAATAGTCGGGCATCAACTTGTAAGCCGATGGCTTGCCAAAGCTTAATTTGACGATGAAACGGTAATGCAAGATTAAACTTCAATTCTGCTACTTTTGCTAAAATAGTACTCGAAAAGTAACTATGCGGTAAAAGACTTTGGGGCATCTCGCTACTAATTAATACCTCGCTACCATTAGAATTAATACACTCATCACACTTATATGTTTCTTGAATCAAGTTCACACAATATAATTCAGCTGGCTTTAACCGAGCTTCTCGACTATAAATGTGTTGACCTATTCTTTTCATTAATTGATGACAGTGAGGACAGTTAGTATCTTTTAATGAGATGACTTCGTTAACCTGCGGTAAGCCATCTAAAAAAGTGGTCCGCTGGCCAGATTGCTTTGCTTTCCGGTGACGCACCACTTGCTTTATTTTCTTTTCAGTCACTTTCGTGACTGAAATATCAGGATCTTGAAGTTGATCCATTTCTTGCTCACTAAATAATGATTGTTGTCCATTCACTACGGACTCCATTATTTCAGTTTTTTTCCCAAAGATTTGGTTCCGCTGAAGTTTAATGATTGCCATTAATTGAGCAATTTTTTCATTGGCATCAGCTAATTGCTGTTTAAGTTCTTTGATTTGTTCTTCTGCTGTTTGTTTCATGGTACGTCACCTCCTTTGAAGAATTCTTTGGTAATTATATCAAAGAATTCTTCTTTTAAATAGAGGTAACTCAATAAAAGCTTCCCGGCCGAACAGCTTGAATTTTACGAATTGGTAATGGGTTCAGTCCTTGCAATAACCAGTCGAGCTGTTGAGCGGATAATTCTTTGGCTTCATTATTGTTTCTCGGCCAACTAAGGTGGCCATTTTCAAACCGTTTATAGAGCATAATAAAGCCCTCACCATCCCAAAACAATCCTTTAAAGCGATCATTACGTCCACCACAAAATAAGAAAAGCGAATTGCTATATAATTCTAATCCATAGTTTTCGGCAATCACCATTACGAGCCCATCAATGCCTTTTCGCATGTCGGTTTTTCCACAGACTAAATAGATATGATCTGGATCATGCCAATTAACGAGCATAACGAATAACCACTTTAGCAATATCTGAAGCCAAAATAGAATTAGTTCCCTTAAAAATAGTTAATTCGACTTCATTTACATTGATTTTTACGGCAGGGCGTGCCGTAAAAACTTGCTTCTTAAAATCACTTGCTTTATTTTTGAAAACTGAGGTAATAATTTCATTTTGTTCTGTCATACATAAAAATCTCCTTACTGATGATAGTCTCAGTATAGGAGATCTGAGGTAGCTAGGGCTAGACGTACTGTTATGGACTGCTTATGATGCTGATGCACAAATGATGCACAAATCGAATCAAAAGTAAAATCATTTAAAAAGCAAAAACACCTGCAACCCTTGATACACAAGAGTTACAGGTGTTAACTTTAGCTTAGCTGATACTTCGCATTCCTGCTTAAATATGCCTCCGGTGGGGGTCGAACCCACACTCCCTCAACGGGAACTGGATTTTGAGTCCAGCGCGTCTGCCAATTCCGCCACAGAGGCATCAGCTAACTAAAAGGTGGTAATCGGATTTGAACCGATGATAAAGGTTTTGCAGACCTCTGCCTTACCACTTGGCTATACCACCAAATAGTTAAGATTAAGTAATACGCTTAATCAAAAGGGCGGTATGTGGGATTCGAACCCACGCGTGCCGGACCCACAAACCGGTGTGTTAACCAAACTTCACCAATACCGCCAAAATATTCAGTTAAGCAGGGATAGTAGGAATCGAACCCACAATGACGGTTTTGGAGACCGTAGTTATACCGTTTAACTATATCCCTATAAAATGGGGGAGAGTGGATTCGAACCACCGAACCCGAAGGAACGGTTTTACAGACCGTCGCGTTTAGCCAGACTTCGCTACTCCCCCATAAATGGCGCGGGACGGAATCGAACCGCCGACACACGGAGCTTCAATCCGTTGCTCTACCAACTGAGCTACCGAGCCATTGTATCATGGGTATATACAACTATTAAGTTGTAATGGAGGATACAGGGCTCGAACCTGTGACCCCCTGCTTGTAAGGCAGATGCTCTCCCAACTGAGCTAATCCTCCAAAAGTGACCCGTGCGGGATTTGAACCCA
>NZ_JAJGVH010000008.1:0-217 GCF_020785355.1 Limosilactobacillus reuteri | reverse complement strand
CGATGAGCGAAAGCATGAGTAACTCGGTATCAATGAGCGAAAGTCTCAGCAACTCGGTATCGATGAGCGAAAGCTTAAGCAACTCGGTATCAATGAGCGAGAGCTTAAGCAACTCTGTATCGATGAGCGAAAGTTTAAGTAACTCCGTTTCCATGAGTGAAAGCCTCAGTAACTCAGTCTCAATGAGTGAGAGCTTAAGTAATTCCGTCTCGATGAG
>NZ_JAJGVH010000079.1:0-14161 GCF_020785355.1 Limosilactobacillus reuteri | reverse complement strand
AGTCATGTGGTAATAAGTCAAGATAAAATTATCACTGACAAACTTGTTTTGACCAGATTTTTGACGCACTTAAATAAGCCTTGATCCCAAGGTGTTTTAAAAGCTAAGCGTCGAGAATCAGTTTATCTTCCTATACCAATTACCTCTTTTCCTGATAGATTTGATGATTTTTGAGTAGGAAGAAAATCACCCTAATAAGTTTACGTGCGGTAAGGACGAGAGCGCGTTTTGATGGGGTATGCTTTACTTCTTGATATTTACGCCGATAATATTCACCAAAAACTGGATCTTGGATTCTAACTCTGTTGGCAGCTTCAACCAAATAGTATCTAAGATAAGCATTACCAGTTCTCTTGAGCGGAGTATTATCACTAGCGTAAGCTCCGGACTGCTTTTCTCGCCAGGAAAGCCCAGCATATTTAGCCAATTTAGCTTCATTATCAAATCGTTCGATTTGACCAATTTCAGCTAAAATACCAGCAGCGTATACTGGTCCAATTCCGGGAATGGAGCGCAAAATCTGTTCTTCATCAGTTACTTGAACTACTTTCTCAATTGCTTTGTCGAGGTCTTTAATCATCTTCTGAAAAGCTTTAATTTCCTCGGCATAAACGGAGAGAACTGTATCAACTGAATTAGCAATTACTTTGTCTAAACGATAAGAAGCACGAACTGCCTTTTGAATTATTTTCGCCAAGGCTTCAGGGTTCGCGAAGCGACCCCGGCCGTGTTCATTCAGATAATCGGCTAAATCAGTAATCGAAAGATTAAGTAAGTCATCAGTAGTCATATCTTCAGTTAGCAGACTCATCATCGTTGAACCAAAGATAGAAGTATTCAGTTCATCAGAAATTACTAATTTATTGAGCTTGTAGTATAGGTTCTCAATAAAGTGTTGCTTAGCCCGAGCTAAGCTTTGAACAAGCTCATATCGGGAACGCGTTAAGCGTTGCAGGGCAATGTAGTTCTCTTGACGAACAATCCCTACTGAATAGCGTCCAACACGTAGGAAGTCAGCAATGTAAAAAGCGTCGATTTGATCATTTTTATCTTCAGCGAAGACATCATGATAGCGCTTAGTTTTCTTAGGATCGATAACCACGGATTGTGTATTGAACTTTTTAAGGTCCGAGTCTTCTTGGAAAAACATTGCTGGGTGAAAGCTGTAAATGGAAGTGGCTTCCATGCCAATCACAACTTGGTCGAGATGATTTGAATTCGCCGTATCGATAATCATGTTTTTTAATTCTGTTGCGCCTTTCAAATCATTAACAAAGTTACCATGGAAAACAACTTCAGTTGTTTCTTCAGAAATCATTGAAGTTACTAAATCTTTTGAGCTAACGTCAATACCGACAAAAAGTTTCATTGGAATGGCCTCCTTTCATTAAAATTTACTGGTCTTAATCTGATCACTGCATGATAGCCCCTAATTACAATCACTAAAAACATCCTCGCAAGTATCAGTATTCATTGGTTAGAGAGTTAAAGCTGCACCTAATCCTACTCTGAATTAGTAAACTATCTAATCGATACAGCATGTGAGTTCGAAAATCAGTAGATTGGCTGGGCGGCAGACTTCATAAGTAGTTAAAAACTACAGGAGGTATTAACCTATACCAGTTGACCAAAGCCAATGATAATTAGAGGTTATCATGCGGTGACCAGAAAACAAGTTGTAATGTAGCAAAATCCGTAAGGATATATTTATAGAATACGAGGAGGTGCACTTATGAATTTCGACTTTAATGATTCGACGCCGCTTTATCAGCAAATTGCCGACCAGCTTGAAGAGATGATTTTCTCTGGGGGCTTTGATGAAGGTTCGCAGGTACCGTCAACGACCCAGCTTTCTCAGCAATTGCATATCAATCCTGCGACAGTCCTTAAGGGGATGAATATTTTAGTTAATAAAGACCTCTTAGAAAAGCGACGTGGACTAGGGATGTTTGTAAAAAAAGGTGCACAACAAAAAATTATGGAACAACGTAAAGAAAGTTTTTATAACGACTATGTAAAGAGTTTGCTAGTTGAAGCGGGTAAGCTCGGAATTACCAAGCAGCATTTGTTAGACTTAATCGAACGAGGTGAGAATGATGGATCAATTAATAGTTAAAAACATTGTTAAAAAGTACCGACGCCAAACAGTATTGGATAATATTTCATTTACCCTAGAACCTGCTAAAATTTATGGTCTCCTTGGCCGGAATGGGGCTGGGAAGACGACTCTTCTTAATATTATGAGCAACCGGATTTTTCCAACGAGTGGGGAAGTACAAATTGGTAATGAAGATGTTAATAACAATGATGACCTCCTCAGCAAGATCTTTTTGATGAGTGAAGTTAATCTTTATCCGCGTCACATGAAGATAAGTCAAACCTTTGACTTGGCCGATGCCGCTTATAATAACTTTGACTATGACTTAGCCAACCGTCTTCTCAAGGTATTCGGCTTGAATGACCGGATGAAGATTACTAACTTATCGACTGGGCAGCGGACGGCCTCCAAGCTAATCGTCGCCTTAGCAGTCAATGCCGATTATGTTCTATTAGATGAACCGATTTTAGGTTTAGATGCTAATCACCGTGATAGCTTCTATAAAGAATTAGTTAAAACTTATCAAGAACGACCACGAACCTTTGTCTTATCAACCCACTTAATTGAAGAAATTCAACAATTAGTCGAACATGTTCTCATCATGGATCAACACCACATCATTATTAATGAGGATACAGAAGGTTTATTAGCCAAGGCTTATACAATTAGTGGTCCGGAAAAAATGGTTGATGAGTATACTGAAGGCTTAAAAGTGCTTAAAACGGAGATGCTGGGTAATATTAAGACTGCCTACTTACTTGATCACTTAGATGAACAGCGTGTGATTCCTGATCAAGTCAAGATTGGTCATTATGATTTGCAGCATTTATTCATTTACTTAACGAATGGGGGAGAATACTAATGGAAAATCAAAAAAGAAGCCTCGTTATTTCAACCATGTTTCAACAAGCGGGTCACGCTACAGGAATTGCCTTAGGTTGGGGGCTGGGAATAGCATTGATAACTTACCTATTTGGATTAATTATTTCACACAACCTTGAATCTTTCTTGGTTAGTCTCCAAGCTCTTCCAGGTATAGCTTCATCAATCTTAAACGTACTTTTAATGGCGATTTTCCTTGTAACTCCTTATACTGACTTTAAATGGGCAATTCAAAACGGTATTTCTCGTAAAACATTATGGCAAGGGCGGATTTTATCTCTTTTCCTAATGACATTAGTAGTTTGGTTTATCGCCCAACTTGTGGGCTTAATGAATACACCGTTTGATCTTGCTTCTGCTTGGCATGGTTTATTATCGTACTTCAGTCTTTCTTTAACGATGATGGCAATTGGTAATGGTTTTGCCCTATTAAACCGTCGCTGGAAATGGATTGTGGGAATTGGGCTTCCGATGGCGTGCCTAGTTTTATTGATGATGTTAGCTTATTCACTGGTTGGCTTAATCCCAGCGCTTTCTGCTAGTGGTGTCTTTAAATCAATCATAATCTCAAACGTTACTGGTTGGGTAATCTTAGTTATTTACTTAATCATCGTTTATGCTTTAGCGCGATTCTTTAATAATAAAATTCAATTACGGCGGGATTAATTAATGAATATCAAAAAGCGAAGCGGAAAGGTGAAGTTCACCAATCGCCTCGCTTTTTTATTCATCATCTTCCGGATATTCAATTTGAATGTAGTTGCTAGTAATATATTTCCTGCGACCCACTTGGTACCAGGTAATCTCATCATTATCGTTTAATTTTCCAATTAGGGTAATTGTTTCGCCGTTTGGAATCTCTGCCACTTTATTTCCATAAGGCGCATCATAAACATTGATTGACTTATTATGGAGATAATCGACTTTGGCCTGCACATTCTTCAAGGGAATTACCGTTAAATTATTAATGAGTTTTGACTTTTCTTTCCGGATATCCTGGTTGAATGGATTATCAACAACGTGCATTTGATCATACTTAATCCATTGGTCAGCGCCAATTTCGTACCAAAACTGACCATTCTTAGTCGCAACCCGGTGGAAGGATTTAACTGTAATATCAGCAGGGAGAGGGGCACCGACTGGCATTCCACCAGCTGTATCAAATACCTGTGTAGGAGCATCGAGGTGGAGGTACATTTCAATCGATTGAACCTCTCCCCAATTTTGTTTCCGATAAAAAAGGTGCACAATTCGTTGCCGCATATCAAATGTTCCCTTAGTTTCACCTTCAGTTTTTACATATCGGTAATTAGGAAATTGCTTTTGTTCAATTTGGTATTCTTGACCGATGAATCCGCGTAATAATTGCGGGACGGTAAGGTTTGCTCCTGAATCAATATCATTATAGTAAACCCAGATAGGATTTCCTGTTTTAAACTTGTCAATCATTATTAACACTCCGTAACCTTAATTCTCTATTATTATAGCGCTTTTTAGTAGCTGACACGATAAGGAACAACCATATTTCTCTTGAGAATTGCGAATAGGTGATTTTTTTATTACAATAAGCCTATTCAAATTTATTTAGGAGAAGAAAAATGGCAAAAACTCGGCACCAACAAATTAGGCACAATACGACATTAGCAATTTTTATCGCAATTATTCTCTTACAAGATTTTGTCCCATTTTTTGGCAACATTCCGCTGGGGCCGCTTAGTATTACGACCCTTCATGTAACAGTCATTATTGCGGCAATTGTGTTGGGTCCCGTTGATGGCGCAATTATTGGTGGTATTTGGGGGCTCCTGACTTGGGTGCGAGCATTTGTGGCACCAAGTAGTCCGCTTGCTCCCTTAGTTTTTGTTAACCCGCTTGTTTCCGTTGTCCCGCGCATTATGATTGGGATTTTAGCTGGCTATACTTTTATTCTTATGTGTCGTTTGATCAAAGCAAAATATATCGCCGCGGTAAGTGCTGCGATAGTAGGAGCCCTTACTAATACTGGTTTAGTATTAGGCTTTATTTATCTATTTTATCGTACTCCAGCAGTTGCGCAAACTTATGGGGTAAATGTTAATCATTTATTAATTGCTTTAGAAACCGTCATGGCGACTAATGGGCTCGCAGAATTGATATTGGCAATTATTATTGTCCCGATGGTTGCTCTTCCGGTATTGGAAGTCCGCCGTCGTTTGGAAGTAAATTGAGTGTAATAAAAAAACGAGGTTGAAAAATTCAGCCTCGTTTTTATACTCAGTTATTTTTTAGCAATTGTTGGTACTTCTTCAGTTTCTTCGACAACAATGTCACCATTATCATCAAGTTTAGCAACTAATTTATGAGCGTCACTGTGATCAAGAACGTAATCAGCAATCCGGTCTTCGATTTGTTCTTGGATTACCCGACGAAGAGGACGAGCACCCATCTTTGGATCAAAGCCCATGTCAACTAATTTTTCTTCAACATTGTTAGTGACTTCGATGTGCAAGTTCTTATCAGCAAGCATGTTATTAACATCATCAATCATTAAGTTAACGATCTTCATCAAGTCATCCTTGGAGAGGGCATTGAATTGAACGATGTCATCAAACCGGTTTAAGAATTCTGGCTTGAAGTAGTTTGTCAACTTGTCAATGATGGAATGAGTACTACCATTAGACTCAGCACCAAAACCAACGCTTGCTTCTGAATCACCAGTTCCGGCATTAGATGTCATGATAATGATTGTATCCTTGAAGCTAACAGTGCGTCCTTGAGAATCAGTTAAACGACCATCATCAAGAATTTGTAAAAACATGTGCATAACATCTGGGTGCGCCTTTTCAACTTCATCAAGTAAGATCAAGCTATAAGGGTGCCGCCGTACTTGTTCAGTCAACTGACCAGCTTCTTCGTAACCAACATAACCAGGAGCAGCCCCGATTAATTTAGAAGTAGAGGTCTTGTCCATGTATTCAGACATATCGAACCGAATCATGGCATCCTTAGAACCAAACAATTGGAGGGCAAGTTGCTTAGCGGTTTCAGTCTTACCAACCCCCGTAGGACCAACAAAGAGGAAACTACCAATTGGCCGACCAGACTTGTTCAAACCAATCCGGTTACGACGAATGGCACGGGCAACCTTATCCACTGCTTGGGTTTGACCAATAACATGTTCATCAAGCTTCTTATCAAGGTCGCGAAGTTGATTTTCTTCTTGCTTTTGCAGGTCACCAACTGGAATATTTGTCCGTTCTTCAACGATTCTCTGCATATCCTTAACGGTAACAGTTGCAGAATCTTCAGTATGGTTTTCTTCGGCTTCCTTCTTTGCCTTTTCAAGCTTAGCAACTTGATCGCGGTAGAAAGCTGCCTTTTCATAGTCTTGGTTATCAGCTGCTTGTTGCTTGTGTGCTTCAGCTGTGTGGATCTCATTTTCGATTGCGTTTGGATCCACATTTTTAAGCGTTAAGTTCTTCTTTGATCCCGCTTCATCAAGTAAGTCGATGGCTTTATCAGGCAAGTAACGGTCTTGAATGTAGCGGTCAGAAAGTTTAGCAGCTGCTACAATTGCGTCATCTGTGTATTTAACATGGTGGTAATCTTGATAACGATTTTTGATTCCGTTTAAGATGCGGATTGTTTCTTCAACGGATGGTTCATCAACTTCAACTGGTTGGAACCGCCGTGCAAGGGCTGCATCCTTTTCGATCTTCCGGTATTCATTAAGGGTAGTAGCACCAACTAATTGGAAGTCACCACGTGCAAGGGCGGGTTTAAGGACATTTCCAGCGTCCATTCCGCCTTCAGCATTTCCAGCGCCCATGATTTCGTGGATTTCGTCAATAAAGAGGATGATGTTCTTATTCTTACGAACTTCTTCCATTAATTGTTGCATCCGCTTTTCAAATTGGCCCCGAATTCCCGTACCTTGAACTAAGGAAACAACATCGAGCCGGATAATTTCCTTGTTAGCAAGCTTTTCAGGAACTTGGCCGCTAACGATTGCTTGGGCTAAGCCTTCAACAACCGCGGTCTTACCAACCCCAGCTTCACCAATCAAGACTGGGTTATTCTTGGTCCGACGGTTTAAAATTTCGATTACTCGTTTAATTTCGTTGTCGCGCCCGATGACTGGGTCAATTTTACCTTGGCGAGCGAGATCGGTAAGGTTGATCCCATATTGACCAAGGATTCCTTTTCCATTTCGTCCGCCACCTTGTCGTTGGGATTGGCCGTTCATGTTTTGACCATTAGCACCGGCAGCTTGACTTTGCATATTGTTCATTGCGTTCATGAAGTCTTCGAGGCTTCCAAAACCGAAATTATTCATTCCGTTACCTCCATTCATCATATCTGTTTGTAGATTTTGTAATTTTTGATAACAATTTTGGCAGAGGTCTATTTGAATCCGTTGTCCATTAAAATTCATTTGAAGATGAATCGTGGCTGGATTTTGATGACAGTATTGACATTGCATCTAAATTTAATACCTCCTAAATAGTTTCATCAAGAATTTTTTTGACCTTTCTTGACCATTGATTAATATTATACTTACTTTTTATCGCAAAGCAAGCTATAAAACTTAAATATTTTCTTAAATAAAGAGCGATCTTTCCCGTATAGCTAAGTTACTTAGGAATACCGAAAACAGCTCACTTTGATTTTAGCACTCTTTAGCTATGAATGCTAAAATAGAAGGGTGATCATAATTTCGTGTATAATAAGAAGATAGAATTTTATGTTGAGGTGATTGAATGGCAGAAGAAAATTTTGAACAATTGTTGGATGATTTACGAAATAAAAAGATTGATCATTTTGTAATTACCCCCGAGAATTTTCAGCAATTTCAACCGATTTTTCACTCGTATGCATATCGTTCGCAAATTGAAGGCGAAGCGCAGCGAGGCGGTAAAATTATTTATCAATTAAGAGAGCGATAAATCGCAAGATGTAGCCTTGTATTTAACGCTTACAATTGCTAAAATGTAATTATCGAGGTGTATCAGTGGTAAAGCTACTGATAATAAATTAATTATATCTGCTCGAAGGAGACTGATTAATATGGAAAAACGTGAATTTACAATTACTTCTGAAACTGGTATTCATGCTCGTCCAGCTACTATTTTGGTACAAGCTGCTTCAAAGTTTTCATCTGACATTACTCTTTCATACGAAGGTAAGAGTGTAAACTTGAAGTCAATCATGGGTGTAATGTCCCTTGGTGTTGGTCAAAACGCTAAGGTTACTATTACTGCTAATGGTGACGACGAAAAAGAAGCTTTGGACACCGTTGCTGAAACTATGAAGAAGGAAGGATTGACTGACTAATGTCTATACTACTAACCGGACTTGCCGCTAGTAGTGGTATTATGATTGCTCCGGCACATCTGTTAGTAGAGTCAGATCTATCTATAAAAAAACAGCATACAGCTGATGAGAATCATGAGGTCGCCCGGCTTCATGATTCTTTTGCGTTAAGCAAGACCGAACTTCAGCATTTATCTAAGCATGCCCATGAATTGCTAGGTCAGCGGGCAGTGACGATTATTGATACCCAGATTGCGATTTTAGACGATCCGACTTTACAAGAAAAGATTATTGACCGTATTAATAGCCATCATGATACTGCGGAGTGGGCTGTTAAACGCGTTGAAGATTATTATTTAAGTGTTTTTGAACGCAAGAACGATAATGAGTATTTATATGCGCGGGCAACCGCCTTGCGTGATGTGACCAAACGAGTCTTGAGTCACCTATTGAATGTTTCCTTACCAGATCCAGGACTTTTAGATCACCGTGCGATCTTTGTGGCTAATAATATTACGCCTACTGATACTGCTCAATTTGATAAACGATATGTTGCAGGGATTGTTACAACTAATGGGGGGCGGACTTCTCATTTTACGATTATGAGTAAGACCCTTTCGTTACCAGCTGTTGTCGGCGTCAAGAATGCCACTACGATCATTCATGATGGCGACTTGTTGATTGTTGACGGGATTCATGGCAAAGTGATTGTCAATCCAACGAATGAAGAGATTGAGCATTATCGTTTGTTAGCTGGTAAATTTATCCAGGAGCAGCAAAAGTGGGGAGCGTTAAAAGATAAGCAAACCGTGAGTGCTGATGGGCGCCGATTTGAAGTGGGAGCTAATGTCGGAACATTTGCTGACGTTATTGATGCTCAAGAAGATGGCGCCGAGGGAATTGGCCTTTTGAGAACAGAATTCCTCTATATGAGTAAGGATGAATTGCCAACAGAAGAGCAACAATTTAATGCTTACAAAAGATTTGTTTCGGCGATGAATGAACAGCGGGTAGTCGCACGAACGCTTGATATTGGTGGGGATAAAAAACTGGGGATGGTTACTCTCCCTCATGAAGATAATCCTTACCTAGGTTTTCGCGCCATTAGGATCGGGTTAGCACGCCCAGAAATATTGCGTCCTCAATTGCGGGCCCTCCTTCGTGCATCAGTTTATGGACGGTTAGCCATTATGTTTCCGATGATTGCAACGATTGAAGAATTTCAAGCAGCGCGCGCGATTCTTGATGAAGAAAAAGAAAAACTTGAACAAGCGGGTATTCAAGTTGCTAAAAATATTGAAGTTGGCATGATGTTAGAGATTCCGGCAGTTGCAGTTATGGCTGAACATTTTGCGAAGTATGTTGACTTTTTTAGCATTGGCAGTAATGACCTTATTCAATATCTATTCGCTGTTGATCGTGGGAACCAGCAAGTAGCTTACCTGTATCAAGAACTTCATCCGGCAGTTTTACGGATGGTTCGGCAGGTGATCGAAGCTGCGCATGCTGAAGGCAAATGGGTTGGCATGTGCGGAGAGATGGCTAATAATGCTTATGCAGTTCCTCTCTTAATGGCAATGGGGCTTGATGAATTTTCGATGAGCAGTAGTCAGATTTTACGCGTTCGCTCTTTAATTAACCAATTGAATACGCGCAAATTACAACCGTTAGTTCACCGGGCAATTCATGCTGAAACTGCCGCGGCGGTCCAAAAATTAGTGGAAAAGTATGTTCCGCAGGTAAAACTTTAATAAATGAAAATAACTTTCTTGATAGTTCGCACCGTCAAGAGAGTTATTTTTTATTCTCATTATTAAAAGATTTTGTAAAGAAATTTTAATCAGCCTTTCTGAGTCTTGTCACTATTAGAAGGAAGATTTAAAATAACCTAAATCTGTTTTGCGGTTCAGTGAATGCTTTAGTATAATAGCAGTTATGACTAATTATTATCTAGAAAACTTATGATGAAAAAGGAGCAGTTAGGTTGAATATTGGTATTTTTACAGATACATATTTCCCTCAGGTGAGTGGCGTGGCGACTTCGATTAAGACGCTTCGTGATGAATTGATTGCTCAGGGACATCATGTATATATTTTTACGACAACTGATCCTAAGGCGAAACATGATGACGTTGAAAATGGGATATACCGCTTTGCAAGCATTCCCTTTGTTTCGTTTTCTGATCGTCGCATTGCGGTGCGCGGCGTATTTCGGGCTATCAAGCTTGCTAAAAAGTTCCAATTAGATATAGTTCATAATCAAACTGAATTTGCGCTTGGAGTTATGGGGAAGACGGTTGCCAAGCATTTGCATATTCCCTGTCTCCATACTTACCATACGATGTATCAAGATTATCTCCACTATATTGCGAATGGCCATATTCTTAAGCCCAATGATGTTGCTCGGCTTGCTCATCTTTATTTAAAAAATATTTCTGGGATTATTGCTCCAAGTGACCGTGTTTTGGATACTTTAACCAGTTATCATGTGGAATCACCAATTCGTGTTATTCCAACTGGGATTAATTTACGGGTATATAGTAAACGCGATTCAGCAGAAGAAATAGCTAATTTAAGGGCAAAGCTAGGCTATGGGGAAGAGACCCCAGTTTTACTTTCGCTTAGTCGTTTAGCGTATGAAAAGAATATCCATTCATTAATAGAAGCAATGCCAGATATTCTTGCTTACAAGCCTGATGCACAGTTGCTGATTGTTGGGGATGGTCCCGCAAGACATACTCTGGAGCGTCAAGTTCGTGAAATGCAGCTTAATGACAATATTAGTTTTGCTGGTGAGATTTCAAATGATGAAGTTTACCATTATTACCAGATGGCAGATGTTTTTGTTTCAGCCTCCGATTCTGAATCACAAGGACTGACTTATGATGAAGCCCTTGCCTCGGATTTGCCAATCGTGGTTATGCGTAGTGAATATACTGACCAATTGATTGATGATCCAGCGATTGGCATTAGCTTTCAAAAGCGGGCCGACTTGGTTAATGGTGTCCTGTTTTACCTTAACCAACCAAAAAACTCAGAGTCAAGGTTGAGACGGCAACAAAAGCTACATGAAATCTCAGCAGAAGTCTTTGTTGAAAAGGTTGTTCAGTTCTACCAGGATTGTCAAAAAGATATGGCTGTCCATGATGAACTTAATCAAGCTGAAAAATCACATCGTCTTTTTCACCGCCCAAGGAGCTAATGATGATTAAAATAACAATGTTTTCATCTGCAGATAAGGTTGCGGGACAAGGAGTAGGAAGCGCCTATCTTGAATTAATTAACTTGTTGCGCAACCAGTGCAGTGACAAATTTGAAATTGAAATCAACCGTTATGGGAAGAGTCAGATCAGTCATTATCATACAATCGACCCTCTTTTTTACTTGTCAACATTTTCAAAAAAACGGGGCCGAAAGATTGGCTATGTGCATTTTCTTCCTGAGACGTTAGAAGGAAGTCTTACAATCCCGCAACCGTTTCGCGGGCTTTTTTATCATTATATTATTGCCTTTTATAAACGAATGGATCAGTTAGTAGTTGTAAATCCATCTTTTATCAAGCAGTTAGTAGCATACGGGATTCCTGAAAAAAAGATTGCTTATATTCCTAACTTTGTTGATAATGATCGTTTCCATCCATATTCGGCTGTTAAGCGGACTGCTCTCCGAAAAAAATATGGGATTGCTGCCGATAAATTTGTGGTATTAGGAAGCGGCCAGGTTCAAGAACGAAAAGGGGTTCCCGACTTTATCCGTCTTGCTCGCCAAAATCCGGATGTTGAGTTTTTTTGGGCTGGCGGATTCTCTTTTGGTCGTTTAACTGATGGCTATAGTGAATTAAAAAAGGTAGTAGATAATCCACCAGCTAATTTACATTTTACAGGAATCGTTTCGCGGGATAAGATTGCTGAACTGAACAATCTTGCTGACCTATTTCTTTTACCTTCATATAATGAACTATTTCCAATGTCTGTCTTGGAAGCTTTTAGCTGCGGGACACCAGTAATGTTGCGCGATCTTGACCTTTATCATTCTATTATTGAAGGGGATTACGAGCCTGCTAAAGATGTCAATGAGATGCAAATGAAGTTGACATTATTACGCAATGATCCTGCACGACTGGCACATTGGCAAAATCAGGCCCAGCGAGCTGCTAAGGAGTACTCAAAAGAACATTTGGCAGATGTTTGGACTAAGTTTTATCAGGAGCAAGCGCGAAAGGGGGATGCTTAGTGAGCAGACGAAATTGGTTAGTATTAAGCATAATGCTAATTATTGGAATTGGAATTCTCGGCTACTCATTACGTAACTCAAACATCCACCTATTGTTGCAGGACGTTTCTGCCATTAATTGGGGATGGATGCTCGTTGCACTTGGCTGTATTTGTTTATATTTAGGTTTAGAAGCGGTTGTCGTAAAGATATTTATGAATGATCGTCACGATGGCTTTACCTGGAAGGATGCATTACGATTACCATTAATTGAACAACTATTTAATGGGATTACTCCATTCTCAACAGGGGGACAGCCAGCGCAATTAGTTGCAATGATTCAATCAGGCGTTGATGGGGGATTAGCAAGTTCAGTTCTTTTAATGAAGTTTGTTGTATTCCAGGCAATGATTGTTGTTAACTTCTTGATTAGTTTGTTAATTGGCTTTCATTTTATTGCGGAGAAACTCCATGCTCTTTCGTTACTAGTAATATTTGGCTTTTTGATTCACTTAGCGGTAATTGTCGGATTGCTGATGGTGATGTACTGGTATAGTTTTACTAAGAAACTAATGAACCTCGTTATCAAACCAGCTGCCATTTTTATGAAGGCTAACCGATATGAGCACATGAAAGTTGTCCTAAATGAAAAAGTGGATACTTTTTACCAAGAGAGTCTCCGAATGAAGCAAGATTATAAGAAGCTGCTTAAGGTTTGCGTAGTAACTATTTTTCAATTATTCTTTTACTATGCAATCCCATACTTTATTATGCTTGCGCTTGGAATTGACCACATTAATTTTGTGATGGTCCTCAGCTTGCACGTGTTAATTTTTATGATTATTTCGCTTTTTCCAATTCCAGGAGGGGCGGGGGGAGCCGAGTATAGTTTTTCCGTTCTCTTTGCAAGTTTTATTCACTCAAATACAAAATTGGTTTTAGCAATGATCTTATGGCGACTACTCACATATTACTTCGGAATGTTCGCCGGAATTGTAGCTGTATTTATAAAACCTGATAAAGTAAAAAGATAGAAAAAAGGATTGTGTGCTAGCACGATCCTTTATTTGTATGAAGGAGGATTATCATTGTGAAAGAATCAGAATTATTAGTGATTATTAGACGTTTGATTGCGATGCAAAACGATGATTCAAGAGATCGGCAGAAACGGACATTTGAAAAATTTGGTATTCCATTATGTGATGTAACTTATATCCATAGTAGGGAAGAATTTATCTTTGTCCGATATCGCCCTTATGAACGTTTTCGCTTTGATGATATTGACCTAGTTGCTATTGAAGTTTTTAACTGTTTATATGACCTTGAGAATACTTTTTAATTTTTTTAGAAAAAACAGTTGACGGGGAACAAAAACCCATGTATAGTAATTATCGTTGTCAAAACAGTTAAGTGCTGTTGAGATGGTTTAACAAAAAAGTTGAAAATAGTTGTTGACATCTACTTGATGACATGATATATTAATAAAGTTACTGATTGAGTTATCGATCAAAAGGAATTCAAAATTAATTAAAATTTCTTCTTGACAAGCTAATCTAATATATGTTATAATAGTTATGTTGATTGGCTGCTTAATTAGCCAACAGGTAGACCTTTGAAAACTGAACAAAGTTTCGACGAATCAAATGTGTAGGGTCTTCAATCACGATGTGATTTGAA